>CAZUBL010000079.1:0-1820 GCA_964618685.1 uncultured Gammaproteobacteria bacterium | reverse complement strand
GAAATTATAGCAAAATTGTCCTTGACTTTTTGGCCGTTTGCCTTTATCATAAAAACAATTAAAAGAAAAATAAGGCTTCACTAATATTGAGGCTTTCTTTTTGTTATTATCAATTTAATATATTTTTAATATGGCAGATGCTTTTCAGAGGACAAAACCTCATTTGAATATTGGTACAATTGGACACGTCGATCACGGAAAGACAACCCTTACTTCAGCAATTCATTACGTTCTTTCGAAAAAAGGTTTGGCAAAGGCAATGAAATACGAAGAAATCGACAAAGCTCCTGAAGAAAGAGCTCGTGGAGTCACCATCAACCTTCATCACTCAGAGTACGAGACCGACAAGAGGCACTATGCACACATTGATGCTCCAGGTCACGCAGACTACATCAAGAACATGATAACAGGTGCTGCCCAAATGGACGGAGCCATCTTGGTCGTTTCCGCTCCAGATGGTCCGATGCCTCAGACAAGAGAACATATCTTGCTTGCTAACCAGGTTAACGTTCCAGGAATCATCGTCTTCTTGAATAAGACAGACATGGTTGCCGACAAGGAAATTCTTGACCTAGTCGAAATGGAAGTCAGAGATCTTCTGACAAAGTATAAATTCCCGGGAGACAAAGTTCCGGTCATAAGAGGATCAGCCCTTAAGGCTCTTTCAGACGACGCGGAAGCCATGAAGCAGATTGAGGAGCTTATGAAAACGGTTGACGAATATTTCCCGGAACCGACCCGACCCACAGACAAACCGTTCTTGATGCCTATTGAGGACGTCTTCACAATTTCAGGTCGAGGTACGGTCGTAACCGGACGCGTAGAGCGCGGAATTGCCAAGGTCAACGAGGAAGTCGAGATCGTTGGAATCAAGGAAACCAGAAAGACCGTCATTACTGGAGTCGAGATGTTTAGAAAACAACTTGACGAGGCCAGAGCCGGCGACAATGTCGGACTTTTGTTAAGAGGAGTCGAAAAGACTGACGTTTTGAGAGGTCAGGTTGTTGCCAAGCCGGGAACAATCACTCCACACACAGAATTCGAGGCCGAGATTTATATCCTTACCAAAGAAGAAGGTGGACGACATACACCATTCTTCAAAGGATATCGTCCTCAGTTTTACATCAAAACAACCGATATCACCGGAGAAGTTACCCTTCCCGCGGGAGTCGAAATGGTCATGCCTGGAGACAACGTCAAAGTAACAGGTAAATTGATCTATCCGGTTGCCATGGAAGATGGACTCAAATTCGCAGTCCGTGAAGGTGGTCACACAGTAGGTGCTGGTGTAGTCACCAAAATAATTAAATAATTATTGGTTAGTAGGTTTCTAAGCACTTTTAAATTATGCCGAAAGGAAGAATTAGGATCAGGTTGAAATCGTACGATCATCGATTGATCGATGAGACCTGTCAAAAAATAGTCGATGCGGCAATCCGTACAGGAGCGTCGATCATCGGACCAATTCCTCTTCCTACAAAGAGTGAGGTTTATGTTGTGAATAAATCAACCTTTGTAGACAAAGATGCCAGAGAGCATTTCGGCCTAAAGATTCACAAAAGACTCATAGACATTGTGAATCCCACTAACCAGACAATTGATTCCTTAATGCATCTAGAACTTGCGGCAGGTGTTGAAGTCGAAGTCAAGATGTGATATTATATAGTCCACTAAATGTTAAATATCCTTTTGTTTTCGGGAACTAAGGATTAAATAGTCCGGATTGGAAAATAGCCCCAATCTGGGGCTATTTTTTTTGCCAAATAAAAATATGTCCGGTTTCATACTAGAAATAAAATCAGTACAAAATCAAATCTACG
>CAZUBL010000078.1:0-2182 GCA_964618685.1 uncultured Gammaproteobacteria bacterium | reverse complement strand
TTAACGCCGCCGTCCGAGAGCTTGGAATGACCTACAGCAAGTTTATAAAAGCCCAAGCCGCAAAAAAGATCGCTCTTGACCGCAAAGTTTTGTCCCAAATTGCTATCGACTACCCGGAAGCCTTCAAAAAAATCGTCGATAAGGTAAAGTAACCTAACTGTCATCTTCAAAGACTAGATTACCGTTGAGCCCATGCTACATAGAACGCGCTAATATTTCATTAAATATTCGGGCACAAATAATTCACTAAATGTCGTATAATTTCGATATGATCGATATTAAACGCCACAAAGAACAGTTTATTAAAGATTTAAGTGAAATTACATCAGGCGATAAACTAAACGAGCTCCATATAAAGTACCTAGGACGAAATGGACTAATTAACGACCTTCTAAAAAAAATTAAAGATGTAGAAATTGACGAGAAAAAACAGTACGGTGCACTTATTAACACCTTCAAAAAGGAAGCCGAGATGAAGTTTGAGGAAAAGAAAAACGTACTTGCTTCTGGCAAAACCAGTGAGTTTTTTGATAAAACCCTTCCAGGTAAAACATATCCCAAAGGAAGTCTGCACGTCGTATCTTACGCAATAGAAGAGATTTCAAAAATCTTCGAGAAGATCGGATTTATACGCGTCTCCTACCCCGAAGTCGATTGGGAATACGCGGCTTTTGAAGCTTTAAACATGCCCAAAGGTCACCCAGCGCGAGACGATTTTGAAACATCTTTTATAGATTTTGAACCAGACTCAAAGTTAGGCAAGATGGTATTGACGCCCCACACGTCAAACGGCCAGAACCGGGAAATGAGGCGAGTCGGCAAGCCCCCAATAAGAATGATCAATATTTCGAAATGCTACCGACCGAATTGGGACGCCACCCATACACCGATGTTTTTCCAGTTTGAAGGACTTTGTGTTGACAAGGGTATAAACATCACTCATTTAAAAGGTACGCTTGACCATTTTGCTCAAAAATATTTTGGTGAGGGAACGGAGACTCGTCTAAGACCCCATCATTTCCAGTTCACAGAACCCTCGTTTGAGGTTGACGTCACCTGCACCGTTTGTAAGGGTAAAGCGGAAATAGACGGAAAAAAATGTAAAGTATGCAAGTCCGGTTGGCTTGAACTTGGAGGCACCGGAATTGTCCACCCCAACGTCCTTAAGGAGGGCGGGATCGATCCCGATATGTTTACTGGTTGGGCATTCGGATTCGGGATTGAGCGCGTCATCATGATGAAGTATGGACTTGACGATATCCGTCATTATTACGGAGGGGATATTAGGTTTTTGCAACAGTTTTAATATGAATATAAAAATTACCGACAAATGGTTGAGGGATTACCTGGAGACTGACGCAAACCCTAAAGAAATTCAAAAATACTTGTCTCTTTGCGGCCCATCTGTTGAGCGGGTCGAGGATTACGAAAACGATAAGGTATACGACATCGAAATAACCTCAAACAGGATTGATACCGCATCAGTCATAGGGGTAGCCCAAGAGGCGCTCGCGATCCTTCCGATGTTCGGTAAAAAAGCCAATCTTATAGTCAACCCGTTACTCCAGTATAAGCTTTCCACAATTTCCAAAAACGACAGTTTGCCGTTGAAGGTTGAGATAATGGGAGACAATTTATGTTCACGTTTTACGGCCGTTTTATTCGACAACATCAAAATTGGTCCGTCACCTGAATTTATCACCAAAAGGCTCAACGCCGTTGGTATCAAATCCATAAACAATGTTGTTGATATCTCAAACTACCTTATGGTCACATTAGGCCAACCCGTCCATACCTTCGACTTTGACAAAATAGGACAGGGCAAAATGGTCATGAGGGAAAGCCAGAAAGGTGAAAAAATTACAACCCTTGACGAAAAAACCGTCTCTCTTCCAGGAGGAGATATTGTAATTGAGGACGGAAACGGCGACATAATCGACCTTTGCGGCATCATGGGTGGGCATAATTCCGCCATATCTGACAAAACAACCCGCGTCTTGCTTTTCGTCCAGACCTACAACAAGGAAAGGATCAGGAAAACAACCATGTCAACAGGACAAAGGACAATTGCCGCCACCTATTTCGAAAAGGGTTTGGACGAGGAAAGGGTTGAGGCAACGACCGTGCTTGGGGCAGAACTTCTTGAAAAATATGCACAAGCTAAAGTCGCCTCAAAAATATA
>CAZUBL010000077.1:0-2397 GCA_964618685.1 uncultured Gammaproteobacteria bacterium | reverse complement strand
AAATACAATGAAGGCCAGCTTTACATGATGTTTTCAGACGGTTTTAAGGTTAACAACGTTGCCGTAAGCGTTTCGCAAAGCGGGGAAAGCTGGGTCAGGGAAATATTTGAGGAGGTTTATGAGCAGGCGGAAGCGAAGGGGACGGAAGAAGAGAGAATCACCCACCTTATAACACACCCTTTAAAGACGAAGATAGATGTAAATACTTTTTTGTCGATTTGGAATAATAACCTTGACAGGGTTATATACAAAAACAACAAGAAACACGAATACACTCTTGGGGAAACCCTTAGCCTTATCAGGCAGTCATTTGCCGGCAAACTAGCCGTTTCAATGAGATCCCGCTTTAAGGTTGAGGACTTGACCGACGATAAGCTGACGGAGGGATTTATGGTTGCGGCTTATAAGGATTGGATCCTTGCTTACATGGTCGCCAACAATCTTGAATCAATAAAGTTGGGAGGCAGTTGCGGTGACGGTGAGGTGAGCAAAAATAGCCTGATGGATATTGTTTCTGGCAACTTTGCCCAGTTTATAAACAACATTTCGTCGCTCGATAGGCTTTTGAAACAAAAGGGACCCAAGGAGCTTGTAGAAGATGAATCAAAAAAAGATAAATCCTACGAATGCAAAAGTTGTCATGGCTCAATCCCTTATGAAAAAAACCTCAAAGACAAGTCTGCGTGGTTGACCAACTGCCCACACTGTGGCGCCAACCTAAAAGGAATCTGTGTATAATGAGGTAATGAAGATTCTTGTAACCGGAGGGCATTTGGCTCCCGCAATCGCTCTTATTGAGGAGTTGATGGAAAGCCGCAATGATGTAGATGTCGTTTTTGTCGGACGGAAATACGCGCTTGACTCTGAAAAAACCATCTCTCTTGAGTTCAAGGAAATTGAAAGACTGGGAATTCCCTTCATTCCGCTGACGGCCGGAAGGTTAACCCGGGTTCTAACTTTAAAGAGCATTCGGAATTTTCTGAGAATACCAATAGGTTTTTTTAACGCTTTTTTTGTTGTTGGAGACCAACGGCCCGACGTTATTTTTTCCTTTGGAGGTTTTCTAGCTCTGCCGGTCGCTTTTTGGGGTTACGTCTTTAAGATTCCCGTCTATTCGCACGAACAAACAATCAATCCGGGCCTTTCAAACAAAATAATTTCCGTTTTTTCAAAAAAAGTTTTTGTAGCCTTTCCGGAAGTCAAAAAGTATTTTAACCCTGAGAAAACCATCGTATCGGGAAACCCTGTCAGAAAAGCAGTTTTCCATGTTAATTCGAAGCCTTTTGCCATCAACAAGGACAGGCCGGTTGTCTACGTCACTGGAGGAAGTCTCGGTTCACACAGCATAAATGTCCATATAAAGAAGATTCTTAGGGAGTTGTTAGTGGATTTTATCGTCATCCACCAGGTGGGGGATACGAAGGAGTACCATGACTTTGAAGATCTTGAAAAGATAAAAAGCGAGCTCCCCGAGGAACTGTCAAGTCGTTATTTCATAAAAAAACACTTTTTTATGAACGAAATAGGATATATCTATTCATTGACCGACTTATGCGTCGGAAGAGCGGGTGCCAACACCTTTTTTGAGCTTATGGCCAAAAAGATTCCGGCTATCTTCATTCCTCTTCCCTGGTCGGCCGGCCGCGAACAGCAGAAGCACGCCGAAATATATGCCAAAGCCGGATTGGGAGAGATCTTTCACCAAGTCGAAACTAGCGACAAGCTCCTCCGCCAGATTAAAGCCATGGCGGCAAACCTTCCTGGTTTCAAAAAGAATTTTGATAGATTAGAGCCAACCTACAAAAAAAATGCCGCAAAATTCCTGGTTAGCGAGATTGTCCGCTAAGATAAAAATCCTGGTTTCGTTTATTGCCGTCTTCGGGCTTGTCCTTGGAGGGCTGTTTTTTTTGTATTCTTCAACCTCTATCAGGACGATTGAGATTGAAAACTCTTCTGACAGTAAACAAATTTCCGGGCTTGACGAATATAAGGATAAAAACCTATTATTCCTATCGGAAGATGAGATCTCAGAAAAAATAAAGAGCAAAAACGCCTGGATTAGAAAAACCCGGGTTACGAAAAAGTACCCGTCGACAATTTCTATCTCAATCGATCTCTACCGGGAAGAGGCGGAGCTCAATGTCGGGACAGGATATTTTGTTCTGTCGGAGGATGGGAGGATCCTGTCAAAAAACAAGAAGCCTACGGGCACAAAAACGATCATCAACTTCTACCAAAAACTCAATTACTATTCCTATTCGGCAGGGGATTACCTGTATATCAACGACATAAATGAAGCTGTGTATTACATAATGTTACTTGAAAACCTGGGGTTAACGGTTGATAATCTTGATATTAAAGACCGCGATATGTTACTATGTAACATAGGTGAAAAGA
>CAZUBL010000076.1:0-2401 GCA_964618685.1 uncultured Gammaproteobacteria bacterium | reverse complement strand
CGTATACCGATTTCGGGATTTTCTTCTTCTTTGATACGTCCTCAAGAAATCCGGCGATTTCAGAGGTTATAAAAAAGGTAAATCTCTGTTCGCATTTTCCACGGACGTAGTTTATGAAGTCGGAAAGGATATCCTTGAGGTCATTAATCTTGTATTCTTCGCATATGAGCTTTTCGTCGTTATAACTTGACAGAAGTGTTGGAGCTTCGTTTGTGTGAAGCAAAAGCACCGGCTTTCCAAGATTGAGGGCAAGCGAGATCTCAAAACCGACGCTTATTGATGGGAAGGAGGTTTCAACCACCATGCAGTCGGAGTCCATGATCCATTTTTTGAGCTTTTTATGGAATTTTTCCCTTTCCGATTTTGCCTGCATGTTAATTTGATTTTCAGATACTTTTATAATATGATCTGACTTAACCTGGTGGTGGAGTTTTTGGAGGATCCCGATGATTTTCAGGTAGTTTTGAAGATAGTGTTTTTTTCCGACGATCGAAGCCGTGAAATAGATTTTCATATCGCCACCTTTATTATATCATGAGCAGCAACAAAAAGAAAAAATACATAGTCTATATCGGAGTCGTTGGGCAGATTGCGGTCGGGAAGGGAGTCCTGGTTGAATATCTTACGAAAAAACTCGGGTTCATTTCTTTTTCATTGTCATCAATCCTTCATGAAGAACTCAAAAAGAAAAACATAAAGGAATTTACCCGTAAAACCCTCCAGGATATGGGAGACGAGTTAAGGCGGAAACGCGGTGACGCCGTATTGGCCGAGAAAGCCATAGAATCTCTCTTGAAACAAGGTAAAAACAGGGTCGTCATAGAAGGTATCAGAAACCCGGGCGAAGTCGAATTTCTCAAAAAAAATCCCAACTTCGTCCTCATAGGGGTTAAGGCAAATCGGGAATTGAGGTTTAAGAGACTTCTTAAGAGAGCCAAGCCTTGGGACCCAAAAACCTATGCCGATTTCGTCAAAGTCGACAGGCGCGATCTTGGGATAGGTCAAGGAAAGTCCGGCCAACAGGTCGGAAAGTGCCTTGCCTATTGCGATTTCACCCTCACGAACAATAAAGACACGAAAGATTTACAAAGGAAGGTAGATGCGTTAATGAAAAAGATCTTCAAAATTAACGGAGTCAAACATTGAACATGAATTTCTCGCCGGCAAGTTCGTAGTCAAACAACTCTTCTTTCGTGAACCAGAGATTGACTTCCTTTTCTCCGTCCTCTGGGGTGTCTGAGGCGTGAATGATGTTTCTTAAAGGTCTATTCTGTTCGTTGGCCAAGTCTATCGTATCATGGGAGAAATCGCCCCTTATTGTCCCGGGAAGGGCCTGTACGGGAATGGTGTTGCCAGATAGCTTCCTTACAATTTCGATGGCATCGTAGCCCTCGACAACCGCCAAAAAAACAGGGGATTCCTGCATGTAGTCGACGAGCCAGGATTTAACGATCTTCCCAATCGATACGGCGTCATTGGTATTGAAGACTTGCTTTGCGTCTAAACCCTTTTTTTCATAGTTTGAGAGCGTCCTCTGTCCGACTTTACCAAACCAGGCGTCGGTTTCGGGGTAGTGGGCGATGATGTTTTCTTTTTTAGCCCATTCGAATTTGACTCCAATCACCTTGAGTCCGACGGTCTCAAAGCGGCTCATTATTTTGCCGATAATCCCTCTTTGGACTCCGTCGGGCTTGATGATCAACAAGGCTTTTTGTTTTTTCATGTTATTTTGTGAGATATAAACTGTCAACGTCCCGTTCGTAATCTTTCATCTTAACTCCCTTAAACCAGTATTCAATTTCGCGAGCAGCTTCATCAACCGAACCTGATGCATGGACGAATGTTTTTACAACCCGGTCCAAGCCGGCAGATAAGGTCGAGGAGTCGAATGAATAGTCCGAGTGGAGTGTTCCGGTTTGAGCCAGTAACGGTATAGTGTGACCTCTTAATTTGCGGGCAATCTGGATTGCGTCAGGTCCAGCCCAAACCATAACGACAATCGGCCCTTCCATCCAATATTTGACCAGTCTGTCGTATACGAATTGACCTAGCTTTGTTGGATCATCCGTCCCCATTTTTTCCTTAACATCTGTACCCGACTGCTTGAAGGAGGAGAGGGTTTTCTCTCCCATTTCGGCAATCCATTCAGGAGTACCTGGGTAGTGATGCTTAATAACGTCAGCTGACGGCTTAAGCATCTTGGCAGCCATTAACTTGAGCCCGACCTTTTCGAAGGTGTCGATAATCGTGCCTATCATACCTCGCTTGACGGCATCCGGTTTTATTATGATCAATGTTTTTTCCATTAGATTAGAAGTTTATTATATATATCCTTGGTGATTTCTTCAATTCCTTTATTGCCGTCGATATTCACCCACTTGGCCCAAACCTGTCTTTTGAC
>CAZUBL010000075.1:0-2409 GCA_964618685.1 uncultured Gammaproteobacteria bacterium | reverse complement strand
CGCTCAATACAATTGAAGAAGCCCGAGTCTTAAAGATTGTCGAGACCAAGGAGATCAACCCACAAACCAAAACCCCGGTCAGAAATGTCAGGGTTAAGTTATTAACGGGTCCCATGAAAGATAAGGAATTTACGGTTGTCGACAATATTATCCAGGCGCCTTTCCAGTTAAAGTACAAAACAGGAGACAAAGTAGTTGTTACGGTATCGAAAACTCCCGGCGGTACGACCGGAGTATATATCTCGGATGTTGATCGCAAACCGATGATGCTCCTGTTGTTTGCGATCTTTATCCTCTTCACCATTGTCGTTTCCAGGTGGCAGGGGGTGACATCACTAATCGGCATGGCGATATCCTTTTATGTAATTGCGGCCTTTATGATCCCGAACATTTTTGCCGGCAACGACCCCTTATTGATGGCGGTCTTCTCCTCACTCATCATTTTACCGGCGACATTCTACCTGGCTCATGGGGTGAACCGTAAGACGAATGTTGCTGTCGTCTCGTCGTTCATTACCCTGGTTTTTGCCGGAGGACTTGCTTTTTTGTTCACTGAGCTGACAAAACTTACCGGAATGACGACCGAAGAGGCGGTGTTTTTGTCGTCAACGACCGGAACGACCCATATAGATATCAAGAATTTGTTATTGGCCGGGATACTTATCGGATTCCTGGCAATCATGGACGATATCACCATTTCCCAGGCATCCGTTGTCGAGAGTCTCCACAAATCCAATCCCCGCCTTACTTTTAAGGAATTATTCGGACACGCCATGGCCGTTGGCCGTGATCATGTGGCATCCCTCGTCAACACTCTTGTCCTTGTATACGTTGGTGCGTCATTCCCCTTAATACTCCTTTTCTACAATACCCAGACGTCAATCGGGCTTGTCGCCAACCAGGAGATAATCGCGACCGAAATAGTGAGGACACTGGTCGGGTCAATCGGCATAATCGCCGCCGTCCCGATTTCGACTTATTTGGCCTGTGTTTTCGTGAAACGTAACTAGTTCGCTTTTATACATGTAATGTTTGTATTCAGGGCGTCATTATCATATAATACCCCTAATGGCACAAGCAGAAAATCTGGTCCAGGTATCCAAAAAATCAGGCGAAAGCGGACTGATACATACCAAAGACAGGAATATTCCGTATCACGCTCTCACCCATCCGACGATTACACCCCTTTTCAATCATACCGCTCCAAAAGTACTCGAAGACGCTCCAAATACATTGAAGCCCGACAACATAATCGAAGTCGTTACGACTTCCCTTTCCCAGGAACAAGGATTAAGATTAACGATAGATTCCCTATTCCCAGATAAAAACGCCCAAGTTGAAGAACTGAATATTCTTCCAATTCAAATGGGCCGCAAAGCCTACATCATTTTGTGTCAGGCCAAGACTTCAGAAGGTAAAGGCCATTTTGCCATGCATATTGGTCGAAACGCCAATGATTCCGTGGTCGGTAACGAAGCCGAAAGGGATTTTAGCAACCTCAAAGATCTAAGTGATGCCGCCGACCGGAGGTTAACCGATAAGGCAAAAAGAAAGTACAAGTTCTTAAAGCCTTTTGCTCTTTTTGAACCGGTTAGAATCGACGGACACGAATATTCATCGTTCTCGATGCCGTTTGTCGACGATTATGGTGAGTTGCGGGCGGATGTTCATGAAGATTTGTCATCTAATATGAGATTCCCTTACTTCAGATACTCTGTTGACTTCAGCCGAAAAATGAAAGAAGTGAACGCGGCCGCCCTAAAAAGAAACAGGGATATTGTAAGCAAATTCGAGCGCCTCCATTTGAGATTTCCGGGCAAGTCACCTGAATATATTGTTGACCAGTATTACAAACTGCCCGAGGTCAGGGCAATTCTCAAACAGTCGGAAGAGCTTTTGATCGGCAACGCCCTTATATATCTTTTATCTGACGGTCATTTTCCAAAGGATTTTTTGGTCAATTCCGGTGACTGGATGGTCAAGTTCGCAAACGATAGTCTGCTTCTCTATCTGATAACCATCAGGGGCGGCTGGGAGCACTTAGGGTCTGATGATAGATGGATGAAGAAAATGATCGACCATACAGAACCCGTTCCCGGCCGGGAGATGGAAGGCGTGGCAATTCCTCTCTTTTACTCCCAAGAGGAGACTATTAAAGCTGCCATAGACAACGCCCGTAAGCTGTTGAAATGACAAAAAGAAATTACTCTTCAAAAAGTTTTTCCTGGTAGGTCTTCTTATCCAATTTAATGAGCGACTCCTTCTCTATCTGCCTTATCCTTTCGTAGGAGACTTTGTACTTGCGGCCGATCGTCCTTAATTTTTTTCTTTTCAGACGGAGCACCAGAATATTTGCCTCCTTAGGTTTTAGCCTATGGGTCTTTTTTACGAAGTCTATGAAATACCCGA
>CAZUBL010000074.1:0-2447 GCA_964618685.1 uncultured Gammaproteobacteria bacterium | reverse complement strand
GATGCGGACTTTAAACTTTTCCTAGCCCGTTTAGCGAAACTAAACTTCAATATATAAAAGCAAAGAATAAAAATACTCCGTACTCAAGCGTATGTTTTACACGAATACCAATACCTGAAAAGTGCGTCTTAAGAGGTCTTGGGTATTTGTGTTATTTAAGGATTTCTATCTCAGCGCCGACTCGGGGCGTATTGAACTCGTCAACACCTGTAGTTGGTTTAGCTTCCGTAAAGTGCCGCCAAATGGTTATTTCGAGGAACCGGTCGTCATTCTTGCCTGAGGAGCCGGGATAGATAACAAGCTCTCCCGGCACTCCGCCAAAAAGGCTTGGAACGTATTTGGCCTTTTTTCTGACATTGTTTATTTTCACGTCAACCATATCCCCGAATTCGTACTTTCCCTTGAATGATTCGTGGGTCATCGTGGTTTTTATATTCCCGAAGTTATCTATATGGGCGATATAGGACCCCTCAAGGTTGGGGATTACGTCAATCCCAATTTCATCAAGCTCCATTTCGTCCTCCATATAGTCCATAAGGTGGGCTGAGATCTTCGAATACAGATCCCTTGAGTGAAACTGACCGTGTACATTAACGCCCTTATATTCAAAAGCGACTTCAATCTTGTCCTTGACCATCGAATAAACGTATCCGGCGTTGGGACCCGTCAGATAGATTCCTGACTTCAATTTGATGATCATCGGGATGGCTCCCTCGGCTTTTTTGAGCGAGTCGGACGTATGGATTCTTGGATCGGTATTCTGGAATATTACTGTCTCCATCGGTCTACCTAAGGACTCTTCCGTTTGAACTATTTGACTTACCAAGAATGCCGTATGTATTGTTGAAGGAGTCGAAGTGACAAAATTCATATCTACGTCAACCGGGTTTTTTAAATATCCCTCCGTTGCCGACTTAATTTCCTGGCAGGTCAGACTATCCGCAAACAAGTCTCCGATAACGATTAGTTTTTTCATATTATGCCTTTAAGCAAATCTTTTCAGAATGGAACTGTTAATGTCGTCAAGGGTAACTATTCCTTGGATACGCTTGTCGATGTCTATGACCGGCAAGGCGTAGAGTTTGTATTTTAACATCTTTTTAACTACTATCTCAAGGGGAGAAGTTAGATGGATAACGATGACGTTTTGAGTCATGAACTTGTAGACCGGTGATTCGTAATCCTGGAGTATCAATTCATGAAGGCTAAAGACCCCGACAAGCTCCTGATTCTTGTTGACGGCATAAACGTAATCAAGTGACGCAAAGTCCGTCGTCTGCTTCCTGATCTGGTCCAATACTTGTCTTACCGTATCTCCTGAATTCACAACAAGATATTCCGTCGTTATCAGGTTGCCTATCTGGTTTCTCGAAAGCGCCATCAAACGATCGATCGGCGTCCTGACTTTTTCCTCAAGGTGGCCGATTATTTCGTCCCTCTTTTTTTTCGAAAGCGTCAATAAGACGTCAACAGCTTCGTCAGGGTCAATAAAAGAAATGAATTTAGCTGCTTTATCTGACTTGAAATATTTAAAAAGCGATGTCTGGTAGTTTATGTTCAAATTGCTGATCACATCGGCAGCCTTTTCGGTATCGAGGATTTTAAGAAACTTCCTGGCGTTAATGACGTTTGTTTTTTCCAGATAATCCGCCAAATCTTCGGGCCTGACCCTCTCAAGTTTTTCCTCTTTCTTTTTGAGCTTCACTTCTCCGCGGATAAGCTCAAGCGGTTGAACGTCACCCCATGACAGAAAACTCGAGGTCAGCCTTACGTTAAAAAATCGAAGAATCTTGTAAAAACCTTCGCCCCCGATCCTTAATCTGCGAACAATTCCCAATATTCCGACATCAACCCCGGCGATCGAGAGAACGTCTTTGTCCTGGAGAGCGACGTCATTGACTCGCACAATTTTACTTCCCTTTATGTCGATAATCTGTTTGTCTAAAAGATTTTTAACTAAATACAATTCATTTTCTTCCAAATAGCTCGTTAGATACTCTTTGGCGATCGTCACTCCGTTATTTATCTTTTGGAGATAGTCTGTTGAAATAATGAGTTTCTGTCCGACGTTGTTTCTTATGACGATCTTGGTGACGATGGGGTTATCAGAAGCTAGAAAGATTAAATCTTCAAGTACTCCGACGGTGATCCCGTCCTCGGTCGCGACTTTTTTTTTGCGGACTTCGGAAAAATAAATCATTTTTTGAGATAACAACTGTCGTTACCTGTGGACTCGGAGGGATTCGAACCCCCAACCCTTTGAATGTAAATCAAATGCTCTAGCCGTTGAGCTACGAGTCCAACACCTAAAAAAACGTGTGCGTGCGGATAGAATCGAACTATCGCTCTGTTCTTTATCAGAGAACTGTTTTACCATTAAACTACGCACGCTCGATTCTAAATTATAGCATAATTCAGGAGACTCTACTCACGAATTCCTTCTCTAT
>CAZUBL010000073.1:0-2601 GCA_964618685.1 uncultured Gammaproteobacteria bacterium | reverse complement strand
GACATAATCTTGGCCAAAAAAGGTCAGCAGGTGACGGTCGAGCTTTGGGGTGATACCGCCGACGAATGCAAGAACTGCGCCGTAAGCGTTCTCTCGTCTTATAGTAATGTGCTAGGCCGACTTACTCCAAGCTCTTCGGCCAAATCATACAATTCGTATACTATAAAGCCGGAAGAGACTACAACGTTTAGGCTATACGTAAATGATTCATTTGCGTTAACAGGAGACTACTGCAAAAAAACAGGTGATCTTTGTTACGGATCGAACGAAAGTATTTGCTATTATTTCCCCCAGATCGTCAAAAGCGGGGATAAGTGTCTCCACTGCTATTATGGTATTTGGAAGTCAACCCCCGGTTGCTATTGACCCAACTTAACGAGACAGACTCAAGGCGTATATTTCTCCCGCCCCATGCGTTTTAAGGATACGGGTTGCTTCGTATACCGTTGCCCCGGTTGTGACGACGTCATCAACGAGAATTATTTTTTTGTCTCTCACCCTAACGCCAGGCCTCAAACCGAAGACTCCGCAGATATTTTCGTAGCGTTCCCGCCTTGATTTGAGCTCCGCCTGTGGTGTGACGCTGTTTTTGCGCACCAGATAATCAGCTGTCTTAAGCCCCAAAACCGAGGAAAAATACTTGGCCAGTATCGAAGCTTGGTTGAATCCCCGCGATTTTGATTTCGGCACAGAAAGAGGTATGGGTTGAATCAGGGCTCCGGATAGGACCCTTTTAAGTCTTATGAGTTTTTCCAGATGGTCGAGCGTTATGTTGCCCAATAGTTCGTCAAGGATTTCTTGCGCTAACCTGTACTTGATGCTTTTGATGATTTTTCTCATAAATGGGTTATATTCGAAAATTGAAACCACGGCAATGATGTTCAACCTTTGTAGACACCCGGGGTGGGTTAGGTCGTCTATGCTTACTTTTCCACACCACAGACATGTATCTTTAGTGATCGGGATTATTTTTTTGAAACACTTCAAACAGATGTAGGCTCCGATGAAGCCGCAGCCGAGGCAAAACTTCGGATAGAGTAAGTCCTTGAGACTCATAGCCTTTATCTCACTATACCAGGATTTTCTACTCACTTTTGTACACAAATATAAAGGGATTTTGTAATAAATTTATCGGAAAAAATATTTTGAGGCTAAAATGAAAACTCCAGAAAATCTGATATAGTTTTTATATATTTTGACCTCTTGAAAACCCACGAGTTGTGTTATAAATTTTTAAAGGACACTAGATAAAGGAATTGTAAATTTATGCACTGTGTTTTCTGTTCACATTCCGACACCGAAGTAATTGAAACCAGGATCTCGGACGACGGAGGGGTAGTCCGCCGACGCCGGTCGTGCTCGAAATGTAACAAAAGGTTCACGACTTACGAGAGGGTCGAGGAGTTACCGATCCTGGTTGTCAAAAGGGATGGGCGTCGTGAACGGTTCGACCGCGAGAAGTTGCGGGGCGGACTTTTGAAATGTACGGAAAAGACGGTGGTTTCGGCGGCCCAGGTTGAAGACGTAATCGGCAAGGTTGAGAGCGAGTTGAAACAAAAGGACACAACGGAAGTAGAAAGTAGTACAATAGGAAACTTGGCCGCGCGCCATCTGAAAAAAATCGACAAGGTAGCCTACATAAGATTCGCTTCGGTATTTAGAAGATTTGTTGACTTGGAGGATTTCGAGAAGGAATTGAAGAAGTTGTCTTAAATTATCAAATTATTAATATAGTTCTACTATGAAACTGACAGGGATAGCGGAAAAGGTTTTCTTGGATCGGTATTCGTTAAAAGACAAAAAAGGAATTCCGATGGAAAAAAAGCCTGAGGAAATGTGGGGAAGGTTGGCTAAGGCGGTATCATCCGTTGAAAAGAAAACAAAACAAAAGAAATGGGAAAAAGACTTTTATTCGATACTCAAAGACTTCAAGTATGTCCCAGGTGGCCGTATTCTGTCAGGAGCCGGAACCGGATTCGCCGTTTCCTTCTACAACTGCTTTGTCATTCCGTCTCCCCAGGATTCCCGCGGCGGTATTCTTGAAACCCTGAGGCAGATGGTCGAGATTATGGCCCGCGGGGGCGGAGTCGGAATCAACCTGTCTTCCTTAAGACCAAGAGGAGAGAGGGTCAATAAAGTCAACGGCTTCTCATCCGGTCCCTGTAACTGGGCCGAACTCTTTTCGGTGGCTACTAAAGACATCATCCAGCAGGGCGGCACAAGGCGTGGCGCTTTAATGCTCATGCTTTGGGACTGGCACCCTGATATTGAGGAATTCATCACCGTCAAACAGGACCTTCACCGTATAAACGGCGCCAATCTTTCACTTTGTGTTTCCGATTCATTCATGGAAGCCGTCGACAAGGACGCCGATTGGCCTTTGTTGTTCCCGGACACAAAAGATCCGGAGTACGACGCCAAATGGACGGGAGACATCGAGGCCTGGAAGAAGATGGGCAAGAAGATTATCGTCCACAGGATCGTCAAGGCAAGAAAGATCTGGGACCTTATTGCCGAGGCGGCCTGGAAATCGGCCGAGCCCGGAGTTGTCTTCATGGAGAGATATAACAAAATGTACAACAACTATTACTGGAACAAGAT
>CAZUBL010000072.1:0-2613 GCA_964618685.1 uncultured Gammaproteobacteria bacterium | reverse complement strand
AAAAAAGGATTAGAATAATATTTTGATTTTTTATGGCAGGAACCGACACAGCTAAAAACATACAGGTGGCCGAGATCACAACCGAGATGAAGCGGTCGTATTTGGATTACGCGATGTCTGTCATCGTATCGCGCGCCTTGCCTGATGTCCGCGACGGCTTGAAGCCCGTCCACAGACGTATTCTTTATGCGATGCACAAGCTCGGTCTTTCGCATAATGCCAGATATTCAAAATCCGCTAAAGTTGTCGGAGAAGTCTTAGGTAAATACCACCCACACGGTGACTCGTCAGTTTATGAAGCCTTGGCGCGTCTGGCCCAGGACTTTTCGATGAGGTACCCCCTTATTAAAGGTCAGGGAAACTTCGGTTCGGTTGACGGAGACCCGCCGGCCGCCATGCGTTACACCGAAGCTAAGCTTGCCAAAATCGCCGACGAGATGGTTGTTGACCTTGAAAAAGAAACTATCGACTGGATCGACAACTTCGACGGAACCTTAAAGGAACCCGTGTACCTTCCGGCCAAGCTTCCGAACTTACTTTTGATGGGAGCCGAGGGAATTGCCGTCGGAATGGCCACAAAAATACCTCCTCATAATTTGGGAGAGCTTGTTGATGCCATTGTCCATTTGGTCGATAATGCCAAATTGACTTCAGAAAAAGGGCATAAACCCAAAGACGCCCGCGAAGGCGCAAAAAGCCTCGGATTCGGGATCGAGGTTGAGGAATTGATGCAGTTTGTCAAAGGCCCGGACTTTCCGACCGCCGGAATAATATATGGAGCCGCTGACATCAAACAGGCATATTTGACGGGCCGCGGATCAATGATGGTGAGGGCAAAAATAGAGGATGAAGATATGGGCCACGGAAAAACCGCCATTATCGTTACCGAGATCCCGTACCAGGTAAACAAATCCTCACTCGTTGAAAAGATCGCCCATCTGGTCACCGACAAAAAAATAGTCGGTATCTCAGACCTTCGCGACGAATCTAGCCGGGAGGGAATAAGAATTGTCATCGAGTTGAAACGCGATGCTTCCTACAAAAAAGTCGTCAACAATCTTTTCAAGTTCACAGAACTTCAGACATCGTTCCCGATGAACATCGTCTGTCTCGTTGACGGGATTCCCCAAACATTGGGACTGAAATCAATATTGGAAATATACGTTAAGCACCGGGTCGATGTCGTCGTCAAAAGAAGCGAATACGAGCTTAAGGCCGCCAAGGCACGCGCCCATATCCTTGAAGGATATCTCATTGCCCTTGATAACATCGATGAAGTTGTTGAGATCATCAAGAAGTCGAAAGACGAGGCAACTGCAAAGCTTTCACTTATGAAGAAGTTCGGTCTCTCGGACCTTCAATCCCAGGCGATTCTCGACATGCAGTTGAAGCGTCTGACCGGCCTTGAAAGATCCAAGATCGAGGACGAGTTGGCCATGCTTAAAGAGACAATCGCTTATCTTGAATCACTTCTTAAGGACGTTTTCAAGGTATTGAAAGTCATCAAGGACGAAGTGCTTTACCTTAAAGACAAATACGGGGACGAAAGGCGGACCAAAATCGTCAAGGCCCGTCCCGGTGAGATCACCGATGAGGAGCTTATTGAAAACAAGGAAGTCATCGTCGTTTTGACCAAAGAGGGATATATCAAGCAGGTTCCTCGAGAAACCTTCAGGGTCCAGCACCGGGGAGGCAAGGGGGTCGCCGGAATTGAAACCAAGGAAACCGATAACGTCTACTACATCACAACCGCCATGACCCACGATTATATGCTGTTTTTCACGAACCAAGGCCGGGTATTCCAGACCCGCGTCTGGGACGTGCCGGTCGGTTCAAGAACCTCAAAAGGAAAGGCCGTCATCAACCTCATTTCCTTGAAACCTGAGGAGAAGATCACATCAATATTAAGCTACGACAACACCAAACTTGAAAACGCCGACAAGATGTTCGTTGTCATGTCGACAAAACTGGGAACGGTCAAGAAATCGTCATTTAAGGATTACTCGAATATCAGGACGAACGGCATCATCGCCATAAGGCTCGAGAAAAATGATGAACTTTTGTGGGTCAAGCTGACTGACGGTAAGGAAAACGTCATCCTTATCTCGAAAAACGGCAAGGGAATCGTCTTTAAGGAAAAAGAGATAAGACCGACAGGACGAGCCAGCATCGGAGTTAAGGGAATGGATTTGGGGCCGGACAACCAAGTCATCGCCGCCGATGTCTTTCCGGACGACGACTTCAAAAAAGACATCTTCATAATCGGAGACCGGGGAATCGGCAAGAAAACAAAGCTGTCAAACTTCAAGGGCCAGCATAGGGGAGGAAAAGGCGTCAAGACGGCAGAAATAGACGCTAAATTCGGCCACATCGCCTATTCTTCAATCATCCAGCCCGAGGACCAGACTTTGATCATGACCTCGGCCGGGGGACAGATAGTAAAGATCGAGCTTTCATCAATCCCTTCAAGGTCTCGTACCGCCAAAGGCGTCATCTTGATGAGGTTGGATAAACAGGATAAAGTCACCTCCGCCACCATGGTCTAACTGTAAGGAATGTGGTATAATTAGCCATTAATGAAAATAGACGGCGCCAAAATAGCCTCCTATCTCC
>CAZUBL010000071.1:0-2705 GCA_964618685.1 uncultured Gammaproteobacteria bacterium | reverse complement strand
GGATAGGCTAAAATTGCCCTTAGAATCGCTCTTGGCGGTCAGTTCGGGGAAGGAGAAGGCCTCTACGGGTCTGACCATTGACAACGACGGGCCGTTCTTGGTGAAAACCGACAGATTGACCTCGCTATTGGGAACGGTTTGACCAGATAATTTGACCTGATCGTTAATATAATACACATCTTTATTCAAGGAAATCGTCGGCGGAATCAATACCGGCCCTATGGAAACCGTATACTTTGTCGGGAATGGCGGGAGGCAAACGGGCGAGGAAATCCGTCCAAATTGGTCTTTGGAGCTCAAACAAGCCTCACGGGGTGAGAAGGGAGAGAAACGGTTAGCCATTTCAAAATATCCGGTCGAGTCTGAGATCGTCTGGTCGTGAATCCCTTGACCGTCGAATGAGACGACTGCGAATGGGGAAGTCCAACCGAACAGGGTAAATCTGTAATCGCCTATGGCTATCCAGTTTATGACTTCCTCGGCTTGTCTTGTTTGAATGCCGGCCACGTCCTCAAGATGATTATCTGTTTTGCTGTATAAATAGACCAATTGAAAGGGAAGGGTAAGCATCAATAAGGAAATGAAAAGAAGACGTCTCATAAAATCAGTATACCTAAAGATTATTCTCTTTTCTTGCGGAGCGCCTCTTTAAGTTTTTCGATCTCAACCTTTTCTTTCTCAAGCTCTTTCTCAAGGTTGGTTTCCTTGGTCGAAAGATTACGGAAAAGATTAGATAAGGCGATGTAGACGATAATCAGGGTCAATAAGACTGCGGTGGCGACTCTCCAAGGAAAGACCCAGACATAGGTTGAGGCGGTCAAGGCCTGGCCCTGCTCGCCATAAGAGGCTGTTAGGTCTATCTTGTACCGACCGGCCATCCATTTGGTCCCAAGTTCGTTCTCATAGCCGCGTGACGTATCAGGGAAGATATTTTGGGAGTCAAGCTGTGTTTGGTCAACCACGCCTCCAAATACGTTGGACATGGTGATGACTCCATTGGGCTTGACGTGGTAATCGCCTCTGTTAAGAATGTCGGTTTCTACCTTTATGGGACCGTATTCAAAGAAAAAAGGAACAAAGAAGCGGGATACGAGACTTTTCTCAGTGATCGGACCATTGACTTTTATATACACTAAAGACGCAATTCTCGAAGACGTTCCAACTCCAACTTCCTCAGAGCCGCCCAGAGCCTGTGGTATGTTTGCGCCCTGTTCAAAGAAGACCGCAACATAACGGCCTCCCGGATTGGCGTCCATAGGCACATTGATCGTTGTTTGAAGCGATACCTTGTCGTGTGCCGGAAGAGTCGCCCGGTCGTAGAACAAGGTAAACCAATTTGATGCGGCATATTTGCTCGGCGCATCGGCTGGATTATCAAAAAGACGGGGAGTGCCGTTATTATTCTCGACAATAAAATCGGCGGCTTGGAAAAAACCAGTTATGGGATCGTCCGACTTGTTGTAAAAATTAAGAGTGATTACCTTTTGTTCTCCCGGATCAACGGTGATCTCCTGCCTGGCTGGCATAACCATCAAGGGGATCGAGGTTTGCGCTTGGGCCGAAGACACAAAAGAAAAATAGGAAGAATATAAGACCAAGATCGCAATCAAAAGCTTGATAATAACATTTTTCATTTTCATATGTATATTTTTTTAAAACGTTGCCGTGGCGGTAAACTTAACCTTGTTGTAATAGTATCCGGCTGGTTGAGTCGCTGAAACGTTCAAGCGATAACACAAGTTGATAGCGCTTGAAGCAACAGGACCGGCATTTGACATTATTGTTGCTTTTGTTTCGGTTGCCTCTTGATCGGCAAACTGTTTCGAGGAAAAGGTTCTCGCGGATTCGCTGTATGTAAAGGCAGCATCTGTTCCCGATGAATTGGCCAACGAATATCCCAGACCGTACTTGGCTGTGTCTGTCCAATCAGCCGAAGTCGCCTCGGTGCAGGCGTCACCATCACATAGAGTGTCCTGTATACAGCTGTCAGCCTCACCGGCGGTAGCTGTGGCACAAACAACGCCGTCTTTACCCATCTGATCATTCTCTTCCACCTTTACCGAATAACCTGATGCGGCGTTGGTTGAAACCGTCAATGTCTGGGCGGCTTCCTGGAAAGCGGCAAAATTTGCAATCGTGCCCCAAGGAACCGAAGTGGCGGTCGTAGTAACATCGGTTGTCTGTCCGCAAAAAGATCCGGGGCTTGTACCGGCTACGGTAAATGATAGCGTTTCGTCGACAGTTGCCGATACCAATACGCCTTCGATTAAGGCAACTTTCATACTGCTCTCGTCAAGGGTATTATCTCCACCGTCACGGGTTTTGACGTTCAAGGTATAGACATCAGCAGTACCTTGGGTGTGACCGGTTGAAATTGGTGCGGGATTGATTAGCTTGTTGCTGGTGTCTCCTATCGTAACTGTTATTGTGGACGAAGCGGCACAGGTATCGGTGTGTCTATCAATGACGACCGTATGATCGGCGGAAGAACTTCCGGCATTGACCGCCGAAACAGTCCAGTTGTTATTACATCCGGAGCTTCCGACGGTAATGTTACCGGTTCCGACTCCTCCAAGATCAAAACCATTGGTGGCAATTGATGAGGCCGTGTCTGGGAAATAGTCGTTGGTAACGGTGTCAAGGTCAACGGCTGGTATTGTAATATATATATCTCCACTTGAAGGAACGGCATTAGCTAAGGTAAA
>CAZUBL010000070.1:0-2731 GCA_964618685.1 uncultured Gammaproteobacteria bacterium | reverse complement strand
CTTTTGAGAAGAAGCGCCATAAAGATGTACCAGTTGACGGACGGAAAGACTTCCGACTTTTCGTCAATTGCGGATTCAGGAGTTCTTTCCACATACGACAGTGTCCAGGGAATCGACCGGGATAGGTTAAATGAGACCGTTGTTTCAATAATTGCGGAAGAGATAAAAAAATTCAATCTAAGCGTGGCAAAAGGATTGAAGGAAATAAAAAAAATTGACCGTGTTAACGGAAAAATCGCTTTTGATCTTTATCAAAGCTTTGGATTTCCATATGAATTGACTCACGAACTTTTCCGGGAGAAAGGCCAGGAAATTGACCATGGTCAGTTTGTTTCGGAATTCAACAAACACAAAGAGCTGTCAAGAACCAGCTCCGCCGGAAAATTCAAGGGTGGCCTAGCCGATCATTCGGTTCAGACCGTCAAATATCACACCGCTACCCATTTACTGCACCAAGCGCTATACGACGTCTTGGGCAAAGACGTCCGCCAGGAGGGATCCAACATCACGGCCGACCGACTAAGGTTTGATTTCTACTCGCTAAAGAAACCCGATGAGATCGACATGAAAAACATCGAAGCGGTGATTAACGATAAAATCCAAGCTTCTATTCCCGTTTCTTTCAGAATAATCCCTAAGGATGAGGCCATGAAGGTCGGGGCAAAATCATTTTTCCGGGAAAAATATCCGGACATGGTCAAAGTATATTTTGTCGGGGAATATTCTAAGGAATTCTGTGGTGGCCCTCATGTTTCCAACACCAAGGAAATTGGACAAATTACGCTTTACAAGCTTGAAAAAATCGGCAGCAATTTGTACCGGATATACGCAAAATGAGCTTTACCGGCTAACCCCCACCATAATAACGCTTTATTGATCTGAGAAATGAGAGCTAAAGAAATTCTTTATGACGAAGTGAAAAGCGTAGCCGAACAGCTTAGGATTTGATTTGAGGGTTTCTTTTATTTCTTCCGTTTTGAACCACCTGTATTCTACCGATTCGTCGTTCAAGACAGGATCTCTGTCGCTTTTAATTTTATAGACAATAAAGTAATGGTTCTCCGTTCCTTTTTCCCACTTTCTGTTATATATCGCCTTATCAACATACTCAAACTCAAAACCTTTAAGGCCTATTTCCTCAAAAGCTTCACGCTTTAAAGCATCTTCAAAATTCTCTCCCGTCGAAACATGACCACCAACCGGAGAGACGTATTGGCCGGGATCTTGTTTGTGGCCGGCCTGTTTTACCAAAAGCCACTCGCCTTTTGAATTAATGACTTCGGCAATGACGGTTGGATGCAGAAGACCCTTATCGTGGGCTTCCTGTTTGGAAACGGTAAAAAGAACTTTAAGATTTTCGTCGACTATGTCAACTTTTTCCACTGATTTTTTATTTGATAATTAACTAATTATGTTTTATTATAATTAAACTAATGAAAAAAAGCGTCATATCCTATCCCGATTTTGACAAACTCGATCTTAGGGTCGGCGAAGTCAAGGAAGCTTCCCTAGTTGAGAAATCCAAACACCTCATAAGACTCGTCGTCGATCTTGGCGAAGAGTACGGCACCGTTGAAATAATGTCTGGACTTTCCCCGAACTACGCCCCGGAAGACTTGATGGGTAAAAAATTCATAGTTCTGGCCAATCTCGAACCAAAAAAAATGATGGGAATGGATTCCCAAGGTATGATTCTTGTAGCCGATGATCCGGAAAAGTTTACCATCATCCCCCTTGACAATAACTTAAAAAACGGTACAGTTATTAGGTAATTCATTATTATTTATTATTAAATTACTAAATAAATATGGCAAAGCAGAAAACAAAAGTAGCCGAGCCCGTTGAAACGAGGATAGTGGTCCAGCAAAATAATAACGTCCTCTATCTCATATTAGCGGTCTTGGTCGTAGCTCTCGCTTATATGTTTGTTCGGATGACGTCTCTTGAGAAGAAATTGGCGTCGGGTGGTCCAGGCGCACAGGTTGAGTCTTACGTTACCGTCGACAAGCTCAAGGAATACGCCAAGGAAATGAAATTGGATACCGGAAAATTTAATAGCTGTCTTGATAAAGACGAGAAAAAAGACGCGGTTGTTGCTGATACGACTTATGGAACTAGCCTTGGAGTCCAGGGTACGCCCGGATTTTTCATAAACGGCCGATTCCTGGCTGGAGCTTTTCCGTTTGAACTTTTCAAGGAAATTATAGACAGAGAGATTGCGGGAACCGGGTCTGACGTTTGTACAGATTATTCCGAAGGATTGCAGCAATACTGCTCTGATCCCCAGAATCAGGCGTTTAATCCCGTCGCAAAACAAGTCGACACCAAAAATGCCCAAGGGCAGGGACCGACAACTGCCAAGGTTCAGATTGTTGAGTTCTCAGATTTTGAATGCCCATACTGCGTTAGGGCATACCCGACGGTTAAACAGATCTTGAGTGAATACAAAGACCAAGTCAGATTTTATTACATGCATTACCCGTTGAGCCAGATTCACCCGAACGCCCAAAAAGCCGCCGAAGCTTCGCTTTGTGCTGCTGACCAAGGAAAGTTCTGGGAATACCACGACAAGCTTTTCGAAAGCGGTCTTGAAGGCCAACAGTAAAACAAGTAAATCACCTTTAGAAAAATCCCGCCGAAAGGCGGGATTTTTGGTGACGCGTGCGGGATTTGAACCCGCGATTTGCAGGATGAGAACCTGCCGTCCTAGGCCGCTAGACGAACGCGCCTG
>CAZUBL010000069.1:0-2870 GCA_964618685.1 uncultured Gammaproteobacteria bacterium | reverse complement strand
TCATGAAGAAGTTGTATCAGATGATACAAGACAATGTTCTTCCGTCAATCTTCCGCGAGAAGGAACCTCTATTGAGTGGACCACTTCCTGTAATCACAATATCCCGAGAAATGGGGTCTGGTGGAAAAGCTATTGCCAACCTTGTAGCCCGTCGGCTCGGCAAAAACTGGAAAGTCTACGACCAGGAAATTATCTCGGAGATTGCCAAGGAGGCCCATCTTGAGAAAAAGCTCGTCAAGTCCATAGACGAAAAAAGACTCCCCCTGGCAGACGAACTGATAAGCGAAATATTCGGCAGGCGGTTTATGAACATGTCAGGATACTACAAACATCTCGTCAAGGTATTGTCGCTTATCGGCCAACGAGGCCACGCGATTGTTCTAGGGCGCGGCGCCAATTTCATCTTCCCCCACGCTTTAAAAATAAGGATCATTTGTGAGATGTCACAGCGGGTGGCCTGGGAAATGACTTATGAGGGGATATCTCGTGCCGAGGCCGTAAGAAGGATTAAAGATTCGGACGAAGAGAGGAAGGATTTTGTACAAACCCTCTTTAACCACGATCAAAGAAAAGCCCATCACTACGATATGGTTATAAGAACTGGGCCAAATTTGATGATTGAAGATGCAACCGACCTTATAGTCGAACTTACCAAAAGAAGATTCAGGGTTTGATTATTTCTGCAGATCTACCCTCAACGAAGGACTCATCGTCGATTTTATATACGTTTTTAAGATATGTTTCATCCCTACAGCTTCAACGAAAGCTTTGGCATTCTCAACGAGGTTATTATCTTCAAAGCTTGACTTCCCTATCATTTGGTGTATAAGCGGGAATTTGGGTTCGGTCTTCCATCTCATCGTACCTCCTGAGAACTTCTTTACCAACTCTTCAGGCTTGGGAGAAATAGTTCCGGCTTTGGGGTTGGGCATCAAACCCTTTGGTCCCAAGACCTTGGCGAATTTCGCAAGACGTGGCATGAATGATGGATGCGTAACCAGGATGTCAAAATCAATCTTTCCCGACTCAAGTTTCTCCAAAAGCTTATCGTCAACGACAGCTACCTTAACGGTTTTTCCGGTTGAGTGTGGAAGAGTGACTTCGCCTTTAAGACCGGTCTCGTCAACATTAATATGGAGCTCAACGGTCTCGTCGAATTTGGCGGTCTTCATTTCTTTAACAAGCTTGACGGCGTCTTTAAGCGAATACGATTTTGTTTTGTCAAACATTTTTACCACTTTCTGGTATTTCTTTCCTCGAACTTTAGCTTTAGTTTTAACGACTTTCTTTTCTTTCTTTGATTCAACCTTTTTCTCTTCTTTTTTTTCTTCAACAGCCTTTACTGGTTCCTTTTCTTTAGGCTCATCTTTCTTCTTGGCCATCTTCTTTTGGGCGGCTTTTTCCTTCTGTTCTTTTTTCTGTTCTAGTTCAACGTCTTCCAATCCCAATATTCTAGTTTTTACTTTTCCCATTATTACGCGTTCGTAAATTTTTAATTTTCAACGTCTATACCCATGCTTCGGGCTGTCCCGGCAACAATTTTCTTAGCAGCCTCAACGTCATTTGCATTCAAATCGTCAATTTTTTCCTTGGCAATTTCCTCAAGTTGCACTTTCGTTAACTTTCCTACCTTTTCGGTATTCGGCCTACCCGACCCTTTAGCTAAAGCTATTTTCTTCTTGATCATCGCGGCAACTGGAGGAAGTTTAGTTATGAATGTAAAGCTTCTGTCTTCAAATACCGTGATAACGGCCGGAATAATCTGCCCTTTGAGCTTAGCCGTTCTGGCATTATATTCCTTAATGAAGTCCATGATCGGGATTCCGTGTTGACCCAATGCCGGTCCGACCGGCGGCGCCGGAGTTGCTTCTCCAGCCGGAAGATTAAGTTTTACCAATGTTTTTATTTTTTTTGCCATATTATAGTTTTGTTACTTGTAAAAAGTCCAATTCTACCGGAGTTTCCCGGTCGAAAATGGAAACCAATACTTTAACCTTACCCCTTTGATCGTCAATCGCCTCAATTGTACCTAAGAAATCTGCAAACGGTCCTTCGGTGATCTTGACCGCTTCACCGACTGAGAACTTAGCCTTGAATTTCGGCTGTTCTTGAGTTACAAACTTCATAATAGCATCGACTTCCTTGTCTGAAATGGGCGTCGGCTTAAGTCCCGCCCCTACAAACCCGGTGACGCCTTCCGTTGTCCTCACGACCAACCATGAGTCATCGTCCAGAATCATCTTGACTAAAATGTATCCCGGGAAAACTTTTTCGGTGGCTTTTTGTTTTTTTCCCTTCTTGACGATAACAATTTCACGAGTTGGGATAACTACCTCGAATATCTTGTCTTCTACTCCCAACGACTTTACTCTTTGTTCAAGGGCGGCTTTAACCCTTTGCTCGTAGCTTGTCTGGATATGAATGACATACCATTTGGCGCCGGGCAAAACCGGAGCGCTTGTTTTCAAAGCCTCTTTCTGTTCCTTTTGAATCTGATCCTGGTTCATAAAATATGGGAGTTTATCTGAATTTAGTAATAAATTCAAGTCCCTTCGTCAAAAGAATATCTATTATACCTATATACACCCCGATAATCAAGGAGACTAAGATGACGATCATCGTGAGGCGAAACGTGCTGGGACGCGACGGCCAGCTGACTTTCTTCAGCTCATCCATTATGTCGCCGGTAAAATTTTTTCTTATATTTGTCGTATCTGCCATTTTGATTATCTTTCGGATAAATATAACCTGATATGCCTAATACATTCTGACTATCGTACTAAGATGACTAATATTGTAGCATAAAATAATCCTTTAGCTATCATTAATTAATAGTATATTTATATTATGTCCAAAGAAATCGTCCATTC
>CAZUBL010000068.1:0-2953 GCA_964618685.1 uncultured Gammaproteobacteria bacterium | reverse complement strand
CAATTCCTTTATTGCCGTCGATATTCACCCACTTGGCCCAAACCTGTCTTTTGACCAGATCGTCGTATTTGGCATAGGTTTTTCGAATGAACTCAAAGTCCTTTTCGCGGCGGTTCTTTTCCTTGTCTTCGCCTCCCTTTCTTTTTATGGCGATGTCGGGGTCGACGTTGAGGTAATAAACGGCGTCCGGGATTTCAATCTTGAAGTTTTTAGCATACTCCTGCGCCATTTTCTCATCAATTCCTTCGAGGGTTTGGTAGCACAGGGTGGTTGTGAAGTAACGGTCGGCAATTAATATTTCGTCCTTGCGCCTTTCTGAAATCATCTTGGCGTCCATGACAAACTGCATCGTATAAAGCAGGAATTGCTGCTCTGGAGTCAAGTCCTTGTTGTCGTATAGGAACTCACGGATAACCTTACCCACATTTCGCTCGTAGTCCGGGTATTTGATGAGGGAGGCTTTCTTGCCGTTGTCTTCAAGCATCTTGACGAGGTTCTTACCCTGGGTTTCGCAACCGGCACCGTCTATTCCTTCGATGACTATGAACATTTTTTCATTATAACATTTATCCATTTGTTTTAATAGGATAAAACAAAGTCGTTCTCTGTTGACTTTATCGTTCAAATAAATTAATCTTGACTTATGCCTAAGCTGATCCCAAAAGAAACAATCAAAAGAATAAGAATCCTAAGGCAACAAGGTTATAGTCTGCCGGAAATAAAAAAAGTGATCAAAGTTGGCTATGGATCGATCTTTCGACATATTCAGGGAATTGAAATTTTACCCGAACATAGACAAATTTGGCACTCAAAAAGGGGAGGAAGCTTTAAAAGAATGAAAATTGCAGAGAAAACTGCTCAAGAAAAAGCGAAAAAGACTTTAATTAAGTTGTCAAAAAATGAAAAACTAATTTTTTTATCTGCGTTATATTGGGGAGAGGGTAGTAAGGGTGACTTCGGATTGTCCAATAGCGACCCAAAACTTATAAAGCTCTTCGTTAAAGGCCTTAGGGAACTCTTTAGTGTAACCGAAGATAAATTGAGGGTAAGTATTAGGACGTATAACGACCTAGATAAAGATAAATGCTTAAGATTCTGGTCGAATATAACAGGAGTACCTGTTAATAAATTTGTAAGTGCTAATGTTTTGGAAGGTAAGAAAAACGGAAAATTGCCGTACGGAATGTGTAGGGTCAGGGTAAAAAAAGGCGGGGATATGCTAAAATATATGCTAGCTCTTAAGGATCAGGTCGCGTATTTGTTTTAGTCCTCATAGCTCAACGGATAGAGCATAGGTTTCCTAAACCTAGGATGGTGGTTCAATTCCGCCTGGGGACACAATGAGCTACACGAAACTCAAAAAGAGGCATGTAATCCGACATCAAATAAACCGCCATATTGAGAAAGCGAAAACCAGCGAATATTTCAGGATACTGGTTTTGCGTACGGTCGGAAATTTTTTGTTGCTTTCATCGCTTTTCATGATCGGCCGGACCTTTTACAAGCCCTTAAGAGAGGAAGTCCGCTACTTTATAGAAACGAAGTTTGAGAAGCAGTATGTCGTGGCTGATACCATGAGAATCGAGGAGCCCCAACCTGAACCGGAAAGCCGCGGAGTTTTGGCTAAAGCTTTTAATATAAAGCCGGTTGAAATCCTGACACCTCAGGATCCCAACTTCAGTATCGTTATCCCGAAAATAGGTGCCAATTCCCGTGTCCTTGGCAATATAGAGGCAGGAGATGAAAAAGCATATCTTGACGCCTTAAATAAAGGAGTTGCCCATGCCGCAGGCACCGCCTTTCCTGGCGAGGGCGGACATGTATTCCTGTTTGCCCATTCGACAGACTATTTCTGGAATGTTGGAACATATAACGCCATCTTTTACCTTCTTTACAAATTGGAAAAAAATGACGAGGTCAACCTATTCTACAACGGTCAAAGACACGTCTATAGGGTCATAGGTACGGAAGTAGTTGACCCTTCCCAGGTACAATACCTGACGCGCAAAACCAACCGGGAATTTTTGACTCTTCAGACCTGTTGGCCATTGGGTACCACTCTTAAACGTCTTCTTGTGTTTGCGGTAAGGGAAGCGGAATGATTATCTGGTGCCTACCAGGTAGAGATCAGGCCATTTATTGACTTCGGGATTGAGATTTGAAAGGGTGATTATCTTTCCATCCTCGGTGGTCGTGAAGAAACTGTCGTCGTAGGGCCCCGAATATATGGTCTGCATATTGGTATTGTCGTAGTCAACAACGACGATCTTTTTGCCTTGGTTTATAAGCAGGTGGCGTGAATCGAAGTACCACTGGATACGATGTTCAGCCAGCTCAGTTTCGCTAGATATTAAATAGTTTTTGTCTTCTTTCCTATCGTAAACGTATATTTTTCCCTCCTCAAGACTTCGCTGCTCTGACGCTTGGTTGGTGGCAATCAAGGCCGGGGTGATCATCGGTGGGAGAATGAGGTTTTTACTGGCTTTGTAAAGTAGCTTACTTTCGCTTGGAGAAAATGAGATTATTTCGACGCTGTCGCTTGCGATCTTGTAGAAGTCTTCTGGATAGGTCTCCAGGACCTTAAGGTTGTTGTCAAGTTTTTGCTTGTTCCAAGCTGCGATGAGCGTATCTTTTGACTGGGTAACATCAAACGGCGTGACGTTTTCCCCGTCAAGCGACAGCAGATAGGCTTGGGTAGTCTCTAATACCGGGAACTCAAAAATCGCTTCTTTGGTATCAGGAGATATGATGACTGAAGTGAGGCTGAGGTCAACACCTTCCGGAAGATTGCTTTTGAGAACTAGGGTTTTTAGGGGCGGGAAAAAGGGGAGGGGCTTTCGGCCACCTTCAAAGAGATATATACCGCTTTTTTCGGCGCCCTCTTCATCTATCTCTTTGTCGACGAAAATAAAGACCTTTTCCGAATCTCCAACCGGTATGGCTTTGACCAGCC
>CAZUBL010000067.1:0-2990 GCA_964618685.1 uncultured Gammaproteobacteria bacterium | reverse complement strand
CGATTCTAAATTATAGCATAATTCAGGAGACTCTACTCACGAATTCCTTCTCTATATCATAGGCGGATTTCTTGCCGTCGGCTATCACAAAATAGCCGATTTTTCCATGTTTGATGTAGCTGAAAATCGATATGACGACGCCTTTTTTTTCGCCCTTTATCGGGTAGAGAATATCCTTCAGTTTTTCTTTCACTTCAAGATAAGAGTTACCTTTAAGTTTTGGCGCGTCTGAAAAATCTTTGGAAACGATGTAGTGCTTTCTTTCAAAATCGTTTCCCAGAAGCCGTTTGGCCGCCTCGTATGTGTGGGTTCCTCCCGTCCTCCTGATATTGGCTTCGATCGGGTAGAGCTTTTTGTCCTGACCGGCGACAAAATCGACTTCAAAATGACCCCTGTAATCGAATTTTTTCAAGAGATGGCCGAAGGTCATTCCGTGTTTTATGAGTTTGTTTTTCATGTAATTCGTATAGGTACCCCGACCAATCTCGATTCCCTGGAAAACGCCGCGGTCGTTTATGCGCATGCTACAACAATAAAGAGCATATACCTTGTTATTAAGAATCTTCATCTCTATGTTCGGAGCGCCACCGCCGAGGGAGTAATTCGGTTTGATAAATTCCTCAACCACAACTACGTCGCGGCTCCAATAAGGATCTTCTTTGAAAAGCTTTTCTAATTCATTCTTGAGATTCTTGCTTTTGAAATCTTTACGATACAGTAGCTTGAGCCCGGCCCCAGCCAGGCCACGGTTGGCTTTCATGACGCAGTCCATTTCATTCTTGAAAAAAAAGTTGACAGCTCCGATTATCTCGTCCACGCTGTCGCAAACTATCCCTTGGGGCATCTTCGGAAAACCGTTCTCCATAAATGTCGTCAGCTGTCTGAAACCGGCCTTGCTGTCGAAAAACGCGATCGTCCAGTTATTTTCCAGACTTGGGATTTCTGATGTTGTGAATTTTAGTTTTTTGGATTTTAGGTATGAAATCAACTTTGTGAATTCGTTAGAAGAAACATAAGCAACGATATCTATTCCCGGATTTGCTTTTATTATCGAAACTAGTTTCTTCAATAGGTGTTTATCTTCAAGAACTGAAAGACAAAGTGAATCGTTCAATTTTTTGGGTGAAAGGTTGATGACGTTCTTAAACTTCATTATATGATCAACGTGATTCTTCATCTCCTGATCAATCATCAATGGCGTGACAAGTATCCGATCATCGCCTTTTGAGAATATGAACCTGTCGCAAAAAACGTGATCTTCGAAAATTTCAATTTCCCGATTCTTTTTACTCATCAGGTTGGCTAGTGACAGGGCGGCTTCGGAAAGGTTTGTCAAAAATATCGATTTATATTTTTTCATAATTTCGTTTTATTTATTATATATCCAATTTATTACTTTGAATTAATAATCAATTTATCGTCAACATTTATTGATGTTTCATATATATCTGTTAGATTTTCTAAACGAGGGAGTCATATATAAGACTCACGACCCGTCTACCTTTCTGGGACCAAAGGCGGTCAGCAAATTAAATAATTCTTCCTGGAGCATATAGGCTCTTTTCTTATTTTTACCCATTATCGTGTAAAGAAGTTGGTTGTAGTCAAGCGTTTCGGAGGCGGCGACAATTACGCCTTCCTTTTTTTTCTTGTCATAAAGGATCGGCTTGAGAACATCGAGAACCTTTTTAAGATTGATGTTTTCCTGGTTACTGAACCGGTAGTCGTTCCTGTTCAAGACGTAAACGTCGGACATGAAATCCTCACCATACAGGTCCCGAACCAGTTTGTAGATATCAGTGCCTCCGGTGTTTCTAGTATTGGACTCGCAGACATAAATGTGGCCGTTTTTGGCAGCGATCATGTCAATATCGAAATGACCGCGGTAGCCGGCATCGGAATACTGCTCCGCGATATAATAACCGGTGTCAATTATGCGGGCCGCCGTCCTCTCGTTGATGACGTCTTCATGGATATCGACGCCGTAAAACTTTCCCTCTTTCGTGACCATCATCACGCAGTAGTAGAGCATCTCGATTTTGCCGCTCTTGTGAATTTTAAACTCGATATTCGGAAACGCCGTCGGGGAGAGGTAGTTGACGTTTATTAATTGCTCAACAATTATGGGAAACCTTTCCCAATACCCGTCTTCAGACAACATCTCATAAATCCTTTTCTCGCAGGATTTGTAGTCTCTGGGAAGTTCGCCGTCACGGAAAATGAGTACTCCTTGACCGCCCGAACCCTTATTAGTTTTGAGAACCACGCCCTTTTCGTTGATATACCGGTTGGCGGCGATCTTGGCGGCGTCCAATAGTCCAACACAAATTATCCCATCCGGCATAATAAAGTCCGGCTCAACCGCACGGGATTGCTGAGCCAACTGGCGGATCCCCGATTTGCTTCCGAAAAAGTTTACCGTCCAAGCATTTTCAATCTCGGGCGCTTCGGGCGTTTGAACATTCACCCCCAATTGAATCAATCTATCTTTAAGTTCAAGAAATTCGGGTGATGTGGCGTAGCTTATGAGAGTGACTTTTTTGTACTTCTTGGCCCTCCTGACGAGATTTCCAAAAAGCTCTTTATCGGTATAGAGATCTTTAGAGATTAAACCCGTTCTCATTTGGGGGACGTGTATTTCGACTTTTTTATTTGATGAAATCGATTGAAAATAATTTTTGAATTGGTTGCTGATTTCAATCGGGGATATATAAATGAATTCAGCGGTCGATGAATTGGAAAAAAGATAGCATTCTGAAGATATGTTGCAGTCGGAAATCATTTCGTAACGTTTGTCTATCGGTTGGATTGAAGAAAGAAAAGACCATTCGTCCTCGACGACATTATAAAGATAAATCGTCAATTCGTTTCTATTTGAAGCTTTTATTTTTTTTCCTTTTTTTTTGGAGACTGGTGGTTTTTTTTTGAGTTTCAGCTTTTTCGCTTTTTTCATTTTTTTATGTTCAACAAAATTATCAATATATTTTCAC
>CAZUBL010000066.1:0-3474 GCA_964618685.1 uncultured Gammaproteobacteria bacterium | reverse complement strand
CGGTAGTAATTAGCCGGAGGAGAAATCTTCTGTAACGGAAAAGCACAGTTCATCGTGCAGAATAACAAGCCTCTTTGAATTGACCGGATTAAAATCCGAACTGAAATGGCCCCTAAGAAAGGATATAAAGCCATGTTACTCACAAGCATCGTGATCACGATCCTGCTCGCCGTTGGCGCATTCTTCCTCGCGTGGAAGGTCATCGGCTGGAGTGTTCTGTGGTCCATCGTCTCTGGAATCGTCGCTGGTCTCGTTGTAGGCGCGATTCTGTACTTCTGGGTTTTCCCCCAGACCGGCTGGTTCGATGCGAAAGCAGACGAACCCTCTTTGTCAGAAGCCGTGGAAGCCGATAAAACCACAACCTTCGTCTCTGATGGAGCAACCTACAGTCAGAAATCAATCCTGGCTGGATTCGTCGCTGCGGATATCAATACCGTCGAATGCGATGGTGTTCCGCTGAGTGCGTTAATGGTCCCTGCAGAAGGTTCTGGTTATGTGTGTTCGTCCGAAGGGTGGAAAGAAGTCGTTCCCGCTGACGTTCCCGTGGTTGAAATCTCACAAGCGTGTGAACAGGCGCCCTTCCCGACAAACGCACCGCCCGCCAACAGCTACTGGCTCTGGGATTCTCAAGGATGCGAATGGTTCGCTGAATCCTTCCCGAACGCCAATGGCTCGCCCACTCTCGTGCCCTTCCCGACCGAAACCGACTCATGCCCCGTCGCGCAACCCGTTGCCCCAGGCAGCGCTTTCAACGAATACACTTTCGTGCGAGGTCAGACTTACCATCTGAATCTTTCTCTCGAAGGTGCGAGTGCTGGTGTTGAAGGCAATCTGCTTTTCAAGGCGACGACCACGTTCACGGCTCAATTCGACGGCGCAAGCTGGTCCTATGCTGGAGCAATCTCTGACCCCGGTTGTCAATACTGCGATGAAACGTCAGGCGACTATACGCTGACTCTCGCGAATGTCCCGCAGTTAACCGGATTGGTCGAAGTTCTCGATGCCCCATGCACTACCAGTCTCGGTACGACAACGTTGCCCGTTCACAAGTTGGTCATCGTTTCAGTCGAAGACACATCCGACTCATGCCCCGTCGCGCAACCCGTTGCCCCAGGCAGCGCTTTCAACGAATACACTTTCGTGCGAGGTCAGACTTACCATCTGAATCTTTCTCTCGAAGGTGCGAGTGCTGGTGTTGAAGGCAATCTGCTTTTCAAGGCGACGACCACGTTCACGGCTCAATTCGACGGCGCAAGCTGGTCCTATGCTGGAGCAATCTCTGACCCCGGTTGTCAATACTGCGATGAAACGTCAGGCGACTATACGCTGACTCTCGCGAATGTCCCGCAGTTAACCGGATTGGTCGAAGTTCTCGATGCCCCATGCACTACCAGTCTCGGTACGACAACGTTGCCCGTTCACAAGTTGGTCGTGGTCCCTTAGTACCTGTACCCAATGGAGGATATCCAATGAATAAGAGATATTTATCTCGAGGTCCTCCAGGACATACTGTGGTTATTAACAGATTTTGATCGCATTTATGCGCTCATCGCTTCCCGCGATCAAAAAATCTCTATATACCCCCTTATGTCCTTCCTTATCAGTTCAAATAAGTTTGAGCTGAGATCGAAGGATATGAAAAAAATGAAGAAGAAAAATCCGCTGGTTTCCGTTGTTATGCCGGTTTATAATGCCGGTGGTTTTCTTGTGGAATCGATCGAGAGCATATTGAAACAGACATATGAAAACATTGAACTGATCATTGTAAACGACGCCTCGACCGATGATTCCCTCAAGATTATTAAAAAATATGTGAGGCGTTATCCTAAAAAAATAAGGCTAATCGACCTTGATAACAATCTTAACCGAGGTGGTGATTCTTGTGCCAATCTTGGAATTAAGAAAGCCAGGGGTAAATACATTGCCAAAATGGATGCTGATGACATCGCTTATCCAAAAAGGCTCGAAAAGCAGGTTGAATTTTTGGAGAAATCCAAGAACATATTTCTTGTCGGAAGTAATGCCCATGTAATAAATGAGCGTGGAAAAATCGTGGGTGAGAAAAATGAACCTTTAAGCTCTTATGAAATATTCCAGGAATATATATATTTCAACCCGATCATTCACCCCACAATCATGTTCCGCAACAAACTCAAGAAAGATGAAAATTTCTATAAAATTAAATACCCGCTGGGTAATGACTATTACACTTTCTTTACCCTGCAGTGTAAAGGATATAATTTTGCCAATTTGCCCGACAAGCTTCTTAAGTATCGTATATATGGCAAAAACAGCTCGCTTAAGAATATAAGATCGGGTCTTATCAATAACCTGAAGATAAAGATATTGGTCTTATCCAAGTATCATTACCCCTTAACCAACCGCGCTATTTTGTCCAACATCGCCTATTTGTTAATTGGTGTACTGTTGCCACAAAAAATTAGCCTTCAACTGTATCTCATGAGTAAAAATATCATCACCATGAAAATGGTAAAAAAAGTCCTCTTGAAAAAGTTTGAGAAATCTCTCTTTACCATAAGAAAATTCATGAGAAAACTCAAGGTCATTCCCGCTTTTCATTAAAATGTATAATCGAATTATGGTTAAAAAGCATCTTCCAATTATTCTCTCCTTTATCTTTCTAGCTATTGTCATCACGTTCCCGGCAATTCTTTCCCTTCAATCAAAAATGATCGGAGACATGGGTGACGGTTATCAATTTATCGGATTCCAATATATTGCTAAAAAACTGTTTTTTGAAGGAAATTTTCCGTTCGGTTGGACCAATTTTTGGAGATACCCCTATGGAATCGAGTTCCAGAATATATACGACTCCTCGCTTTTGATAATTTTCGGCCTGGCGTTCTATCAATTCGCATCAAATCCCATTCTCGTTTACAACCTATCGGTATTGGCTTTTATTGTCCTGTCTCTCGGCTTGACGTATTTTTCCTTTTCCATATTCTTTTCGCCAATCGTAGCTTTTATTGGCGCAATAATCTATGGCTTAGCTTTCAGTTCGATCGCCAGATTAGGAGGACATATAAACTTATTTCTGATCCCTTCATTTCTTTTTTTCTTTACTTCAATCTATCAGGTATATAAGGAGCACGGAAGCAAAAAAAGCTTTATCCTTTTCTCGCTCGCCTCAATATTAATCCCATTCTCATCTCTTCAGTTCCCACTGATTCTTATCGGCGGCTCCCCTTTTATAGTACTTCTTGCATATATTTTCTTTAAAAATGAAGTTAGGGAATTTTTCCATATCCTTTGGCAAAAGAGAGTTTATCTATTAGTCAGTCTTCTTGCCGTTATAACAATATTTGGTCTTTTCCACGGGCAAAAATTGGTTGCTCTTTTGAGAAATGAAGTCCAGATGCCGGTTGCTGAAATTTCGTCTGTCCCAATCGTCAATTTTATTTTCCCCAACTCGTATTTGAGAACCCTCTCTGCAACTATCGCCAATAACACAAA
>CAZUBL010000065.1:0-3625 GCA_964618685.1 uncultured Gammaproteobacteria bacterium | reverse complement strand
TTAACAGATCCATTTATAAAGTATAATATATCAACGTAAAAATATGAGAATAGCGCTTGTCCACGATCAACTCTGTGAATTCGGAGGGAGCGAACGGGTTCTCGTCGCTCTTAAAAACATCTTCCCCGCATCCGACGTATTCACTTTGGTATATAACCCCGATTCTTTAGGGTCGCATAAATCACAGGTTAAGGGGTGGAAAATCAAACAGAGCTGGTTCGGAAAAATCCCGTTACTGAATCGCTTCTATTCGCCTTTCCGCTTTTTGACACCCTTAATTTGGGAGGGATTTAACTTTTCGGGATACGACCTCGTGATTTCGTCCTCGGGTTCGTGGATGAGTAAGGGAATAAAAACCGAAAAGCCGACCGTACATATAAGCTATATCCACCACCCACCCCGGTATCTTTACGGATACGAAACGGCAATCGAATGGCAAAAGTATCTTGTCGTCAGAATATACGCCTACATCGTCAACCATTTTCTGAGGATTTGGGATTTCAAGTCTTCGTCCCGACCCGATTATCTTATCGCCAATAGTATTGAGACAAAAAATAGAATTAAAAAGTTTTATCGACGCAACTCTATTGTCATTTACCCGCCGGTCGAAATTCCGAAGAGAATTGTTATTAAATCTGGAGGTGAATATTTCCTGACGGTCTCCCGTCTTGCCCGCGCCAAGCATATTGATGTCATTATTAAGGCCGCCAACAAAATGAAATTCAATTTGAAAATAATCGGGACGGGAAGGGACGAAGAATACCTCAAATCTATAGCCGGAGAAACGGTTGAATTTTTGGGCAATGTCGGTGATGATGAGTTTAAAAAGTATTATCAAAACGCCAAGGCATTTCTTTTCGCCTCCCGTGATGAGGAGTTTGGGATCGCGGTTGTTGAAGCCATGGGTTACGGATTGCCTGCTATTGCCTACCGATCGGGAGGAGTGCCTGAATACGTCAAAGACGGAATTAACGGATTCCTTTTTGATGAGCTTGACGAGAATTCATTAATAAATAAGATAAGACTATTCAATAAACTCGATGGTAAAACCCTTCATAAAATGAAAAAAACTGCCAGAGCTACTGCAGAAAAGTATACTGTCTCAAATTTCAAGAAAAATATTTTGAATTTTGTAAAAAGACATGCCGGAACTGCCAGAAGTTGAAACCATCAAAAGGGAGCTAAAACCAAACATTCTTGGAAAGACTGTTTCCGCGATTGAAATACTGTCCTCAAAAAACTTCGTTGGCAAAAAGAAAGAAGCCTACGGACAAAAAATAACTGGAGTCGAGCGGTACGGAAAGGTATTGGTTATTGCACTTGGAAATGGTAAGTATCTAAATGCCCATTTCAAACTTTCGGGACAAATGCTATATTCGAAAAACGCCAATAAAGCAATTTTCAAAAACAAGATTCCCTTTACCAAAGGCAACATCATGCCCGCCAATACTACCCGCATAATAATAAAATTGAGTGACGGGAGCGCTCTTTTCTTTAACGATTTAAGAAAGTTCGGTTGGGTGAAACTGACCAATAAACCAGAAGCCCCAAAAGGCGTCGACGTCCTCTCAAAAAAATTTACCGTTAATCACCTCTTTTCCGTTCTAGGAGCAACCAGAAGACCCGTCAAAGTCACCCTTATGGACCAGGATTGGATAACCGGTATTGGTAATATCTACGCCAACGACTCTCTGTATTTGTCTCGAATCCATCCCCAGAAATTGTCCAACTCGCTAACAATTGACGAAATTGAAAAACTCCACAAGGCAATTATTACGGAAATCGAAAAAGGGGTAAAGGATAAGGGTTCATCAGGCGCGGACGAGGCCTTTATACTTCCTGACGGATCAAAAGGTAGCCATCAAAGACGTTTCCTGGTCTACCAAAGGGAAAAACAACCCTGCTCAAGGTGTGGAACTACCATAAAGAGGATCAAACACAATGGGCGCAGTTCCTTTTTCTGTCCAAAATGCCAAAAATATTAATTTATAATCAGTGAATATGATCAGATGCAAATTTGAAGACAACGGAGACGGATTATTAAGGCACGTGACCATGGGAGCAATCATCATAAACAAAGAGAGGACCAAACTACTTCTTGGAAAGAGGTCTCCAAAAATCACAAACGGCGGTAAATACAATCTGCCGGGCGGTTTCCTGGGACGTGACGAGACAACATCTGTGGCCATATTGAGGGAGGTTTATGAGGAAACCGGGTATAAAGCAAAAATAATCTCACTCTTCAGGGTCAACGACAATCCGTTTAGACCTCAAGAGGATAGACAAAACGTCGACTTTGCATACATTGTCGAAGCCGGCGAAAGAGTCGGAAAAAAAGATTGGGAGAGTACGGAAATCAAATGGTTTAACATGAATAATTTGCCCGCCGAAAATGAGTTTGCGTTTGATCACTATGAAACCATAACTCTTTTCCTGAAGTATTTAAAAAATCCTCACCCTTTGCCGATCATTCATACCTAATGGCTTCGACCGGCTCCAGGTTAGCGGCCTTTTTGGCCGGAAAGACCCCGAAGGTTATCCCGATTGCCGACGAAATACCAAGCGCCAAAAAGACAGAAGCTAAATCTATATAGGCAGGGAAAAACGGCTGAACGGCAAAAACCGCAAGATATGCCAGACCCAATCCCATTATGCCGCCAAATGACGACAAAAGTACCGCTTCGGCCAGGAATTGCGATAAAATATCCGACCGTCTGGCGCCAATCGCCCGCCTTATGCCGATTTCCTTTATTCTATCGGTGACGGTTACGTACATAATATTCATGATTCCGATCCCACCGACAACCAGGGAAATGGCGGCGATTGCCACCAGTATCAAATTCAATACGGAGAAAATCGAATTTATCGCCGACAAGAGTTCCGTTGGCTCAATAACGCTAAATTCCTCCTCTTCATATCTTTTCAAAAACTCCTTTTTAATATCGGCTTTGACTTGGGAAATATAGCTTTCGTTTTCCGTTTTAGCGATCAAACGTAAGTATTTTTTATCAGGATTAAATATATACCCGGTCGTATACGGGCCGTAAAGATATCCGTCATAATCGAATCCGCCCATACCACCTCCGCCTTTTGACTTGATTACGCCAATTACGGTGAATTTGACATTGCCTATCGTCATTTTTTTTCCGATCGCATCTTCGCCGGAACCAAAATATTCATTGGCGATCTTATTTCCTACAACAATTACTTTTGCCCGCTTGGTGACATCGCCTCTATCAAAGAACCTTCCCGTTTCTATCTCCAGACCCATCACGTCGGCAAGCGCCTCAGAAGAAAACATAATATCGCCGAAGTCCTCCTTCAAGAGTCCTTTTATTTTTGACGACTTCAAGGCTAAGGGGCCGGCGCTTATAACATTATCTATTTTTTTAAGGGTCTCCAGATCGCGATTGTCAAACCGACCGGTAAATGAAGAAGATGAGCCGGAAAAACCACCTCCCGATAGGACGTTACCCGGAACTAAAAACAAAGTATTGTTTCCCATAGACTCAAATTGGTCGGATATATATTTCTTGAGTCCAAGACCTAAAGCAATAAGCACAACCACAGCAAATACTCCGATAAGTATCCCCAGTGAAGTCAGGAAAGTCCTTATCTTATTTCT
>CAZUBL010000064.1:0-3996 GCA_964618685.1 uncultured Gammaproteobacteria bacterium | reverse complement strand
ACGGGGTGGTGGTCTCGTCGGTAAATAAAAGCATCTATCAGGGAGTTATCATGACAAAGAACCTGAATGACGAGGGTCTAAAGCTTTCGATAGTTGGAGCCACCGGAAAAGGAAACACTTTTCAATACACGCCTGAGCAGCTTGCTAAAATGGCATTTTTCCAGAAGAGTTTAAGTGGTGAGATTATTTCCATAGATATAATAGACATTGCTGTTGAGGATTTTGTAGAAATTGAAGACAACACCGACTTGTTGAGCGAGGTGGATAAATCATTTTTGCCGGGTAAAATTACCGTAATAAAACGATGAAAAAAAATAAATACATCAAACCAAAGTTTGTTGTTTCCAAAATAAAGGTTAGGCTTTTTAGAAAAAAGGGATTACCCGAAGTTGGGGGCCCAGTTTATTTGGCCGCACCGACTTCATATTTATAATTTTTTTTGAATTGACGTATAACACCATCAGCAATGGATCAATCAGGTAAAGTCCTAAAATTCGTTTTCATAATTCTGATTCTGGTTTTTATTGGCCAGGTCGGTTATTTATTGTATTCTAGCCGTCTCCCCTCCAAGAGCGAAGGCGCCGGCGACCAGGCCGCCTTATCGGATTCCGACAAGAGTTTACCTGCCTTGGACTCTCAAAATCCCGAACAGGCAATCCAACCGAAGGTACTGCAAAATCTCGTCAATCTCAAAAAAGACCTTCTTATTACTTCAGAGCTTGTTAACCACTATCAGGGAGAGATCATTGAGGTCGACCGTTCCGATAATGGGTTGATGCTTAAGCTTAAGGCTCTGGGAAGTGAAAATATCAACACCGTATACTTCAATGAAAACGAAGTTTATCTGATCTCTTTCAACAAAAGCAATTATGAAAGAACTGAAATTAACGACGGTAAAATTGAAGACCTCGAGGTCGGACAATTTATACTGATGGAAGAACGACTTGATTTGCTTGAAGATGCGGACAAAGCCTTAGCCAGCGTTATTATCACCTATATCTCAAAAGAATGAAAAAACAAAAATACGCAAAGCCTATTTTTACAAAGAAAAGGCTTATTTTAAAGTTTGCCATCGGCAGAAGGGATAGATTTATGACCGACACTAGTATGTACTCCGTTCGCTATTTGGCCGCGACTTGGGTCTAATGACCGCCTTTCTGAAATTAATTGAAAAAAGTCCCTTGAAATCGACTGGATCGAGCATGCTTCCTATTCTCCAACCGAGAGACTGGCTCTACTTCAAAAAAATGAGTTACAGGAATTTTAAGGTTGACGATATCGTCCTCGTGAGAACCCGTTTTTATAATTATTTTGTCCATAGGATGTTGTATAAGTCAAAGAAATACGCCGTCACCAAGGGTGATAACAATTTATTCACGGACGGGAAAATTAACCCTAAACGGATTATCGCCAAGGTAACCAAGATAAAAAGAGGTAACCATATTCTCCTACCCACTTCCCTTTATTTGGTCCAGTCAAGTTATTACTTAAACGAAATCATAAAAATAAAGGACGAGTTTGACAGAAATCGTATTAATTATGTCTTTCTTAAGGGTCTACCCATCCATCTATATTTTGAAAAGTCCCACCCCAAAAGGGTCTATGCCGATTGTGATATCTTAATCGATGAAAAAGACGCCACGAAAGCCAAAGCGATACTTAAGGCAAAGGGATACAGTTCTGTTGGAGTACCTTTAATAAAAACAACAAAGGAAACAAATTATCCCGAAGTTTCGTACCAGAAATCTTTACGAGGATTCCCGGTTAACTTTGACATACATACGGAAGCGGTATTTTTGATGACCCAACTCGGAAAACTCGATTCTCTCTATCCGAGAACGTTTGTAAAAAAACTCACCCAAGAGCTTCTAAATAACAAAAAGATTGTTAAGGTGGACGGCCATTCCTATCCGATTCTAGATAATAAGCACCTTGCCCTATACCTGCTTCTTCATTTTTTCCATCACAATTTTAAAGGAGTATTCCGATTGGAACTTATAAGCATTGTTCTGAAGCAATCCCGTTTTAATAAAAAAGATTGGGAATCTCTGTCAAAAAAGATAATCGAATACCGATTATGCGGATTTGTATATCCGTCATTGTTGCTACTTAAAAAGTATTACAACAACAATCTGCCAACCGGTTTTATAAAATCTATTAGGATAAAAACCAAAGGGACATCGGAAGTAGTAAGTTGTGGGGACGTCTTTGATGTTGAAGACAGAATGACCTCAGGAATTAACCGATTTAAGAATATCTTCAAGCTGTCAGAGAGCCCTATGGCAATAAAACTAACCATCCTTTTTAATCCCGAGATAATTTTCTACGCGGCTTTTGTTTTAAAGGAGAAATTATTCCGCTTTTTGAGAGGGTTTTCAAAAAATCATCCAAGTCCTTAATTGCCTTTTCTTTTGTAACGGCAAATTTCTTTTCAATCGATTCTATAATCTGACTTTGATCATACTTCTTCTTGATAAGCTCAAGGATATAAGTTCCCGTCTTGTTGAAAGAATAGAAGGTCGATTCCTCAACGTCAAAAAGAGTAATCTTTCCCTCGATTTTTTCAAGTATGAAATTGTTTCTGAGCTTAAAAAAGTCACTCATTTGTTTTTTGCTTCAAAATATTTTAATACTTTATCGCGTTTTTTTGGAAAATAAAGCAACCTCACATCATGATAGTTTTTTACAAACTCCATCAAGCGCTTAGCTTGCTCCTTACTTCCCTTTTCGACAATCATCAGTTGATTCATCAGTTTAAACAAGGCCTGGTCTTTGTCGATTGGGCCGTCTTCGTAGATCGATTCCGACTTGTTGATTAAATATAGAGTGCCGAGATCATATCTTTTGCCCCCTTTTTTGATCCACCATTCCTTTTCAATCGCAGGCGTTTGATACATATAATATTTACCCTTCTCTTTTTTGATAATCACCGAGTCGTCGGCCAAACTTGTATATCTGTCATTCAAAAATTTCATTATAGTTGACTTTCCACCTCCCGAAAATGCCATGAACAAATTAGCATTATTGCCAATCTTTACAGACGAGGAGTGAAGTATGAAGGCATCCTTCTTGCCAAGAGTTCTTAAGAGAATCTGCATAAGAAATGACGAGAATTGGGTTGGCCCAATACGGTAAAAAGTCTCAAAAGTGTTTTTTCCCTTGCTCCTGAAAAAGTTCAAATAATAGGTTTTCTGTTTTGACATGTATATCATCTCAAGATCCGGCTCAACTATATTTACGATAAAGTCGGCCGCGATATTGCTTTCTTTGACAATGAATCCGGAGTAATCCCTTTTTATCGAATCTATGAATGTTTCTGCGAGATGGGTGCTTTCAATAGGAAGAAAATTCAGCTTGAAGTTAAGACCGGCGATTCTTAATGTAAGGCTGCTCTTCATGGTCAAAAATCTTGTTTTTAACAAGTCCCATTATAACATACGTCGTTTTTGCAAAAATTATCAGGTCCTTGATAAAACTTTTGTTTTTTGAGTATTCCACATCAAGACTCATCCACTCCTTAAACGACATTTTATGGGCGCCTTCTATGATCCATGGGGATGTCATTCCCGGCAAGACCGTGAATCTAAAATGATATTTCTTAGGAACCCTTTTGGCTTCCGGCAATGGTAACGGCCTCGGACCGACATAATCCATTTCGCCTTTAATAATATTGATCAGTTGGGGTAATTCGTCCAAACCGCTGTGCGATAGAAACTTGCAGCCTCTGGTGTATCTGGGGTAATTCCTGATTTTAAAAACCGGGCCGTCGGTCTCGTTAAGACGGATTAGGCCTTTTTTTAACCTTTCGGCCCCATCGACCATGGTCCTGATTTTGTAGAGAGAAAACGGCTTTCTGTCTTTTCCCATCCTTCTCTGTCTGAAAATAAAAGACCCTTTTGAAGTTGTTTTCACGGCTATATACATCGCCAAAATAACCGGCGACAAAAGAATAATAAAAATAACGGCCGTGATTTTTTTTATGAAGTCTATAAGCAT
>CAZUBL010000063.1:0-4170 GCA_964618685.1 uncultured Gammaproteobacteria bacterium | reverse complement strand
ATATCGTCGATACCGGTGAATTGAAAACAGACTTCGCAACGCTTGCGGGAGATGCGACTTTAGCAAAGATAAGCGTATTCGGTGAGAACGAAGCGGCAACAGTTACCGTATGCTTTAAGCCAACAGCCAAATCCTTTGTAAACGACCCGAACACCAAATTTGACCCGGCAACAGGAGAAGACACTTGTACAGCAGATCCTGATCCGGCTACGAACACCTGTCTTTGGTGCGTTAAGTAAGTTAAACACAATTAAACGGAGGGGCCTTAAAAAGGCCCCTCTTTTTTTTGTTGTAAAACAGTTCTAAAATCCTGTATATTCAACTTATGAACAAAAAAGCGTTTACCCTGATTGAGCTCTTGGTGATCATTGTCATTCTTGGTAGTTTGGCCGCTCTATTATCTGGCAACTTCGTCAACTCGCTGAAAAAAGGCAGGGACGCCAAAAGAAAGGGCGACCTTAATCAAGTACAAAAAGCTCTTGAAATGTACTACGAAGACAAGAGGGCATACCCCACATCGCTAATATTCGGCACCTTACTTAGAGACAGTGCTTCTGAAAAGATATATATGCAAAAGGTGCCAAACGACCCTTTACCAAACAAGGATTATGGTTATGAGGCCGACTCAAGCGGACTATATTACCGGCTATACGCATGTCTTGAGAACTCCCAACAGATACTGCCGTATACGGCGCCGCTGTCAAAGACCATCGACTTCCCTTGTAGCGTTCAGTGTGAAGATCAAGAAGGAGCAACGGTTGATTGTATTTGGGCCATTTCAAGCTCGAATACCACTCCGTAATTTAGGTTTGTATAGGTTAGACCGACCGAGTAAATCAAAGCTCCTCCAACTGCTGAATGGTTGGCTGATCGTCCGTTCTTATGTTTTCCAATATGTATTTGAATGTTGTCTCCGCCTCTTCCACCTTACCGGCCTTTTTGAGGAGCTGGCCTTTGAAGAAATGGCTGTCGTAAAAATCCGGCTTTAAGGATATTGATGTGTCAATTTCATCAAGAGCCTTTTTTTCGAATTCTGATTTTAGGCTTGGATCCGTCTCAATGTCATACATGAGTGAATAAAAAACCGCGAGACTATACGGAATCTTGGCGTCGGTGGGAGAATATTCGCGGGCGCGCTCTAAGGCAACCACGCCATCATCAAGGTGCTTCCTGTTTTGGTCCGCCACGTAGAAGAGGTACTTGTTCTTGGCCCGTGTCTTCCAGTAAAGGACGTTTTTCGGCGAGGTTTTCAGGCTTTTTAGGGAATAGTACTCGGAAGCGGTCAACAGCTGGTTTGCCGCATCGTCATTTTTCTGGTAGGCGGCAATCCCCGAAAGATACGCCAGGGAATATGAAAGCTTGTCTTCGTAAACCGGCTCCCGCCGTTTTTTCAAGGCTTCCTGAAAATAGTAGGCGGATTTCTGGAAGTCGTTGACCTGGGGTTTTGAATAATATAGGCCCTGGCCGTAATTAATGTCGGCGATAAAGTATACGGAAATTGAAATCAAAACGTAAATAGTGATAGCCGACGACAAAAAGATAGCTGTTCCTTTGATTGCCGTCCCAAAGGATTTGCTTTTTTCAGCCTTTTGGCTTGATAAAGGATCAAATGCCGAAGCGACCGTGAAGGCCGGAATTAGGAAAACGAAAAGATTAATCGTCGTGGTTGAAAATCCGAAAAAGTTGGTGACGAGCGCCGTCGACCAGGCAGCCAAAAGAGATATTGTCAGTAGATCATCCCTTTCTGTTTCTTGTTTTGTTTTTTTGGTAAGGATATCCGACTTCAAAAGTTTCAAGGAATATACTATGAATACGACGATGAAACCGATATAGGCCGCCAGGCCCGTGAATCCGGTCGTCGCGAAATAGTTGAGATATTCGTTATGGGCTTTGTTATATATGAAGTCCCACTCGGTTGTCATATTATGAGCTTGTGGACGGGTAAAGAAATACCCGTAGGCAAAGGTTTCAACCCCTGTTCCCGTTAATGGATATTTCAAACCCAAATCAAAAGCCCCTTTCCATACAACCTTCCTTATATCAAATGATTCGGTTATCTCAGACGGCGGCTCTACTACGGAAGTTGTAACTGCCGCCTGTTCTTTTGCCGGTGGTTCAAACTTGAAAAGATTGTCTATCTGGCCGATACCGGTTTTGAAGAAAATTATCGGTATGACCATAAAAACTGCCAAAGCCGACAAATACCTCAAATAGTTCTTTGATTTCTTTACAAGCCCAAAATATGCGGCGATTATCAATGAACCGACTACAACAGCAAGCATCGCCGATCGGGACCGGCTTAATAGAAGAGCCGTGAAATTAAAAAAAAGGTAAAGAAAATTTAGTACCAAAAATTTTAAGTCCGTGCGTTTTTTTAAAAAGAAATAGACTCCGATAAAGAAGTTTATAGCCAAATATGCGCCAAGCCAGTTGGGTTGACCGAGGGTTGAAAACATCCGGCTTGCCGGGTCAAAGACATTGGTCTCACGACTCCAGCACGAATTATTGAACTTCGTCGTCCATATGGAATTGAGCGAGGCGCTATCTAGATTGCCGGACATCGCCGTCAAAATGGTATTGAATGTCGGACAGGTGAGATCGCGGTTAAAATGACCCGGAAGTCCCCAGAGAATGACAATAACCGACGAAAAGAGGGACCAAAGGAGTGATTTTTTCAGATTTATTTCATTCGAAATGAATCCATAGAAAAGAACGACGTAACTAAAGATAGATAAAAGCCCTCCGTTGAAACGGCCGTAATATCCGAATATGGAGGTGTGAACGTCGATTGAAAATGTCGTTGACAATACAAGAGCTGAAACGAATAAAATTATTGGGACGTCAAGGGGGGTTTTTTTCAGTATAATCTTCCTATTGAGGATCATTTTCAACGCCCAAAAGAAAACTATTAGGGTCGTTGAAGCGTAAATAAAAAGCATTTTGTTGAACTCAAATATCTCGGACGTTGCCGGGTACATTACAAGGGGGGTCAAAAAGAACAGAAGATAATAGAGGCGGTTCATAATTTTGTCGATCATTATGTTAAATTTAATTGATAGGCTGTCAAAAATCAAGCTACCGATCTTCGCCAATTTCGAAGTTTACTTCGATTTGGGGACGTCGGTCACCAAAATTGCAATCAAAGACAAAGGTCTGATTCTCCGTGAGGCTACATACTTGGGATTGAACCAAAAAACCAAAGAGTTTTTGTTTTTCGGCAACGAAGCCAAATCTATCTTGGGCAAAACTCCCGATTTTATTAAAATCATTCGCCCGGTCGTATCCGGAGTCATTTCGGATTTTGATGCTGAAGTTGCCCTGATTAACAAATTCCTCGAAAAATCCGTCAACCTATATTTTTCCACAAGCTGGTTCAAACCTGCGTTAAGAGGTATAGCTGTCACGCCTACAATCGCAACCGAGATTGAGCAAAAAGCCGTCCAGGAAGCACTCTATAAGGCGGGACTGTCCCAGGTTTATGTCGTCGAAAAAGCCATGGCGACAGCCGCCGGGTGCGGGGTCAACGTTTTTTCCCACCAGCCGACTTTAATTGCGGATCTGGGAGGCGGTTTGATTGAGCTTTCGATTATCGGCTCGGGCGGGATCATTGCCCAAAGAACCTTGAGACAGGCTGGGGATCACATGAACAAGGTCATATATAACTATATATACCTTAAGTACGGAGTAATCCTTGGGGAGTCAACCTGCGAAGATCTTAAGAAAACCCTTCTAAATTTCTTGATGGACGAAAAAACCGCAACCATAAGAGGCAAGTCGCTTGAGTCTGGGCTGCCCAAAACCGTCCGCGTCAAAAGTTCGGACATCAAAGAAGCCCTATTGACTATCTTCAACCAGATTGTCGACAGCATGAAGGAACTTATCGAATCGGCCGCTCCCGAGATAGTTGACGAAGTCATGAAAAGGGGAGTTATTCTGACGGGCGGACTCTCAAATATTCCGGGCCTTGACAAATTTATTGCAACCGAGATCAAAATGGACGTGGCTACATCCCCCGGACTAGAATACGCAACCGTCAACGGGCTTGCCAAATTAGCCCAAAGGGAAGACGAATTCTCCAAGCTGATTATCCTTTAAAATTGTGTCTTGATTTTTCCATACTATTAATATAGAATTGAATTCTGCTTTTCCAAAGAAAGCCAGCTCTTTGAC
>CAZUBL010000062.1:0-4433 GCA_964618685.1 uncultured Gammaproteobacteria bacterium | reverse complement strand
ACAAGGAAACGAAGAAATTGGACTGATTCAATATTATGAAAATTGTTTTAATCGGTATTCAAGGATCGGGTAAGTCTACTCAGGGAAATTTATTATCGCACCAACTGGGAATACCTTATCTTTCAACCGGCCATATTTTTAGGACGTTGGCCAAGGAAAAAACCAAACTCGGCCATTACATAAAGGTTGTCATCAATACCGGACTTTTGGTTCCCGATGAAAAAACGATTGAGATCGTTAACACCTACTTGTCAAGGCCAGAATACCGAAGAGGATATATTCTTGACGGATTCCCAAGAACGATTGCACAAGCCAAGAAGTTCATCAATAACGTCGACAAGGTCGTTTACTTGGATATTCCTGACAAGGAAGCTATATACAGACTTGTTTATCGCCACAACGAAGTTAGGGAGGACGAAACGATTCCGGCCATTAAAAAAAGAATCGAATCTTTCAAGAAATTCACAATGCCGGTTCTTAAGTACTACATGAAAGAGAAGAAACTGGCTGAAATTGACGGAACCCAGTCAATTGAGGTAGTTAATCAGGAGGTCTTAAAAAGTTTAGGGAAACAACTCGTCAAAAACAGGATTGAAAATTGGAAGCAGGACACGAAGAAGATGATTTGTATCGTTGGATTGCCGGGGGTCGGAAAGACCGATGCTACCAACTTTTTCAAAGAGCGAGGTCTGCCGACGATTTCTTTCGGTCAGGCCATAAACGATTATATTGATGAGAATCATATGCCCCATATCGAGAAGACCCACAAAAAGGTCCGCTTAGAGTTGAGGGAAAAATACGGGATGGCGGCGATGGCCAAATTGAACGAGAAAAAAATAAAAAAAGCCTTTAAAGAGAATATGACGATCGTCATCGACGGTTTGAGGAGTTGGCAGGAATATGTCTATCTTAAAAAGGCCTTTCCCAAGGTCAAGATTTACCTGGTAGGTATCTATGCCGATAAGAAATTAAGATGGTCAAGGTCGGTCAAGAGAACCCATAGAAACAAACTTTATGGTGAGGAGCGGGACTTGGACGAACTAATTGGTATAAATATGGCACCGACCATAGCTTATGCCGACTTTCTCGTAAAAAACAATTTCTCGATCGAGGATTATCATGATAAATTAGAGGAAGTTTACAGGATGATTTATTATTCATGATCGATTACAAGAGTGAGGATGAAATAGAATCGATGAGGCAAGGAGGGACGATATTAAGAAATGTCGTAGATAAGCTTTTGCCTCAGGTTAAGGAAGGGATGACAACGGAAGAGGTTGACAGGATCGCAACGGAGCTCATTAAAAATCAGGGAGGAGATATATCTTTCAATAAGGTAAAGGGTTATCGGTGGAGCACCTGCTTATGTGTAAACGAACAGGTCGTTCACACACCGCCTTCAAAGAGAACACTCAAGAAAGGTGACGTCTTTACGATCGATATCGGCGTCTATTACAAAAATCTGCATACAGATTTTGCAACGACGTTCGTCGTTGGGGGTGAGACCGACCCGGAAACAAATAGGTTTTTGAAAATAGGAAAGGAAACCTTGGATAAGGCCATCGGAAAGGCAAAGGTTGGCTCAAGGATCGGCGAAATATCAAAAGTAATCCAGGACCAAATCTATGGAGCCGGCTATTTTATTCTTAAGGAGTTGACTGGTCATGGAGTCGGAAGAGAGCTTCATGAGGACCCGTTTGTTCCAGGTTACTTAGACCGAAAAATAGAGAAGACTTTGGAAATTAAGCCAGGATTAGTCATTGCCATTGAAGTCATATACTCGAAGGGGACGGAAGAGATTGCTTATGAATCGGGGGACGATTGGTCAATAACTTCCTCTGATCGAAGTTTGACCGCCTGTTTCGAGCATACGATTGCAATATTAGAAAAGGGCACAATCGTGTTAACTTGAACAAATTAACGAGCAAATTGAAATTTGCTTGTATAAATTGTCAATTTTGTGCTAAAATATTAGGTTTATGAAGGATAACGTAGCAATTGTTGAGGGAGAGGTGATTGAAAACCTACCCAACACGCTTTTCAGGGTTAAATTGTTTAATTCCGAGAAAGTGATCATGTGCTACCTGTCGGGGAAAATGAGAAAGAATTATATAAAAATTCTTCCCGGAGATAAGGTGAGAGCGGAAATGACACCTTATGATTTAAATCGGGGAAGGATAGTTTATAGAATTTAATTATGAAAGTAAGATCATCGGTTAAAAAAATTTGTCCGAAGTGCAAAATGGTGAAGCGAAAAGGAAAAATATATGTCGTTTGTTCAAACGTTAAACATAAACAAAAACAGGCATAAAATAATATGGCAAGATTAATGGGGATAACCCTTCCAGATGAAAAGAGAATTGATTACGCCTTGACGCTCGTTTACGGAATTGGCTGGAGCAACGTCAAAGTGGTGTTGGATCAGTCCAAGGTAGACCATTCAAAAAAGGTGAAAGAGGTCACAGAAGACGAATTGAAAAAAATAATCGAAGTAATGGAAAAGAACTTTAAAGTCGAAGGAGAGTTAAGGGAACTATTGACCGATAATATTAAGAGATTGCGGGAAATTGGAAGTTATCGGGGCAATCGTCACGTCAGAGGTTTACCATCAAGGGGTCAAAGGACCAAGTCCAACGCCCGAACCAAGCGTGGTAAGAGAAAGACCGTTGGAGCCCTTAGAAAAGAAGCTTGGGCAAAACTCGAATCGGGTAAAACCGCAGCTGCAGTTACCGACGCAAAAGCGGCAAAAAAATAATTAATTAAATAAACCATGGCAAAACAAAAAAACCAAAAAGTAGTTGAAAAAGGAAGAATTTATATTACCGCCACTTTTAATAACACGATGGTGACGGTCGCAGACGAGAAAGGTAATCCGGTCGTTGTCGGATCAACCGGAATGCACGGATTCACGGGTACTAGAAAGTCAACTCCGCACGCTGCAACGGTTACGACAGAAGCCGTCCTTAAGAAAGCAACCGAACAGTATGCTTTCAGAGTCGCCGACATTTTCATAAAAGGCATCGGACCTGGACGAGAGGCTTCTTTAAGAGCTATTAAAGCATCACGCGTCGAGATTAACCGTATTATCGATATTACGCCTGTTCCCCACAATGGAGTCAGGCCACCAAAAATTAGGAGAGTATAAAATATGAGATACACCGGACCAAAAAACAGAATTGCCAGGCGCGAAGGAATCGATCTCGGATTAAAAACCCCGGGATCTAAGTCCCACGCGCGTCTTTTAAAGAAACTGAATGTTCTGCCGGGTCAGCACGGAACTCGAGGTCGTCGCAAAGTTTCGGAGCGCGGAATTCAATTGAGGGAGAAACAGAAACTTCGCTTTATGTTTGGGCTCACGGAGAAACAACTAAAGAATTATTTTGGAAAAGCTCGTGAGAAAAAAGGAAACACAGCCCTTCATCTTTCCCAATATCTGGAAAAGAGATTGGATAACGTGGTCTTTAGGTTGGGCTTAGCTCCGACACGTGCCGCTTCCCGACAACTTATAAACCATGGACACGTTTCGGTCAATGATAAGAAAGTTAGAGTGGCCTCATATCAATTAAGGGTTGGAGATAAGGTAACCTTCATCAAGGATAAGTCTGCGAAAATTCCTTATATAAAAGCATCCCTTGATAATAAGGACTTAATGATCCCATCGTGGGTTGAGAAGAAAGCCATTGTCGGTCGTTTGGCAGCCGAACCAACGCTCGATGAGATCGCGAAACAGATAAATTTGAGATTAATAATTGAATATTATTCTCGATAATTAACAGTTTCAATTTTATTATGATTAATCCCAATTTCACGACTGTAAAATTGGAAGAAGGCAACTACGGTAAATTCGTATTGGAACCTCTTCCACAAGGATTCGGTTCAAGTTTGGGCCATGCCCTGAGAAGGACGCTATTGTCGTCACTGAAAGGTGCTGCCGTTACCAATATTAAGGTTGAAGGAGCTCCCCACTTGTTTACGACCATTCCCGGAGTCAAGGAATCGGTGCTTGACATTGTTCTCAACCTTAAGCAGTTGAAATTCAACGTCACAGAAGGCGGACCGTTTAAGATAAAAATCAACGTCAAAGGTGCCAAGAAAGTCACCGCAGCCGACATTGAAGGCGAAGTTGATCCCATAAATCGCGACCTTTACATAGGAGAAGTTTCAGATGACAAAGGTAAATTAAACATAGAAGCTATTGTTGAAGTCGGATTTGGTTATTCTGCCGTTGACGACCGCGAGAAGAAAGAATTCGGGTTTGTCCCGGTTGATGCTTTCTTTTCGCCTATTGAAAAAGTCAACATCAAGGTTGAGGAAGCCAGAGTTGGAAGAAAAGCCAACTTTGACAAGTTGACCGTTGAGGTCTGGACCGACGGATCGGTCACTCCCAGTGACGCTTTGAGAAATGCTACAACACTTTTGTCGTCATATTTCTC
>CAZUBL010000061.1:1352-4518 GCA_964618685.1 uncultured Gammaproteobacteria bacterium | reverse complement strand
GAGTCCATAGTTCAACGGATAGAATAAATCCCTTCTAAGGATTAGATGACAGTTCGATTCTGTCTGGACTCACAAGCTTCAATTAAGTCTTTTTAGTGCTAAGTAGCAAATTACCAAAGAGGTTAGTATTATCTATTTTAAACCGCGATCTTCTTGATAGCATACTCGACTATACCTGAAGGAGTATGGATTATAGCCTTGTCATTTAATCTCAAACCGATCAAAGCCTTGCCAATAGGCGAATAGTATGAAATTTTACCCCTTAAAACGTCGGACTCATGGCTGTTGACTATCCTGAATTCTTTCTCACCGTCTTTTCCCTCAACCGTGACCAGTGACCCAACCTCAACGATATCTGTTGACATCGCCCTTACTATGTAAGCCCCTTCAAGTACACGGTTCAATACCCTAAGCCTGCGGTCAACCGACGACAATCTCATCCTGGCAACCTTGTAGGCGGCATTTTCGCTCAGATCACCCATATCCCGTGCTATTTTGAGGTTGGCAACGGCCTCAACTCTTTGCTTTTCAAGATCTTCCCTTTCCTTAAGTAATTTCAAATGCCCTTCCTTTGTGAATGGAGTTCTTTTAATCATGCTCTACTTATAATATAATAATCGGATGATTAAAGCTGTGGTATTTGACGTTGACGGAGTGCTGATAGATTCAATGGAAGCCAACTTCAAGTTCTGTCACGATTTATTCGTCAAAGCTGGATGCGATAAGGAACTTACCCGGGAAGAATACTCGAAGATGTTTCATCTTTCCTTGTACAACGTGATAACGCGATTTATTGGCACAACCGATATGGAAAAGGTCAATAAGATCTTTGAAATGGGCAGGAATCGGGATGTCCGTTACCCGTCAGAACTGGTTAAGGTAACCGAAGGGACAGAAGAGATAATTAAGCTTCTTTACGGACAATATGACCTTGCGATAGCTACAAGTCGTATCAGAGGGGGAGTTTTTGAACTTCCCCAGCTCAAACCTTTGGAAAAATATTTCAAAGCCGTTGTTAGCTTTGAAGATACTGAAAAACACAAGCCGGATCCGGAACCTCTCATTTTGGCGACCAAACGTTTGAATGTAGAAATTGGCGAGGCAGTATACATCGGTGACTCTCAAACCGATGTTGTCTCCGCAAACTCCGCAGGGATGAAAATAATCGCGTTTACTAAGAATGACTTGGGAAAGGTTGACGCGCAAACCGCATCATTTTTTGAGTTGCCCAGGATTATCGAAGGTCTTTAAGATTTCAGTAATCTTCTCAATCATATCCTTTGGGCTTTTATAATCTATAAAAGTATCTGTGATATACCGTAGCGCCGGCGAATATCTCAAACCCTCTTTATATATGCAGACAATCGGAACATTGAGCATTGAAGCCCAGCCCAGTTCAATTCCTTGCCCGGTTGAAGGATAGCTGACTTCGGCCAAGACAATATCACAGTCCTTAATTAATTCCCGGGTTATGACTTCGTGTTTATTTTCCTGGGGCAGGATAAACTCGTGAAGTCCGTTAAGAGGGGAATTCCTTAAGGGGAGATACAGTTCGCTCCTAAAGTCGAAATTACTCGAATGGGGGACGAAGATCTTCATGTGTTTAGTATATCAAAGAACGATAAACCCGTAATTGAAAGTAATTCAACCCGCCAATCGGTTATAATGCCTGTATGACTATGTTTGTAGACGAAGCTGAAATCGAGGTTGCGGCCGGTAACGGTGGCTCAGGCCGCGTATCATTTTTTGCCAACCGTAAAGGGGCGTCAGGTGGAGCCGGAGGTCACGGCGGCAGCGTGTATGCGCAAGCCTCATCAAACGTCACACATCTTAAAAGGTATACAGAAATAACTAAATATGAGGCCGAAAGCGGAATTATGGGTAGTCAGAACAAAAGATCCGGCAAAAACGGTCAAGATTTGGTTCTGAAGGTCCCCTTGGGCACGACTATTATTGACACCAAGACTAAAGAAGAAGTTATCCTGGATAAGGAAGGTGCTCAGTTTATGCTTTGCCAGGGAGGAATAGGGGGACACGGTAACGTATTTTTCAAAAGCTCAACGAACAGAACCCCAAAGTTTGCCGAACCTGGTAAACCGGGACAGAGGCGCAAGTTAAAACTTGTCCTTAAACTGATCGCCGATTACGGCCTTATCGGATTGCCAAACGCTGGGAAAAGCAGCTTATTGAACTTGCTGACAAAGGCCAACGTCAGGACGGCTAACTATCCGTTTACAACGCTTGAACCCAATCTCGGTGTCTTTGAAGGAAAGGTTATCGCCGATGTCCCGGGATTAATTGAGGGTGCATCAGGCGGTAAGGGATTGGGTATCAAATTCCTTAAGCATATCGAGAAAGTAAAGATGCTTCTGCACTGCATATCCGCTGAGTCTTCAGATATTGTTACAGAGTACCAAACCGTTGTTAAGGAACTTTCAAGTTACAACAAAACACTTCTTGACAAAAAATCCGTGATCCTGCTCACGAAAACAGACTTGGTTGATGAGATTATCATAAAAGAGAAAATAAAATTGTTATCCAAATACAATAAAAATATATTGCCTATATCAATCTTCAAGGAAGAAACTATTGAAGAGCTGCAAAAACTGCTACGCAAAGTATAACCTTTAGGGTCATCTATAGGATTCAGTACTCTAGTCTAGTAAACCTTAGAAAACATTATCACTGATTAATTATGGACTTCACATTTTCGGCCGACAGGCACCGTCTAGTTGCCGTTTGGTCAGTATCGTAAAAAGTGTATACAGGCGAACATGTCCTTCCGCTGCTGTTGATAACTAGATCGCTATATACCCACATTTGCTTACCGCTTTTTGTTTCCGTTATGTCCGGGTTGCCAAATTCCTCTATCAAATCATCCTTATATCTACTATCAGCATCTCCCCAAGCGTCCCATTCGCTAAAGCTGATTCTTCCTTTTTTTGAGTCGTCGCTCTTAGAAACAGTGTTTTTGTAAAGAACACCAGATGCGGCAATTCCACCCATGTATTCTTGGCCCGGTGATATCTCCTCATCTCCAATTACCATTTTAGAAAGGGTTAGGGAATTTTCTGAAACAGTAAATTCATAATAGCCGCTCTTTTCATCTTCCCCGAACAATTTGATGGTATTTCCTTCCTGTTTCCATTTCTTAAAATTACCGCCT
>CAZUBL010000061.1:0-1252 GCA_964618685.1 uncultured Gammaproteobacteria bacterium | reverse complement strand
TGGGTCATAGTCTCGTACTTTTTGTTAAGGCTTTTCAGCCAGGTCTCAACTTCAGCCATTTCCATTTCTGCGGCTGATACCGTGCCAGGATATTTGGCTTGTCGTATACGCTGGAAAGGTTTTTGATACTCGAAATTAGTTAGGTCTATTCCTATAACTTTTCCTTCTTGGGCGGACGCTCTAAATTGCTCGAGTCCGATCATAACGCTATCGAATTTGCCGAACGCATTGCCGAGATTGCTTGGAATGTTGGTTATAGTCAGTACGTTAGCAATTGGTTCTGTAACGGTTCTAACATCTTTAACAAAAGAGGATACTTTGTTTTTATCGCCAAAAGCTATTTGCGCACCGTCTTCAGTCACCTCCAAAGCTAAATCAACACCGGTAACGACAATGGCTGTTTGAGTTAGCGTGCCTGCGGTGGCAACTCCTGCAACCCCACCGGTCAACACAACCCCGCCTACAAAACCGGCAACTTTACAACCGTCCTTGACTACAATAGCTGTATTCTCTAAAGTTTCAAAAGCATCACCTTCTTCTGTAAATACACCGGAACTTATCTCTGCTTGGGCTTTATCTAAAATGACTTGGGCTCTTTTAGCGTCAACACCAAAATGCTTAGCGATTGCTGCTATACCCTTGAATTTTGGCGCTTTATCGTAAATATTTGATACCTCCTTGGCCGAATAGGCATAAATTGGTTTAATTAGCTTAAAATTATTTGCCAGAGCGTCGGCTGCTTTGCTGGCGGAATTATTTAGCTTTTGCGACTCCTTCTCCAACGCCTCCCAATCCTCAATCAATACGGTCATGTCTTTGTCCCAAGCACTATAATTCTCATACTTTTTAGCGTTCAATAAGATATTGTCTGTTCGATAGCGTAAGAACAGATACTCTTTAGAAATGTCATATGTTGATTGTAAAACCTGCTGTTCGTTTAGATTCTGACGGAGAACAAGAAAAAATCCTGTAGCAACTAAAATAATAATCGAAAGAAATATGAGTAATTTTTTGTTCATACAATGATATTACTAAATTATATTTAATTTACAAGCTACAGATCAAGACAAGGCTTAAATCGATTCTTACTCAATCATTATCAAATATATTTAAATCAAAAATGTATGAAAGCTATAAGGAACCAATCGGATGTCGAGGAAAATTAAGGCTAATTTGGTGATCCCGAGGGGATTCGAACCCCTGATTCTCTGGCTGAAAACCAGATGTCCTAGGCCGCTAGACGACGGGACCA
>CAZUBL010000060.1:0-4526 GCA_964618685.1 uncultured Gammaproteobacteria bacterium | reverse complement strand
AAAGAAAATCATTATCAGGCTGACAAAATTTCGGTCAGGCTTTTTATTCATATGATAAATTCAATGATAGCAACAAGTCGAGGTATTGTCAAATATGGCGCCAGGTCGGATCAAATGTACTTTTTTTGGCGCAGAATCTTGACGATTTCGTCATGGATCACGTCGGGGGGAAGGATTTTTCCGTCCTTTACGCAGTCGACCTTAATCCAATGGCGGTATCGCTTGGCAAGGTCCAAATATACTTTTTCTACCTTTTTCCTGTAGTTGAGGTTTCTTTCGTGGATGTCTTCCTTGCCTTTCAGATACAAACCCTTTTTCTTGTTGGCGATCAGTTTGGTTGAAACTTCCCAGGGAACGTAGAGGAAGATGACCAGATTCTCCTTGGGAATCCGGTGGGCCTTGTATTCCATGTCATAAAGCCAGCTCATAAATTTTTCCCGTTCTTTTTTGTCCTCGAACTTGGCTCCTTGGTGTGCGATTGATGAGGTGGCGTAGCGGTTGGCGACGATAAGCCCTCCCTGGTTGAGGAAATCCTCAACCTCCTCCTTGATTGAAACGCGGTCAACGGCATAGGCAAGGGATGCCAAATAGGGCGACACCTGTTCGATGTCTCCGAACTCCCCCCGTAAAAACCGGGCGACGGTTTTCCCGTGAAACGAAGCGTAGTATTGGGGAAAGTCTATGTACTTATAGGGGATCGAAGTTTTTTTCAGACGGTCGATCAAAAGTTTGGCCTGCATGGTTTTACCGCTTCCGTCTCCACCCTCAAAAACAACAAGTTTCCCCTTCCTCTTTTTGAGGTTCTCAAGATAATGGGTGAAATGTTTCAAGATATATGGCAATTTTTCAAAGTTATATCTTTCGAGGAAAAAGATATCGGCGGGGTTTCCCTCTATAATGGGCGAAATCTTGTTCTCCCCGTCCTTAAACAATAGTCCCAATACCGGTTTGTTGTGGTTCAAGGCATAGATTATCTCACCGCCGACTCCATGCGACGGATGGCTGACTTCGGCGATAAGGCAGTCGGCCTTGTCTATCCTTTCGGTCTCTCTGACGTATATTTCTTTCTTATTTATTTTTTCGTCCCGTTTGAGGAGGTTCGGGTCAACAATCTGCTGCCCCGATACGATCTGGCATCCGTTTTGAGAGAGGTATTCTATAATTTTCTTGTAGTTTTCGAGGTACTTACCATCAAAGCTTGTTGATGCTGTGAAGTAAACGTTGATCATAACAATTCGTTAGTATAGCATAAATTTAGAAATTCAACATTCCCCCTTCCTTAACGTGTCCTGATAAAAGCGACTTGGATATTTTGTCTTCGATTTCGTCTCTTATGGCGCGTTCAAGATTCCGGGCACCGAACCTCGGATCGTATCCTTTTTCAACCAGTTTCGCTAACGTTTCCTCGCTTACCTTTATATCAACCTTATATATAGACATTACATCGGATGAGATTTTTTCTACCATTTTTCTGGCCATCAGAGCAATCGATTGCTTGGTCAACGGCTCGTAAGAAATTATCCCGTCGAATCGGTTAAGAAACTCCGGGGAAAAGATTTTTTTTTCGACAAGGTAATCGATAATGTCCGTGTCCGATTTATCGTACAAAACATCACTTCCAGCATTGGAGGTGGCGATAATAAGAAGATTCTTGCAGTCGACCCTATGTCCTGATCCATCGGTGAAATACCCTTCGTCGATAACGGTCAAAAAGATATTCAAAAGGTCGGGGTCGGCCTTTTCGATCTCGTCCAATAATAGTACTCCGTAAGGTTTTTCCCGTATAGCCGCCGACAGGAGGCCGGGCTGGGAGAAGGTGGGATCGCCCAAAAGCTTGGGAATGTCAGACTTTGACTGGTAAAGTGACATGTCAAATCTCAAAAGCTGTTCTTTTCCGAAGAAAATCCCGGCAATTACCTTTGCGGTCTCGGTTTTACCGACACCGGTTGGCCCCAAAAACATGAAAGTTGCAAGAGGTTTTTTTCTTTTACCGATGAGTAAAAATGCTCGTCTTAAAGCGGAGGAAAGTTTATTAAGGGCGTTTGACTGTTGGATGATTTTTTCGGCAAGTCGCGACTCCATATTCAGAAGCTTGTCCTTCATCTCGCTTGTCACCATCGTCGGAACGTGAGTTTTTTCGGTCAAGACGCGGTCGACTATGTCGGGTGTGACTTTGACCAGGTTTTTAGACTTGGCGTAGACACAGGCGGCATCCAATAGGTCCGCAGCTTTTTCCGGAAAAGGAATATAGGTCAGGTAAAACTCGCTTTTCTCAACGGTCAAAGCAACCGTCTCGTAGGGAATGATCACTTTGTGATAGTTCTCAAAAACGTATGACGACTCCATAAGTATCTTCAGGGCATCCTCCTTCTTGACTTCGCGTACCTCGATCTTCTGAAACAGCCGCTTAATTTTATCGTTTTGGAAAATAAACCTTTCATAGGCATATGGGGTCGTGACACCGATTATTTGCAGGTCGTCTCCCGAGGCGTATTTCTGGAAAAGCGATGCGTATTCAAGGTATTTCTCAAAATCGTCGATAAACAAAATTATATTACCGGCGTTGACCGCCTCCTCAAGGATATCTTCAAAAAACGCCCCTCTTTTTAGAGGGTCGGAAAACTCGGAAAGTAGTTTCTCCATGTTTAGTTTGAGGATCCTCTTATACATTAGCTGGGTGGTAGTTCTTCCAAGGTATATTTTTCGGGCGAGAGCGTCAATGACCGTATGTTTGCCGACCCCTTCATCACCCGAAACGATGACGTTCGACTCAAGGTTTTTTGACAAGGCCCTTTCCATTTCAGATATCTCATTCTCGCGGCCGATAATATTCTTGATGTGATGCAGGTATCCGGGGGTTGCCAGATCAATCGTGTAAAGGTCTATAGTCGGTGTAAATCCAGAGGACCAATCGCGGGCCAGGGGCGGTGTTTCAAACAGATTTTTAAGTTCCCACCAGCGCTCGCGGTAAAGGTGGTTTTTGTAGTGGGTCTCAAACCAAGAGGTGACCGCTTCAAGGCTTTCGGCCTTTAAGGAATGGCTTTCAATAAATTTGTTTTTCTCAACCTCCTTTATCTCTTCGGGCGTTTTTTGGAAGAGGTATTCGGCGTACATAAGGGGTAGTAGAATGAAATACGCAAGAGCTACCAACGGCAGTCCGAGCATAAACGCCGCCTGAAACAGAAAATAGAAAACGATAATCGAGCTCCTCATCGCAAACCCGATCACTCTTGAAATAAAGTTAAAAACAAACCGGTTGAAGAATTCGTCCATTGAGAACCCGACGGATTTTTTTGTTGCGACAAGGTTTTTCCAGGGCATGAATAGCGTTTTTGATAAAGCCGCGACCGAAAAAAAATACGGAAGGAAAATGAACAGGTTAATGGTCGCCTGCCCAAAGTCTTTAAGTTTGTCGTTGCCGAATTGAATAAAATTCTTGCGCATAATTTGAGTATAATAAATATTAAATTTTTTATATGAGCAAAAAAATTGCCGTCATCATTTACTCGGAAGCGAAAAGGTCAGATTTTCCTTCAGACGCCCTTTATGAAACCGAGGCAGAAGTCTATCCCCGCTCGAAAATAGTCAAACGCCATATAGAAACACTTGGTTACCGGGTAATACTTTTACCGGGTAATGCCGACTTGATCAAGAAGCTTCAGAAGATCAAACCGGAAATTGTTTTCAACCTTGTCGACTCCATGTATGGCAAAGAGGAACTGTGTCCCGTAATTCCGGCGATGCTTGAAGCCGTGAGGATTCCCTATACGGGGGCAGGAATGGAGGGTCAACTTCTGAATATGGATAAACACCTAACAAAAATTATCATGAGGGAGAACAAAATCAGGGTGCCTCCCTTCCAGCTTTTTTCCCACCCAAATGAAAGGCTTAACCCGGACATGAAGTTTCCCTTAATCGTCAAACTCAACCGGTTACACGGAAGCGTTGAAATCAACCAGGAGGCGGTTGTCGAAAATAAATTTCAGTTGAAGAAAAGGATTAAGTATATTCTGTCTAAATTCGGTGGACAGGTAATTGTTGAGAAATATATCCCGGGGACGGAAATAACCGTAATGATTGTCGACGATAAAAAAGATCCAATAATTTTGGGTGAAGAAAGGATAATGTTGAGACCTCAGAAATATAAAATGTACGGATTTGATGAAGCATGGAGCGATGAAGAACTTTATGACGTCAAAAAGTATCCTTTGGGAAAAAAGGTAAAAGAGGAAATTAAACGGGCATTCGATGTTCTTATGATGAAAGACTACGCAAGATTTGAAATCATTATTGACAATAAGGGAAACCGTTTCTTCATAGACGCCAATTCAAATCCGGCTTTTGGCCCGAGCGAGGCCGGGGAAGCCTTCGGGCACATGCTCAAAATGTATGATATTCCTTTCGTGAATGTCGCCAAAAAAATCATCGACAACACCCTTTCGCGATTCAACGCAAAACCTTAACCTCACCTTCCCCTTGACAAACGTGAAAATATATTGATAATTTTGTTGAACATAAAAAAATGA
>CAZUBL010000059.1:0-4564 GCA_964618685.1 uncultured Gammaproteobacteria bacterium | reverse complement strand
GAAGCTCTCCACACTTCGATAAAATAACGTCCGACGGTTTTTATCTTTTCAAGATCTCCACCCATTTTATTGTTGGCCATGGCGTGCCAGTCGGCAACCCACATCCTGAACTTGACGCCGGCCTTGATCATCTTATTGACGTTTATTGCCCGCAAAATCCCTTGGGCAATGTGGATCTGGCCCGATGGCTCAAACCCGTCGTAGGCTATTAGTTCCTCACCGGAATCAAGAAGCTTTTTAAGCTCTTCCTCCTGAATTATTTCCTCCCCTACCTGTTTCACCAAATCCAATCTCTTTTGTGTATCCATGGTTTCATTATACAAATTTATAATTTACTTTAAAGCATCTTTAAGATCTTTTATCAACTCGACAGGGTCACCTATCCCGACTGACAGCCTGAAAAAATTACGATCTACTGGTTTTATGAGTGTCATCATCGAATTTGGGTGTAAAATGGTCGATTCTACCCCACCGAAGCTCTGAGCGATTTTGATTACCCTCAGATTCCTAAGGAATCTCCTGGCGTCAATATTTTTATCTATAACAAATGACACTATCCCGGAAACGCCCGGAAAATTCGCTTTCACAACTTTTTTGTTGGCTCTCAAGAACTTGAAAATTTTCCGAGCATTTGTCGTTTGCGCCTTAACCCTGAGGTCAAGCGTTTTTATACCCCGACTTACAAGATGGCAGTCAAAAGGAGATATAACCAACCCCAGGGTTTGTTGGATAAACTTCAGTTTGTCAAACAGCGATTTATCGTTTATCATCAACGCCCCTCCCAGAACATCGTGACTACCGGAAATGAATTTTGTTAAGCTGTGAACAACGATATCGGCGCCCATTGTTATGGGATTTTGGAAAACCGGCGTACAGATTGTATTGTCTACGGCAATTAAAATACCCTTTCGCTTTATTAACTTGGATATTTTTGTGACATCGACAATCTCAAGTCCTGGGTTGGTAATATTCTCAAAAAATATCATTCGGGTAGACGGTCTTATTGCCTTCTTGATTTCTTCCGCGTTATTCAGATCAACCAAGTTGGATCCGACTCCGAACTTATTCAATACCCTTTCCAATATCCTTTGGGTTCCCTCATAAATGTCACGATGGCACAAAATATGATCGCCCTTGCTCAATGTCATCAAAAGGCAGGTTACCGCCGATGATCCCGAGGAAAAAGCCAAACCATGTTTGGCGTTTTCAAGATCCGCCAACTCTCTTTCCAAGGCCAGCCGGGTCGGGTCGTCGACCCGGCTGTATCCCCATTGACTGGGACTGTCCTGGACAAAAGTCGTTGACAGAAAAACCGGTATATTTATTGGTTTAAGGTTTTTTCTGTTTTTCATATTTTTGTTAACTTGCAACCTTTCTCAGAACCACGTTGTGTCTGTTGCAGACTAAAGGTGGCTCATGGCTATCCTCACCTTTTCGACTGGCTAACCCGACTATTTCAAAACCGTGTTCAACCCACGACTTTTGATGGTCTTCAATGGTCCTGAACCATTCACCGTGCCCTTGCTCGTCTTCAGCAAACACCACAAAACTGCGTCCGGGCTCAATCTCCATAATCAAACCTCGCAAAGACTCAACATCAAGTTCGGGAAAAGCCTCGTGCAATTCCTTCAGGTCGTACACATTGCTTTTGAGGGAGGTGATAACCTCGTCTCCTACGACTTCTCTCATCTCCTCAATATTTACGACCCTTCTCCCCTTAGACTCCTCAAGAAAATCGCTGGTTGTTATATTAACGATCGATATCCCTCCCGGGGCAAGTATCCTTGAAGCCTCCTCGTCGATCTGACGGTCTATTAAAGGAGGACAACAGTTGCCTATATGGTCCCTCAGGTTGATATCCTGGGAGCCGGTTTCGATCCCTGTTTCCCTGGCGTCCTGGAGTAGACATTTGACCTCATCTAGCCCTGACCCTTCAATTTTTTCAAAGATTCCGTCGCTCAGGTCGATTGCGGTCGTTTTGACTCTTCCCGAACCCAGTCTTTTTAACAGGTCCTGAAAATCTTTCGGACCATCGGCGCTTGAGATGCCAAGGATAGTAATTGATAAATCACGTCCGTGTACATTGTTTCTAATGGATTCCGCCGCTTCCATTTTTTCCAAATGGGCAACGTTTACTCCGACCGTCGGCGTCCTGTTCTCAACATCCCGGGTCAAACCTTTCTTTTTGAAAAGCTTTTCCGTTTCGTTGTAGCGATTGGCTTTCCTGAATTGGTGACCATCGCTGAATCCTTTAATTTCATTGTTCATATATATGTAAAAAATAAAAATAATAATTAATAAAAATCCCGCCTTTCGGCGGGGTTGGTTTAATTGAAAATCAAACATTAAACGGCGCCCCGCCGTACAGCAGTTGATAGTAGTAGTGACCGGTTATTCTTATGAGAAATTGTCTTATTTTCATAATTAATGTATTTGCTTTATTAGTTAACCCAATTGGTAATAAACGATTGCTCTTTAACGACGGTAATGTCCATATATTAAAAAACCCGCCTTTCGGCGGGGTCGTTTTCTAATCTTATCTCAATTAGCAGTCACAGGTACCTCCCCCGCCGCATGCGGAATTGAAATAAAAATAAAATTTTGCTTTTGCTACAGTCTTCATAGGTAGAAGTTAATTATACTCTTGATATTTATCCTGTCAAATGAAACAATGAATTTATGCTAATTAATCCAAATCCCGTAATAGTTGATAACGCCTGGGTAAAGGATTATGAAAAGTTATATAAGGATTCGATTACCCACCCCGAAGCTTTCTGGGAAAACATTGCCCGCGAGCTTTATTGGTTCAAACCCTGGAAAAAAACCCTTGACTGGAATTTTCCCTACGCCAGATGGTTTGTCGACGGTCAAACGAACATAGCCTATAACGCCCTGGAGCGTTGGATGAAAACACCGATTGCCGATAAACAGGCCTTGATCTGGATCGGCCAGGATATGACCGAGCGCATATTCACCTACCGCCAACTTAATGATGAAGTCAATCGGTTTGCTAACGGGTTGAAATCGTTAGGTGTAAGGAAGGGAGATAAGATAACCATATACCTTCCAAGAATCCCCGAGCAGTTTATAGCCATGTTGGCCTGTCTCAAGGTCGGAGCCGTTCATTCGGTCGTCTATTCGGGATTCTCGGCCGAAGCGCTTAGAAACCGCCTCGAAGACGCTCAGGCAAAGATATTAATATGTTCCGACGGTTATCCATACGGTAAAAAATTCATAGAATCGAAAAAAACCGTCGACGAGGTTGTCAAGACCCTTCCCAAAGTTGAAAAAGTTATTGTCGTCAAACGCGGTAACGGTGAAATCAATATGCAAGAAGGCCGCGACCTTTGGTGGCATGAACTTGTCGCCAAACAAGATAATATATGCTCAAGCGCTATGATGGAGGCAACCGACCCGGCATTCATACTTTATACAAGCGGAAGTACTGGCAAACCCAAAGGCGTCCTTCACGCCCACGGCGGATACATGGTTGGGATATATGCGACCTTGAAGTATGTCTTTGACATAAAAGAATCAGATATTTTCTGGTCAACGGCCGACGCTGGGTGGATTACCGGACATTCGTATATAATCTATGGTCCCCTGTTGAACGGGGTGACTACTTTCGTATACGAAGGCACTCCGGACTTTCCGGATATCGAAATCTGGTGGAAATTAATAGACAAATACAAGATCACCAAGTTCTATACCGCCCCAACCGCAATACGCGCCTTGATGAAATTCGGCGAAGACCACCTCAAAAAATATGACCTCTCATCTTTGAAGATTTTGGGTTCTGTAGGAGAACCTATAAATCCAGAGGCCTGGATGTGGTTTTATAAAAACATCGGACGTGAAAAAATTCCGATTATGGATACCTGGTGGCAGACCGAAACCGGCATGTTCATGATTACACCCGTCCCTTCTTTACCCTTAAAGCCCGGAAGCGCCTGCAAGCCGTTTTTTGGCGTCGAGGCGGCGGTTGTCAATGACCATGGCGAGGAGGTTCCGGTCAATACCCAAGGATACCTCATCATAAAGAAACCCTGGCCTGGAATGCTGCTTGACGTTTACAACAACCCCACTCGCTATAAAGAAACATATTTTGAAAAAATTCCCAACGTGTATTTCTCTGGCGACTCGGCCAAGATTGATTCAGACGGATATTTCTGGATCGTAGGACGCAATGACGACGTTATTAAGGTTTCAGGACACCGGTTGGGTTCAGCTGAACTTGAAAGCGCTTTTGTCGCCAATCCCAAGGTCGCCGAGGCGGCCGTTATCGGCAAGCCCCATGAAGTCAAGGGTGAGTCGATAAAAGCCTTCATAATCCTAAAGCACGGCGTCACGCCATCTGAGGACCTCAAGAAGGAGCTTGTCGTCCAGGTGAGATTGCAGATTGGCCCGATTGCCACGCCGGATGAAATAGACTTTGTGGAAAAGCTACCGAAAACCAGGTCGGGCAAGATCATGAGACGGGTTCTTAAGGCCCAGGAGCTTGGCTTACCGGTCGGCGATACATCAACCCTTGATGATTGAACGTCCGTAATGTATTCTAAAATAA
>CAZUBL010000058.1:0-4573 GCA_964618685.1 uncultured Gammaproteobacteria bacterium | reverse complement strand
AATGTAAGAATGAAAAACTGCGCTAGTTCTGGAAATGCCATTTACGGCCTGGGTGTAATAGGCGCTATGGTTTATTATTTCCAACAGGCGACAACCTTTTGGGAAGGGATTATGGCGATCTTCAAAGCCATGTTTTGGCCGGCAATGATTCTATACAAAGTCCTCGAGCTTCTTAAGATGTAAGCGAGTGCCTGTACTCATTATTTAAAGAAAGCACTCTTCAACTTAATAAAAATACGGTGATATACTATTTGGTAATGAACGACGTCAAAATAGAGGGTAGCTGGAAATCGGCGTTGGCGCACGAATTTGAATCCGACTATTGGAAATTTTTAACGGATTATGTAAGGGACCAATACAAATCCAAAACGGTCTATCCCCCACCCAAAAAGGTCTTTCGAGCATTCGATCTTTGCCCTTTGGACAAAGTCAAAGTTGTTATTGTCGGCCAGGATCCCTACCATGGACCGGGCCAAGCCAACGGCCTGTGTTTTGCGGTTGAGGACGGGGTTACGCTTCCGCCTTCATTGAAAAACATCTTCAAGGAAATTAAGAACGACGTTGGGATTGAGCCCTTGCTATCAGGCGATCTTTCGCGCTGGGCCAGGCAGGGAGTTTTGATGATCAACAGCGTCCTGACGGTTGCCGCTGGGTCCCCGGCTTCCCACGCCGGTTTGGGGTGGGAGAAGTTCACCGATTCGGTAATAACGGCCTTGAACGAAAAAAGGAAAAACGTCGTATATCTCCTTTGGGGGAAATATGCCCAGAACAAAGGCTTAGTCATTGACCGGGACAAAAACCTTGTCTTGACTTCGGCCCACCCTTCCCCATTCTCGGCAACACTGTTTTTCGGCAATCACCACTTCTCCCAGTGCAATAAATATTTAGAAGAAAATGGACTTGAACCCATAGATTGGAGATAATTAAAACAATGACCATGAAAAAAATAAAAAAAGGTAAATACAGGCATTACAAGGGTAAGGACTATGAAGTTATCGGGGTGGCCCTCCACAGCGAGACCCTGGAAGAGTTGGTTGTATATAGGGCTCTATATAAGTCTGCGGAATTCGGCGACTTTTCACTTTGGGTGCGGCCGGCCAAGATGTTTATGGAAAATGTGAAAGTTGCCGGCAAGATTGTCCCAAGGTTCAAATATATGGGCAAATAGCCTGAGGTAATTTATTTGTTATAATGATTCTTAATGAAAATTTTGGTACTCGGAGCCAGCAGTTATGTGGGAGCCCGGATATATTTTGACCTTCAGAAAAAATATGAGGTCGTCGGCACATACGCCAATAACCGGCTTTCGGAAAAGCTTGTTCATTTGGATATCACCGACAGGCAAAAAGTTTTGGAGGTGGTAAAAGACGTCAAGCCGGACCTAATTATCCACTCCGCCAACAACGCCAATGCCAGGTGGTGCGAAGCCAACCCGGAAGCGGCCGAACTCTTGAACGTCACCAGTACGGGATACATTGTTGAAGCGGCCGATGCCATAAACGCCAAACTCGTATACATATCCTCTTTCGCCGCTATGAATGTCGGCAATGTTTATGGAAGAAGCAAGCTCCAGTCGGAAAACATTGCCAAGAAGACAAAAGCCGGTTGGATCATCCTTAGGCCGTCATATATCGTCGGGTTTAGCCCCAACACGACAAACGACCGTCCGTTCAACAGGCTCTTGAGGAATCTTGACGACCATGTCAAGGCCGAATACGACACTTCGTGGAAGTTCCAGGTTACCTGGGTTGGCCATCTTTCGGAAGTGATTGCGGGTTGCATAGAACAGAATATAAACAAGGACATGATCCCGGTCGCGGCGCGGGAGCTCAAGTCGAGATTTGACGTAGCTCACGACATTCTCACTCCTTTCGGGGTAACCGTCTATCCCATAGACAAGAAAGACAATCTGCCGGTCACGGAGGATGATCTCTTTAAGCTGAAAACACTTGAGTTGCCGGTCTATAGCTACAAGGAAATCATCGACAAGATAGTCGCCGAAATCAAAGTCAGGAATAGCTTCACCATTTCTCGGATTTAATTTACCAATGGCCAAAAAGATCATTCTGGGAATTATCTTCTCACTCATTCTGACCTTAACCGTCACCAACGTGTTTCTTTTCAAGGGGACGCCAAAGGTCAACGTCCTTAAGGTCAAAAGGATAGCCCAGAACATAAGGGACGAAGCGGTCATCTTAAGAAATACCTTCACCTACAAACTGTCGGCGAATAAGATCGACTACGACCAGGTGTTGGACGGAACAGCAATGTCATTCGAATTCGATGATTCGGAAATCACACCCATTCCCGTCCAGGAGCTTACTCCCGAACCGACTATTCCCCTCCCAACCGTTGAACCACCAATGCCCACAGATATTCTCCAACAGGTACCTACAGAACCGGTAATAACTACTATTCTTCAGAAGCTGCCGACAAAAACGCCTACTAAGAAGCCGACCAAGGTACCCACCAAGGCTCCCACTCCTTCCCCGACAGATAAACCAAAGAGCGACCCAATGTTGATCACCAACCCCCTCGATCAACCATACTACGATCCGAGGTTGGCATACAAGTGCTACAACGCAGAAAAGTTTATTGAAGTCTATGGCGGTGGAAGAAAAGACGCTTGTTACGGATCGGCTAAGTCTTACGTTGAGAAGAATCTAACTTCGGTCTCGATCATGGGCAAATCCATAACCGTCCACAAGGATGCCTATCCGTACTTCCAGGCGGTTGCCAATAAGCTTAAGAATTTCAAGGGATATAAGATCAATACGATCGGCGCCTACGTTTTTAGATGTAACGTCAATGCCTCCTCCGTTGACCGGTTTGACCTTTGTGCCGAAGGCTGCGTTTTATCGACCCATGCGTTCGGGATTGCCGTTGACATAAACTGGGAGGAGAACTGCAACGGCTGCGACGAGTACGACATGCCTCGGGAAATCATTGATGCCTTCGAGTCATACGGATTCAGGTGGGGCGGGAGGTACAAGTCGGTTTTCGGGTCAAGAATTGATCCGATGCACTTCGAGCTGATGGTTGATTTATGCCGAGATGTTAAATTATAATCGGTTATGATGAAGGGCGCTTTTTGTATCGATAAAAGAATATTATCAGTCGCAATAGCGCTGATTTTTTTATTCATCCTTTCAAACCTCGTCTTTTCCCCTATCAATTACCGGTCCAGAGCCGCTTTGAACACCAACTTCAGCCTGTGTTCCATCGACTCGTCCAGCATGATGACACTCAAGGATTGCTGCAACGGGACGGACAAGCAGAACGGATTCAGATGTTATCTGGGTAAATATTCCATAAACTGCGGAACAAAAAAAGTTACCAAATGTGACTGCGATAATCTAAGCGGCAGATGTCTTTTTGACGCTGAGGCCTTTAAGCCGGAACTCTGCAACCTTTACGGCAGGTATCTGAAACCTGAGGTTTGGCAGAAAAACTGCTGCAACGCAAAGGATATCGAGACGGGTCGTTTCAAATGCGTGAAAACGGAATCAAGTTCGGATGGATTTTACCGGCCGCCGGTCTATTACCAGTTCCACTGCAACGCCCAAAGATACTGGAGTTGTAAGGGAGGGTGTGACGGATCGATGTGTCGGCAGATAATTCCCAGTTCCGCAAAAACAGTTGCCGGCGCCATACAAGTCCGCGAAACCGCAACGCCAATTCCGACCGAAAAACCCGCGACTCCGACCCCAACCAAGAAGCCATCCCCCACCCCAACCCCCAAATCGACATCTACCGCGGTCCCCCACCCCGAAGCATATTATGAACAAATGGGAAACGTCTACAAAATCTACCTTTCTCAGATTAATTACGGAAATATCGTCAACCATACCGTTGTCCTGGATATGAATCCGGATATTGGAAAATGCGGAAGCTACGGAACCTACGCCAATGCTGAAAAATACGGGTTCTTAATAAGGAAGGTATTGATCTTAGTCAAGGATATAGGTAATGAGCTTGAAGTCAAGGTCCTTTCTGAAAGCGATTCGGTAACCATACTTCAGTTCACAATGCCCAAACCGCAGACCCTGATGGTGACAGAAGAGATTGTCAACTACTTTACGGTTCCTCAGTGCCTCAGATGACTAACTGTCTTTCTCAAGCGTTAGATAACTGTTAGTTTTTACTGAAAGCAGACGCCAGAAGAGTTTGTTTTAAGCATCGCATTGCGACTGTTGCCGTCGCGTCTATATTCGATCATTTTGTCGGTCAGACGCTGTAAACGCAGCAGAAATTCTCTCTCTATATATTGAATTTGTCGAAGATGTCGTTTAATATGATTCTATGACAGTCAACGAAGCAATCTTAAGGTTTCTGGAGTACTGCGAGCTTGACCGGAACCTCTCCCTTAAGACCGTCCGCATGTACGGTTACTACCTCAACTTCTTCAAGTCCTGGCTTACCGCGTACTCAAAGGACAAAGATTTTGAAGTCGAAAAAATCGACGACAACATAGTCAGAAGCTTCAGATTATACATAAGTCACGAATACAAGAATCCATTTAAGGGTGTCCTGAAGCGCCAAACTCAAAACTACTTCCTGGTAGCACTCCGGA
>CAZUBL010000057.1:608-4791 GCA_964618685.1 uncultured Gammaproteobacteria bacterium | reverse complement strand
TGCCTTAGTTTTTTGGCGTATTCCTTGGCTTGGGCTGCCGATTTGATGTCCGGCTCGGTGACAATCTCAACCAACGGAGTTCCCGATCTGTTGAAATCTATAAGACTGACTTTTTTCCCGTTGACCGTACTATGGATAAGTTTCCCAGTATCCTCTTCTAAATGTATTCTGGTTATTCCGACCGGTCCGTATGACGTTTCAATTTTCCCCTCGTAACAAAAAGGCAGGTCATACTGACTTATTTGGTAACCTTTTGGAAGGTCGGGATAAAAATAATGCTTGCGGTCAAACTTGGATACGGTGTTAATCTTGCATCCAAGCGCCAATCCCAACTTTATCGTCCATTCGATTGCCTTTTTATTAGCAACCGGCAAAGCGCCCGGAAGCCCCAAACATACAGGACAAACATATATGTTGGGCTTTTCGGCATTGGGATCATTTTTACATCCACAAAACATCCCGGACTTGGTCTTTAGCTGTACGTGCACTTCCATTCCAATAACCGGTTGGTATTTGTTTTCCATATTAGATTTTTTTCCATTCGTTCCAGTCGGTCGCCTGTTCATAGGCCCAGGCCGCCTGGATAATTTTCTCCTCCTCGAAATAATTTCCCATAATATTCAATCCGAGATAAAGGTTGGTCTTTTCGTCCCTGAACATGGGGACAGAGATCCCGCAGATTCCAGCCAAGGAACTTGGTTCAACCAACATGTCCTGGAGCTCCCCGAACATCGGATCGCCTGATGTTGCTCCCACAGGTAAAGCAAAGCTTGGAGAAACCGCCGAGATTAATACATCATATCTTTTAAATAGCTCTTTATAGTTGTTGATATAAAGACTTCTGACCCTTTGTGCATGAACATAGACCAACTCGTCCTTTCCGATTTCGCTAGACATACCAAAAACACCCAACATTATCCTGTTTTTAGCCTCATGTCCGAACATATTGCGCCCATGTCCATATCTTATGCCGTCATAACGAGATAGGTTACTTGATACCTCTGCCCGCTGAACAACTGTATACACGCTTATAGCGTGTTCATGGCTTAGGACTTTATTCTCTTCCAGGTTTTGGGATGTTGAGATCATTTCTACTTCTGCCCCCAAAGATTCGAAAGTTTTTCCGGCCTTTTCAACCGATCTAGCCGCTTCGGTACTTTTAATATTTGGATTATCAATATAACAAATGCCTATCTTCATACCTTTGACTCCCTTTCTCATATTCCGAGTATAATCGGGAACATCTAATAATGTCGTCGTTCCGTCATTTCTATCCTTGCCGGCAATCCTGTTTAACACCACAGCCGAATCCTCGACCGTTTTAGTGATTGGTCCGGGACTATCAAGCGAAGAACCCATGGCAATAACACCATAGCGGCTTACCCTGCCGTAAGTCGGTTTGAGGCCGACGACTCCACACCAAGATGCGGGTTGTCTGATAGAGCCGGCTGTTTCCGAACCTATGGCAACAAAAGCCATGTTGGCAGCAATTGCCGCGGCCGAACCGCCCGACGAACCTCCCGGCAAGTAGCCAGGATTTCTAGGATTAAGGGTAGGCCCAAAATCTGAAGTTTCGGTCGATGATCCATGAGCCCAGGCATCCATGTTTGTTTTACCGATGACGACTCCACCACTCTCCTTTATTTTTTTGGTAACCGTTGACTCATAGGGGGGAATAAAACCCTTAAGGACATTTGATGAAGCGGTTGTTTCCATTCCCTTAGTCAGGAAATTATCCTTGATGGCGAATGGTATCCCTTTAAACGGTTTACCTACCTGTAGTTTTGCCTCATCAAGAGCTTTCTCGTTCAAAGTAAGATATACGTTCAATTTCTTGCCGCCATTAATTGCAGAAAAGGTGTCTTTATAGATATCTTCAAGAGAGATGTCCTTTTTTTCCAATAATTCAGTCGCTTTTTTAAGAGTCAGTTCGTTTGTTTTCATTTTTTATTAGTCATCGACCAATATTTGGTCGACTACAAAATAACCATTATGTTTATTTTTGGCATTCTTCAGGGCGTCTTCTTGGGAGATCATATTCTCTTCAATGACTTCATCTTCTCTTAGAACATTTTCGAGTCCAGTTACCTGATGGGTCGGCTTAACATCCTTAACGTCGACCTTAAAAAGCTCATCAATGACATTAAGAGTTTTGTTAAATCCATCTGCTAAATCTGTTTTTTCGTTTTCAGTTACAGGAATATTTGCCAGATGTGCCATTTTTTCGACCGTATCTTTTGAGATTTTTGTCATAGTCTATTCTATTAAAAAACTCGCCCGGAGGCGAGTGTAATTATCATGACAACACAAGCCTCCCTTAAAGGGCAACTTGCTGTTGTTGATTGACAAAGACTGATTTCATGATTTTTTAATCATAGTACTAAGGTCGCTTCTTGTCAATTGGTCTTCTGTGATTACCCATTCAAAAATATCCGTTATGCCGTGAACGCGTATTAAAGTCATAAAAAGCTCATTCTTCTCATAATCTTCCCTATTAAAGGGTGGATATAGATCCCTGGCGGCAATTTTTTCTATGAATGCTTTCATGAGCTTTTCAGAATATATCCCCTGTTTTCCCTTAATCTCAACAAGCGATAATACGTACTCCTTAGTGGCGGGGGTATGGTACGGGCGTCGAGGATCGAGAAGCCCACCGATTAGATCGGCCAAGGCGACTATTTCCGTCAATTCATGTCTTGATTTCAATTGTTCTGGCTTCCAAGTTCCGCTCGGACCGCTCCCCAAGTTATGTTCGTAACTAAAGTGTTCAAGATCATAAAGACCTAATTCATGTAAAATAACGCCCCCCAAGGTACCATGCAGTCTTATGCGGTGCCTTTCCTCCGCGGTGAGTGCCGATTTATTGTTTGTATTCAAGAGCTTTGTATCAACGCCTGTTTTGCCGATATCGTGGACGAGGCTTCCTTCAAAAATATTGACAATATTGGATAGATATTTTGCCCTTTTCTCCGGACTGGCAAAACCCACGATCGGCAACATATCCCGAAAAACATCCTGGGCAAATGTTACAGCCAGCAGGGTATCTTCAAAAGTATGTACTAAAGATTTCCGGTGGTGGCCTTCAAGAATCTCAACCAGACCGGCAATTTTATTTATTCTTGACGATTTCTTAATGACTTTCAATTGTTCTTTGTACGGATAGTTTCCTTTGGAATACAAGAGTCTGAGGGATTCCTTTACCTCTCTATGGGGAGGTCTATATGAACCGGTTTCAACTGCCATAAGAGGTCCATTATATTATATTGACAATCTAAAGACAATTATTGTCTTAGCCAATCCTTATCAAGGGATAATAACTTATGGTAGGTAATATAAAAAGAATATTTCATTTTAAGAAGAAGGTTGTGGATATTGTAAAACCGTTCAGGAAGAGGTTTTGTAGCCTATTTTTCTTAAGAATCCTTTTCTTTCGCTTATTTCCTTTTCGTCCTCTACGCCGACCGGGGATCCGCCGTCAACGACCCCCATTATTCCTCTTCCCTGATCGGTTTCGGCAACAATTACTTCTGTCGGATTGGCGGTTGCGCAGAATATATGGGCAACTTCCGAAAGGTTCTTTATTCGGTTGAGGACATTTATTGGATAAGAATCCTTAAGAAAAATAAAAAGTGTGTGCCCGGCTCCGACATTTTTCGCATTGGAGATCGCCAGCTCAATCATATCTTCATCGGTCCCGGCGGTCCGTATTTTTTTGGGTCCCGAGGCTTCACAAAAGGCCAGACCAAACTTGATACCCGGAACGGCTTCGACCATCGTCTCGTAACAGTCCTCGACCGTCTTTATGAAATGGGACTGGGCGATGATAAAATTGATTTCTTCGGGTTTTTCGATCTTTATGCTTAATAATTTCATATATGTGTGAATATATATCTATATTATCTTAAATCGTCGTCAAAATATTCATACCAAGATAAAAATCCCATGGCAAAAAGCATCAACCAGAAGACAAACTCTTCCAAGGGAAACAATAGCCTGCTTATGTTTACCCAGCCGATAACTTCCGAGCTTTGGGGAAAATACCACCAACCCTTAGCCAAGGCCGTCAATTCATAGCAGAGAGCCAGATAGAAAAAATAAAAACCGGTAATGACGAATTTTCCCAAAAGATTCGGGTAGTTTATGAGAAATAAAAATAACGGAACGATCAAAAGGACCGTGCCCC
>CAZUBL010000057.1:0-598 GCA_964618685.1 uncultured Gammaproteobacteria bacterium | reverse complement strand
TAAAAATATCTGATCCTGAAAATCTCCGGATAGATAAAGCCGACAATGAAATAGAGAGTTGGGATGATAAATGAAATCGTTAGAAGCGGGATAAATTTTTTTCTGAAGTATTCCTTCGGTCTTTGGGAATCAAAGAAATATTCGTAGAACATGATTACTTCGTAGCACATAAAATAGACCCAGATCAGGTTTTCAACCGGTACCGTGCCAAAAAATTTGAAAGGAAAAACCGTCGAAGGCACGATCCTTTGGCCCATTGAAAGAGATATGTAATCGACAGTAAGAAGGGATGGAATAGAAACAACCGAAAAAAGGGCGGACTTAATAATAGATCCTGGTTTAAGGGCCGACAACACAATTGAAGGGATAACTAAAAATAGTATTACCGAAGTTAGAAAATTGGCGTTAGTGATCACGGAGAATGCGGCCGCAAGGATCGGAAAAACAACAAACAGACTCAAAATGAAGTCTTTTTCCTGCTTCATATCTCTAAGTGTAGCAAAAAGTCGGGGCGGCGGGACTTGAACCCACGGTCTTCAGACCCCCAGCCTGACGCTTTAGCCATCTAAGCTACGCCCCGTCTGGTAAGGCAATTTTA
>CAZUBL010000056.1:0-5477 GCA_964618685.1 uncultured Gammaproteobacteria bacterium | reverse complement strand
TAGCTATCATTAATTAATAGTATATTTATATTATGTCCAAAGAAATCGTCCATTCCGTTATTCTGGTCATCGCGGTCGTCCTGACTTTTGTCTTTCCTGAGACCCCCCTCGCCCAATACGATTTACAGATATCGGCAGGACTCTTCGCATTCCTTTACCTTGCCAAAAGGTTTTTCATTAGAAGAATCGCCTATTCTAGACTTGTCGAATCGGTTGTGTTCACACTCATCATCCTCGGGATCGTCAACTCAACAGGCGGCACCTCCTCGCCGTTTTTCTTCCTTATCTATTTCCTTCTTTTCTCTTTGAGCCTGATGCTTGAACCGATCACATCGATAACGATGACTCTATCTCTTATCGTGTTTTATCTTATGACGATGCCACAAAACCAAGACATGAAAAGCCTACTTCCGATCATATCCATGGCGTTCCTTACCCCCTTTGCCTTATATATGGGCCAGGAACACATAGAGGCTCAAAAAAACAAAACCAAAAACGAAAGGCTCCAGGAAGATACTTATCTGTTTTTGTCGTTGCTTCTCAAAAATCACATAAAAAACATCAAGGAGGCTGTCGAAAACTACGTTGGCGACCATGAACTAGGGATAATCAGAAAGTCGGCCGCCAGAATGGAAAAGCTGATTGAAAAGTTCGAAAAGAACTAATATGCGTGAAAATATTCTTAGAGGGATTACCATCTCTTTCCTTTTTATCCTATCGACGGGAGTGATCTCGGCCGTCAGTATGGAATCGCCCAGATTCCAGATAGACAACGCCAACGTCAATTCCGCCTCAGGAGACAAATCTTCTTCGGGGTATAAGCTGTCAGATACTATTGGTCAAACTGCTGCCGGCCGGTTCTCCTCTTCGGGATTCATTGTCAGGGCTGGATTTCAATATATCCATTCGATTATCCCCTTCCAGTTTTCGATATCCGACATCAACGTCAATCTTGGAACCTTGGCTCCAGGCATGCCGTCAACGGCAACCACGGTCCTAACCGTAAGTTTCGGCTCGGCCGGCCAATACCAAGTGACGGCGATTGAGGAGGGGCCATTAAAGACTTTTAATGGTGTAAGCACGATTGACGACACGACGTGTGACGGCGGGGCCGAGACGTGTGACGAATCGACCGCCAAAACATGGAGCTCCAATTCAGCCTACGGATTCGGGTACAACATGAGCGGAGACGACATACCTGGCGACTTCACCTCCGCCTCCCATTATCGTCCCTTTCCCGACAGGACTGAACCGACGCCGGAACCGGCAGCCGTTGTCATGTCGTCTGTCAATGTCGGTCGCGACCGACAGGCAACCTTGACTTTTAAGGCGAACATATCACCCGTTCAACCTTTTGGAAGTTATCAAACGGTCGTTAACTTTGTGGCAACACCTGGATTCTAATATGAAAAAAACAACACTCATTATCATATTTATCATCACGATGGCTTTTTTCGGAATCTCCAACAAGGTATTTGCCCAGCAAGTCTCCCTTTCGATATCCCCGCCCATTATTGATGCGGTCATGAAGCCGGGCAAATCCATAATGGTCGCCTACAACGTCAAAAACAGCGGTGACCCTGTCATAGTCAATACCAAAGTCGTGAGCTTTGAAGCCCGGGATAATTTTGGCAACGTCAGACTTAAAGATGAAGCCGTTGGACCGGTCCGTTTCTCTTTGGACAACGCCCATTTACAATTGGGAGAACCATTTTTTCTTGATACCGGAGCTACCCAACAACTGCTTTTGCGGATGAGGTTGCCGGAGAATGTTCCCAACGCCGACCACTACTACTCTTTATTGGTCCAAACCACGTCCCCGACAACTGTTGAAGGAATTACTTCATCGCGTGCCCGCGCCACCATAGGCTCAAACATCCTCATAACGGTCACCGACTCAGGGGTAATAGACATAAAACCAAGGGTAACCATATTCGAAACCCTGTCGAAGTTTAAGATAAACCTTTTCGGCAAGTCCATCAAGATCTTTGACAGCCTGGACAAAGTACCGGTTGTCTTATATGTCGAAAATAACGGATCCAATAAAATCGTGCCAGGGGGCAAAATAAGTTTACATGGAGCATTCGGTCAGTCGGCTGATTACGAAATCCTCCCGAAAAACATTCTCTCAAGCTCCCAAAGACTCCTTGAAGCGACGCCGTCAGCGGATATAACAAACGACGATTCGCAAACCCCAACCTCTCTTACATTAAAAGGTCTGTTTATCGGAAAATACAACTTGTCGGCCAATATCAACTTCGGAGAAAATTCCCCGACGGTCTTCGGGTCAACCGTTTTTTTCGGATTTCCTTTCAAAATCCTTGGGGGCGTCATCCTCATAATCATCGTCACCGTTTTCCTGACAAAAAGATTCTCAAAAGACGATGAAGATTAAGTGAATATCGAAAACATTTGGACATTTCAACAATCCGCACTTCGCTTTTTGTAGCATATAGTCCGTGGACACCGATCGATCTTCATGATCAAATAGGTTATGAGTTATCTGAAAACACTCAGGAGATTTAAAAAATTCTGGTTGGAAATTATATTGATTGCCGTTTCCCTCGTAATCGCCATAACTTCGATAATTCTCTACTTTACAACTACCTCTAAGGGATTAAATAACACAAGCGACAACAAATCTACAATCTTTGAAACTCGCATAAAAGCTGAAAAAATATATGTTGACGTATCCGGTGCTGTAAATAATCCAGGCCTTTACGAAGCCTCAAATACCGATAGGCTCAAAAATATGATAGATAAGGCGGGAGGACTGACCGTCAACGCCGACAAGGACTTTTTTGCGCTCAATTTCAATCTAGCCAACCGTGTTGTTGACGAACAGAAAGTATATATTCCTACGGTTTGGGAAGTCAGTAACGGCTATACTATTGATGATATCATTCAAACCGGTCAACCTTCGTCAAGCGAAAGTGATAATTCCAACTACGAAACCATAAGCGTAAACGAGGCAACCCTTGAAGAGCTTGACACCCTTCCTGGAGTCGGAAAGATTACCGCCCAGAAGATCATTGACAATCGACCATATGGGGCTTTACAAGAGCTTATCGATAGAAAGATTTTGGGCAAAACCGTCTACGAAAACATAAAAATTCTAATCGGTATTTGACATGGAGTTCTCGCCCTCTATTTTTACATCGGTGATTGACAGTTATCTCCCGGAACCACAATCATCGCTTTTGAACGGAATTATATTTGGAGTCGACCTGAAGACAACCAAATCATTCTATCAGCAACTTAAGATTGTTGGACTGCTCCATTTGGTTGTCTTGTCGGGCAGCAACATCACCCTTATTGGGGCAGTCGTGGGTAACCTTACCGCTTATTTTAGCAAACGTGTATCAATACTGATAACTGTACTAACAATCGTTTCCTTCGTTATCTTTGTCGGACCACAAGCCCCGATTGTCAGAGCAGGTATAATGGGTGTTTTAACGTACGTAGCAATTCTGACAGGTAGGAAAAACGTCGCTTTATATTCCCTGATTTTATCGGCGATCTTTATAGGAGTAGTATTTCCCAAGTGGTTGACCAGCATTTCCATGCAACTTTCATACGGGGCGACCCTGGGTCTAATATTGTTCGGCAGAAAGAACATAAGGAATCCCGTCTTAGGTGAACTACGAACTTCTTTGGCGGCACAGATTTTTACAACTCCCCTTATCTTCATGTGTTTCAAACAAATATCCTTCATTTCCCCAATTGCTAACATATTGGTAGCACCGATAATCAGCCCCTTGATGATCTTCGGTTTTCTAACCGCTTTTCTAGGGAAAATCAATCATCTTGCCGGTTTGTTGCCGGCATATGTCTGTTACGGTCTTCTTACGTATATGGTTTGGGTAATTGAATTATTATCCAGAATGCCCTTTGCTTTTTACCAGTTGGGAAACTAATGAAGGATTCCCCTGTTTCAACCAAGTCGTTACTAATTGCTGCCATAATTTCCCTGACAATCGTCTTCATTGTCTTTCTATCCCACATGACCGATTCTCGGACAAAGATCGTATTCTGCGATGTCGGTCAGGGAAATGCCGCCTATATAAGGATCGCCAATAAATATGACCTGGTTATAGACACTGGTCCTGACAAGAGCGTTCTCCAGTGTCTTGGCAAACACATGCCCTTTTATGACCGGGAAATAGAATTGGTGGTAATCACCCACTCCGACTACGATCATTACGGGGGTACCACGTTTCTGATTGACAGGTACAAAATCGGCCAAATATCCATTAACAACCTTAATAAGGACGACCCTAGCCTTAAAAAGCTTAAAAACAAGATCAAGATCAAAGGCATAAAGACTGTTTCCCGCTATCGCGGGGATAAAGTTAAGCTAGGAGACGGGCTTATCATGTTTTATTGGCCGTCCGTAGATTTTAACCCGAAAGACGGGAACGACGACAGCAGTATTTTTGACTACCGGGAAGGTGGGTTTAGGTTGCTGTTTACGGGAGATTCATCCCCAGATTCTTTGAATAGGTTGACTTATAAGGACGTAACGAATACCGATATACTCATGGTCCCCCATCATGGCTCCCGCAATGGTACAACCGAGAAATTATTGCGTTTAGCAGACCCCGACATCGCTGTGATAAGCGTCGGTAAAAACAACCCTTTTGGGCACCCTCACAAATCCATTTTAGACCTAATTAAAGCTAAGAAAATAAAAATATTGCGGACGGACGAAGATGGGGATATTAAATTTATCCTAGGAGGATCGACTTGATCTCTCGGAATATGTTCCACCCCTCAAACCCGATCCAGCTTTCACCCATAAGCTCTTTGGGCAATCCGGGGTCTTGACGAAGCAAAACAATGTATTCCGAGACTATCTTCTTAAGCTTTTCGCTTTTTTCATCACCCGTTGATAATATTCCATGCCATTTCTTGAAAAGCTCCCTATAAGATCGGTCAAGATCAGCCTTATTCCAGACCTTTTCTATGAGAATATCGCGGTCTCCATAAACGGGCACACCTTCAAAAGCCTGAACGTATTTCTCTTCCTCTTTCTGGGAAACCAATTCTTTAAGGGTGTCGATAACCGGGTGGGGAGTTAACCAGAAAGATCTATGCCAAGGACCGAGTCCCCAACCCTGCATCTCACGGCGCAAGCGATCCCTTATTTCCCTCTTATTCTCAGGAATTTCATAGGATATAATCCTCCATTTACCGTCCCAAGTGTTTTTGAGGTATCTGAAGAACGAGAATTCTAGACAGAGTTCGTTAAAACCTTTCTCCGTTATCTTGTAGGAATTGTCCGTTTCGGTTTTTTCAATCGAACCTTCTTTAATTAAAGCCGACAAGGTCCCCCGAGTTTTCTGATTTAAAGTAAGATCAAATACTTTCTGAATGATTTCGTTTAGTGTAACCGCAGAAAAGTCAACGCCCGCTATAAGGAATAATGATAGTAAAATCTTCGTCCGTCTTTCTTTAACTCCCATACAAGTAACAAT
>CAZUBL010000055.1:0-5613 GCA_964618685.1 uncultured Gammaproteobacteria bacterium | reverse complement strand
TTTGACTTGAATTAACAAAAAGTAATATATTGTATATTAATACTATGTTAAAAAAAATCTTAGTCTCTTTTTTGCTTCTTTTCGTTTCATTAAACCTAGTTGCCGGTGTTAGTGCCCAGGAAGAAGTGGCCGCTACCAAACGCTGGTTCTGTCTTGAGGCTGACCGGAGTGGCGGGCACCGGGCCAAGCTTTACGTCAAGCCCAATGCCGCCCCCGGCGAGAAACCCTTGCCCAACCACGAAACAATTATCGTCGAATGTCTAGCAACGGATGCCGGCCAGCAATGCACAACCGGAAACGCTGCTCTTGACATGGAGCTTTACGGAGGTTCGCAGATTTCTGCAAGTTTAGGATATAAATTCCAAGGGTTGTTTGCCGCAAATGGACAGACGCCAATAACTCAACCGATTCCAGGCAATCCAACGGGCGCGTTTGCGCCTGTCATATGGCAGGACGCGACAACAAGAAGCCATGAGAGGAAATGGCTCGGACTTAACCTGGTTGACCCCAAGCCGGATATTGAAATGGGTCAGGGCGGCGAACAGTTGGGAACTTTTGACTTTGAATTTGCGTTGCAAAAATGTGTCACTATCGCCTGGGATCCTTACGGGCGGATATTCGACAGTCAGAACCTTGAACCGGTATCTGGCGCGTCGGTTACCTTATTGAAGAAACGGGATAATGGAATCTTTAGTTACGTCAATCCGGCCGATCCGGATGATGTTCCGGGTGGTGCGCTCATTAACCCCATAACCACCCTCGAAGACGGCGCCTACAGCTTTGTCGTTCCTGACGGGACCTATAAGCTTTCGGTCCAAAAACCCGGATACGTTTTTCCGGCAGTTGCTTCACTCAACTCCAACTACATTAAAGCCTATTCGGATATCTATCCAGCCATGACCGGGGCCGAAATTATCCAAGCCGGTACGATCCAGCACCGCGATATCCCGGTTGATGCCCAAAGGGGGTCTACCTCCGCTCCGGTTAAAGTAATGGAGTACATATACGAATCTGACAAATTGGGTAGCGTTATGATCGAGGGACGCGTCAGCCATCCGTTAGCGGTTGTCAACTTTTATTCGGTTATCCCGGACGTTAACGACCCCGAGGTCAAGACAAGATATAGGCTGATTTCAACCGTCAACGCCGACGGAAAAGGACGCTTTACGGCGGTTATCAACCAGACGGATTTTGACATTGAGGTCAATGAAACCTTCGGTGAAGTCGAAGCCACCAAGGTCGACCTGACGCTTGCCGGTAAAAAACAGAATCTGTTGCGAAAAGCCCTGGGCTTTTTTCAAAGTCTTGTCGTCAAGGACGTCGGGGCACAGGAATCCTCATCAGTAACCTTAAAACTGGACCCGATTCCCTCATATCTTGAAGGGTATGCGTATAATTCGCAGGGGGAAGTTATGCCAAACGCAAGGGTATCTATCTACTTAGATTTTGCCAAAAAGGCCTATTATGAAACAACGGCCGACGAAGAAGGTTATTTTGTGGTCAATTCGGATTATATCCCGTTCCAGCCGTATAAGCTCAGGTATTCGACCCCAATGGGTGCGACCATCGTAGTCACAACGTCTAAATTCCTGGCCGATAACGGTTCCTACATGAAGGAAAACGAGATAAACGCCTTCAAGCCGAAATATGTTAACCCCAAAGTTAATGAGGAGATAGAAGCCAAGCTTACAATAACAGCAGCCGCGGCCAACAACCCTCTTGGTAATGACGGGGTAACTCCCGGTCAAGGTGGCCTTGGATCTTCGGTCAACATGGGCTTTATGGCCATAGTCGGACTAATCGTCTTGCTTCTGGTAGCCACAGGGGCGGTTGTCGTCTACATGGTCAAAAGAAGAGGCGAGACACAAACGTATTAATTCCCGCACATTTTCCTAGTTTTTTCCGCAAACTCTTTTTAAGTGGGCTTAAATAATTACCGCATATATACCGTAGTATCTCCGCAGATTTTGTTTAGCGTGTCATTTTGTGCCATTCTATTATGACCGTTTCAAGAAGCAGGGTTACTGGCACCGCCAGGATGACACCGATGATTCCAGCTAACTTGCCGCCGACGATAAGCGAGATCAGGATAACGATCGGGTGGAGTCCGGTGACTTTCTTCATTACAAGGGGCACAATCAGGTTATTCTCAAGCTGCTGGACGATGAAATAAAGGGCGGCCATCGACAGGCCGAGAATCGGCGATACGGAGTAGCCGATAAGGACTGCGGGAACCGCCGAAAGGATCGGTCCGAGATTGGGAATGACCTCGAGAATTCCGGCAAGGACTGCCAGGGCAAGCGCATATTTTATGTCGAATGCGAAAAGGCCTATGTACGTTAGGCCTCCGACTACCAGCATAAGAATGATCTGGCCCCAAAACCACGAGCTCATTCTTTTTTGTGCCCTGTCCGCAATCAGGGTGATCCGGCCTATCTCATGATCCTCAAAAAAGTTCCCCAATAGTTTTTTTGACAAGTTTTTTTCGGATAGAAGATAAAAGCTGAAAAACATCGTCGACGAGATGAATATAACATTTCCGAACAAACCCTTAATGAATTCGAAAGTCTGGTTGGTTATCGATGGAAGGTTCTGGGATAGGAAATCAAAATCAAAGGTCGCACCCATGGCCGGTAGGGTATTTTTGATAATTCCAGGCAGGTTTTTAAATAGCGAGACCAACTCGGTTGCTAGAGGCGGGATTATCAATGTAAATATATAGAAGAAAACGAACATAAAAAGGAAATAAACCAAGAATGTCGCCAGTATTCGCGGCAACTTGACTCTCTCAAGGTAGTTGACGGCCGGTTTAAGGGCGCCGGCAAAGATGGTAGCAATAAGAAGAGAGAATATCAGGTCCTTGATCTGCCATAAAAATCCCAGCCCCAAAAGGAAAAAGACCGTGAAAATGATTGTCCTTGACGAAATCTCAACTTTTTGGATTGTCATAATAGTATTATATCCAATTATTTTTACTATATTAACAGATATGCCATTGCCACGAACTTGATGCTTCTTCCATATTTGTTAAATAACAGCGCTAATGCTAAACTTATAGACAAATGATTCTACTACCCGGAGAATGGCAACTTGAGAATGATAATCAACGTCACAAATCCTACATAAGAGAACTTTGTCGACTCAAAGATCAGCCCAAACTTGCGACGGGATTACCGATTGCCAATATTATCCGTTTATGAACCAAGTCAAACGTGGTCGCTGCGGATTCATATGTGGTCAAATAAAGAATCGGCGCCAAAAACCATATGTCAGATAGAAGCAGTAATAGTAATTCATTCTGCATTGACAAAAGAACTCTCAAAAGAGGGTTGACGCTTTTCTCATTGATAATAGGCATTTTTTCAATATTTTTCTTAGTGCAATTTGCCATATCCAAAAACTTTTTTTCTTTCAAAAGCAGTGCAGCACCGGAAAGCAGTTCCAAATATTTGGCTAAAGAAACTTATTCCCGCAAGGTCCATTTGATCATATATAATCCGCGGGTATCAGACAATTCATCCGGTCAATCTAGAATGATTCCTTTAAGCCAATGGTTTACCGATAATAAACTTGCTTTTAACGATCCAAGCGTCCTGACTCCGCAAATAATCAATTCTTTCAAAAAATCGAGTAGTGGCAGATTAAATTATAGTATTGCCAAAACAACCAACATATCGGAGTTTCCGGTAAAAACCAATGGTTACAAACTTAATTTGTCCGACCTTAATTATTGTGTTAAGCATGAACGAGACAAGCCAAAAACCGACGAATTTAAGCGGAAATGCGATGCGGGAGTTGACTATATGAAGATTATAGATGCCTTGAAGATATGTGATCAGGCCAATAATAACCAGGTGGACGAAGTTTGGATATGGGGTTATTCCTGGTTTGGGTTTTCCGAATCGGCCCTGGTCGGTCCGGATGGTTTTGCCTTTAATGGTGTAGTAATAGAAGACTCGGCCTGTAATAAGCTCATTCCCATTATGGGTTTCAATTACCAGAGGCGGTTGGGTGAGGCTCTTCATAATTTCAGCCACAGGATGGAGGCGACAATGACGACGGTCTATAAGAACTGGTCGGAAAATAGGACCGTCACAAAGTGGGATCTTTTCGGATTGGTTAAGGCCCAATCCAGAAATTACAATTACAGCGGCTGTGGTTCGGCCCACTATACGCCAACAAGCGAAAACGAGTATGAGTACGATACCGGGACCAAGGAGATCGATACGGTGTGTGATAATTTTTCGGATTACGATACCTTTAATTCGAAAGAACTTTTCAGCGAATCAAAAGCTAAAAAAGTTAATTGCAAATTGAATCCGTGGCTTTGCACCCAGGAGGGATATGTCGAGTGGTGGTTTTCCCGTCTGCCGAAATTCATAGGGGTGGGGAGCGATGGGGTTCTCAATGATTGGCTAGCTTATTTCGCTGATCCGTCCCTAGTAAAGGCCAATGTAACCAACCTCACTTTTAGGTGTGAAGACTTTGATGAATTTGGCCTCACATCCGAAGGCAAGGAGTGCAACAACAAGAGCGAAAATGACACCCAGTGCCAATGGTATGGCTATTGCAACAAATGCAGCAAATCAGGCCAAAAAATTTCAACTGTTTGTAATAACTATTGTCAGCAATATGACAATAACATCGATGGATGCGTAAAAGCGCAATCGCAAGGCACCGGTTGTGTCTGGTATGCCAATAACAGACGCTGTATGGCCGAATCGGCCAACCAAAACCTAATCAAATACATGACCGTCGCTAAACAGGCCGCTTCGGACGGAATTGATATTAAGGTGACCGTTAACTATAACGGAACGCAGCATCCATATCTTACGAAAAAGCTTTATTTGGAAATATCTTACTACAACGAGAATAACGGAAAGTTTATTCCACTGGAGCGTAAACTAATATCCGACAAACCGGTTTCAGAGACTCCATACCGGATGACAATCGGGGCCGCCGAGAATCTTGATAAGAAAAAATTGTATGTAGTTTATCCGGTGTTGGAATTCCCGGACAACCCTAATCCGCCCTCATATAGGGTAACCCAGTCACGGTGTACCACAAAAGCTTGTGCTAAAGCGCTACCCATTTCCGGAGAGTTTGCTCTGAATATAGACGATCCGGTCTGCTACAACCTGCCGAAGCCGGCCACCTGCAGTGTTGCCCAAGACAAGTGTAGCTGGAGCCATGACTTTGATATCTGCCATCCAAACACGAAAAATCAGTTAGTCGTTTTTCCATCCGATTACTGCCGTGGCATAAAATCTCAAACTTTCTGTAATGGTCAAAAATACTGCCAGTGGTCAGATAACCAATGTGTTTTGAAAGTCTTGCCGACTCCTTCCCCAACCTTATCGCCAGATACACTCAAGCACATGGTCTCATTCAGGCTTTATAACAAAAGATACGACAATGAAGCAAAAACCGTAATTTCAAGAGAAGTAAGTTACCGAGCAGACACGTTTGTCAAAAATCTCAAACGGCGGGTAAAGATTACCCAGGCTGGTAAAACCGTCAGCCAGGTCGATCAAGACGTTAAATTCAGTCAGAATTCAGACATAATCTTGGCCAAAAAAGGTCAGCAGGTGACGGTCGAGCTTTGGGGTGATA
>CAZUBL010000054.1:0-5850 GCA_964618685.1 uncultured Gammaproteobacteria bacterium | reverse complement strand
CCTTGGCCGTTTACGGAGATCTATTCTATCGTAAACGTCCGTATGATTTGAAAACCTTAAATAATTTTACGGATGAGGTAATGGTCATGGCCTATGATTTCCACAAAAGCTATGGCGAGCCTGGGGAAAATTATCCATATGAAGATTTTTTAATAATGGTCGATAGTTATCTCGAAACAGTTCCGGCGGAAAAGCTTACGATTATTTTTGGGATGTATGGATACGACTGGACGCTAAAAGACGGCAAACCGTTAAAGCCCGCTCAATCCCTAAGTCTATTCCAGATAAGGTCAAGGTTTTTGAAAAAGGTCTGTTTGGAGGATAACTGCAAAGTCAAAATAAACGAGAGTACGAAAGAAAAAAGCGTTAGTTATACGGGTGAGGACGGGTATGAACACGTGGTTTTCTTTGAAGACGAGGAGTCGGTTGACTTGAAAATTGAATACCTAAAGCAAAAGGGGATTGGATCTACGGCTTTTTGGGCTTGGGGGAATTTTTGAAGACTCCCAACTCCTTTAGTTTCCACATGAAAAGCGCTCCCTTATTTCTGGCATTTGAATCGATAACGTAGCGCAAGGCTTCTTCAAGCAACGGCCGTGGGGTGTTTTTCGCCAGTTTTATGTAAAGACTTTTCCGGCGTTCGTCCATAAGTTTCTGCGAAAGATAAACACCAAAAGACTGGTACTCGCGCGACACGTATTTGTCCTCGAGGGGGTTAAACCTCGTCAGGATATCCTTGACCGACTGCATTGCCATTCTCGTTTATTAACTTTTGATAAAGATCGATGTATTTTCGGGCGCTCGCAAACCATGAAAAATCCTTGGCCATGGCGCGTTCAATCATCAAGTCGTGTTTCTTTTTATTGTTTCTCCAGACGTCTACCGCCTTTATAAGGCATTTTTCAAGTTCGAATGACGTATATTTCTTGAAAAGATACCCGTCCTCGTTGTCGTTTATCGAGTCTTTAAGCCCTCCTGTTGAACGGGCGACCGGTATGGATCCGTACCTCATGGCGATCATTTGGATAAGTCCGCAGGGCTCGAATTTTGAGGGGATGATCAGGAAATCCGAACCGGCATAGATTTGGGTTGCCAGTCTTTTGTCAAACTCAAACGAGCAATGGATGCTTTTGGGGTAAAAGCTATAAAGCCAGTTAAACCTTTCCTCCCAATCTTTCTCGCCAGCTCCAAGAAATACAAACTGGAATTTTGTCAGATCTATTCTCCTCAACATCTTGTGGATTATCTCCAGCCCTTTTTGGCCTCCATCAAGTCGTCCTATAAATCCGATAAGCGGTTTCTTGTCGGTAACCTCGAATCCAAGCTTGTCCTGTAAAAATGCCTTATTCAGCCTTTTGCCTTCAAGATACGAATAGACTTTATTTTCCTTTGCGAGATTAGCCTTAAGGCCGTAGTGGTAGATGAGGCTTTTGTCGCTTTCAGGGTTACGGCTGTCGTAGTCTATGCCGTTCAGGATCCCGAAGAGCTTATCTTTCATCTCCCGTAACATTTCGTCAAATCCCGCCCCGTATTCTTCGGTCAATATCTCCTTGGCGTATGTCGGTGAGACGGCGTTTATGTAGTCCGCATGAACCAAACCCTCAAGAAGAAAGTTAACCCTTTTCCTTTTTATTTCCCATTCCAAAAGCCGGCACTTTTCCGGATGGATATCCATTTTTTCAATGGTTTCGATATCCGATTCTCCCTTGTGCATAAGATTGTGTATGGTGAAGATTGTTTTTATCGGCAAGTTGTTGTGTTTAATAAGAAGGGGAATGAAGCCGGTGTGGTGGTCATTGCAGTGAATAATTTCTGGTATCCATTCCAAGTGATTGTTTTTGACGGTTTCAATTATCGCCAGGTCGAAAAAAGCGAACGTTTCCCTTGACGGGACACTCAGGTACTCGTCGTTTTCCAGTAGATAAACAGGCACCTTAGATTTGACAAAGGATATCTTGTAGATATTCACTTTTTCATCTTTTCCATCGTACCTGACGACGATCTGTTTGACGAGCTTCCTTCTCTGGCCCTGTAGTTTTAGGGCTTTGTAAAAAGGCAAAATTACCCTGACGTCGATTCCTAAGGCGAAAAGCGCCTTGGGAAGTGAGCGAGCCACGTCACCAAGACCGCCAACCTGAAAAAATGGAGCCAGTTCCCAAACTGCAAAAAGTACTCGCATGGGTAATTATATCAAGATCTTTCGATCAAAGGAACGAACTTTTCCTTGATAATTGTTTTTAAATCAAACCTCGTTCGGCTGTGGTAATTCATTTTGACTCGTCGGCTGTTGTCAAGAAAATCCTTGACATAAGTAGCGGCCTGTTCGGGCGTTACGGTTTTGTAGTCCAGGTACTTGATGAAATCTCCGCCGACCTCCCGGAAAACCGTAAGGTCGGAAACAAATATCGGAGTTTTGGACAACGAGGCTTCAAGAAGTGGTAGACCGAAGTTCTCGCTTTTGGACATAAAAAAGATGATATCTGCTATCTGATAAAGATCATGGACCTCGGTCCGAACCAAAGCCCGGGTCAGGAAATCGTTAAAAAACAGGACGTTTTCTTTTATACCAAGGTTCTCTGCCATTTTCTTTAGAGAGTCGAGGTAATCCTCTGTTGAATGATGTTTTGAAGGCTTTCCTGTTATGACGTATTTGATTTTCGGATAATGGGGTTTAAGTTTGGCGATAATATCTATACAGTATTCAAGGTTTTTCCGGTCCATGATATTGACGGGAGACAGAATCAACGGAAAACGGTTGGTCAGATCATATTTTTCGACCACTTCCCAAATGAAATCATCGATCTCTAAAAATCGTTTTATATCTATTCCGTCAGGAATCACGGTCGTGTTTTCGGGTTTTAGCCCCATAAGTTCGGTAAAAGGTTCCATGAAGCTTTCGGAAATGAGGATATAGTGGAGCCCTTTGACGGGGGTCGTCAAAATCTCCCGTTCAAACGTAGAATGGGAGACTTCATCGAGATTCTTGATCTTGAATTCATTGATATACGAGTGGTCGTGTGTCCAGGCAAAATATTTTTTCTTGGGGAATTTCATGATGTAATTCTTGAAAGCATTCACAAAAGGCAAGTTTCTGACGATTGTCATCATATTATGAACGATAACGACGTCGATGTCGCTCAGGCTTTTTTCAAGTCCCTGTTCGATTTTGTCCGAAAGTTTGTAGAAATCATCGTCGATCACGCCTTTTTTTAGAATCTTTTCCTGCAAGAAAGGTTCAAAACTCATGACAGACTGTAGTTCCGGAATTACCACCAATTTTATTTTTGGATTGGACTCCTCACCCGATCCGGTAACTACAGTTACGTCATAACCCATGTTAATAAGAATCTCGGCATGTTCTTTAATCATACTCTCGACGCCCCCGATGTTCGGCGGATAGGCGAAATGGAGGATAGCGACTTTTTTCATAGGCCTCGTGTATTGTGTTTATTAATGATTTCTTCGTATGTTTTTTCATAATTCTCAACCATTTTTTCGGTTGAGAAATTATTTTCGACATGCACCCGACAGTCTTGAGTCTTTACGGAGTCGATTTTTGACAAGGCGGTTTTAAGTCCTTCGATACCGTCATCGGGCGAAACCACAAAGCCGGTCTTCCCCTCAAGAATTAATTCTTTGACTGATCCGCGGTCAAATCCGATAACCGGGGTTCCGCAGGACATTGCTTCGGCCATAACGAGGCCAAAAGGCTCGTACCAGTTTATGGTCATCAAAAAGACTTTGGCACCTTTCATCAGTTTGGCGACTTCGGTTTTAGGAAGAGTGAGTTCCGAAGATATTCCCCCGACCCACTTTATCTTGTCTGAGAGGTGGGGTTCGACGTCTTTTTTGTAGAAATTGACGTCTTCAATATTGCCGCCGAGGACGAGGGGGGAATCGGTCTCTTGGGCCAATTTTATTGCCCACCTGACTCCTTTCGGATCCATGAAACTGCCATCTGTATTCTTGGCTTTTGATAACCGTCCCAACCATAGGAGATAACCCTCTTTTTTTTCCTGGAAAGAATATATGTCGGTGTCGATGCCGTTATAGACGACCTTAAAAACCGGTGTTTTGGTGAATAATTTTCTGTGGGCCTGTGAGATAGAAATGAAATACGTGTTCGGGAAAAGCGAAAGAACCGAATCCAGTTCTGGCGTTGCCTGGGCATGGATTGTAGTCACGAACGGAGTTTTTATGTTTCTGGTTACCAACGGATTTATGAATTCCGGGTAGGTATGATTGTGAATGATATCAAAATCGTTGCCGATTTCCTCAACCTTCTTGGCCAGTCGAACAAGGAAAGAAGTCTCGGCATAGAAGGGATTCTCGAATGCCGGCATTTCAAGAAATCCTTTTTCGATTATTGAAACGGTCTTGGTTCCGGGGATCTGGGTATCGGCAGTCCCCAATACTGTTATATCATGACCCCTTTTAGCGAGTCCACGAACTAGTTCATAGATAATTCTCGGACGGGAAGACAGGGTTTTTTCGTTGACGGCCCTTTTCAGAAGCGAGGTGATTAATATCTTCATAACAGTAAAGTTTAAAAAATTTAAATAAAACCACTAATATCTGGGTGAAATATGACTCACCCAAATGTCCTATAAATTCATGATAGCACAAAGATCAATTATTTAGAAGAACTCACAGCGGCGAATTTCTGGTAGATGTTTTCGAATCGGTGGGCGATCGCCTCCCACGAGAATCTCTTGACAGCAATCTCCCTTGCCTTTTTAGCCATTTTGAGTCTTAGTGCGTCGTTGTTTAATAGCAGATTAACCTCATCGGCAATGTGCTTGGAATTTCTTGGCCTTATGAACAGGCCATTTTGTCCGTCTTTGACCGCCAATGGGATACCGCCTTTTCGAGTGACGACAACCGGCGTCTCGCAGGCCATCGCCTCAAGGATAACCAGGCCCAAAGGTTCGTCCCAAATTGAAGGAGCAACAAATACATCGGCTCGGGAATAGAATTTGATCAAAAAGTCCGTATCGGATCCAAGGTGACCTAAAAACTTTACGTTAGTGATTTTTTCGTCTTTAGCAATCTTCTCAAGGTTTTTCCTTTCCGGTCCGTCGCCTAATATCAATACCTTACCCTTAATTTTCTTAGCGGCCCTAACGAGATATTTGACTCCCTTGTAAGACGTTAGTTTTCCGGCAAAAACAACGATCTTCTCGTCCTTTATATTAAACATCTTATCTATGTCGTCGGTTTCAACCTTTCTGAATTTATTTATGTCAACTCCCCCCGGAATAACCCTTACCTGATTGCGGTATTCGTCCCCGAATACGTCAAGCATCCAGTCTTTGGTGTAGAAGGAGTTGGGGACTATGCGACGGGCGCGGCGCAGGGCGTCCATCGTAAGGGCCAAATATCTCTTGTCCTTTTGGGCGGTCGGCAGTTCCGATCCGTGGACGGTGATAATATACGGAATCTGGTAGGTATTTTTTATGAATCTGGCCGCCCAGGAGAACGGAAAAGCGTGGTGGACGTGAATAATGTTGGGGTGAAAGTCCTCAACGGCGTCAACGGCGTGGTTAAGGAAGCTTTTGTATATCGTCAGGATTTCCCGGTGGGAGATGTCCTTGTACAAACGACAGTTCTTCCATTCGGGGTGGCCGGTAAAGGCGACGTTGAAGGGCATCTTAATAGGGTAGATTGTGACGTTGCTGTTTGGTAGTTGTCGTGAGTCGGGTGCGACCATGGCGACGTGGTGGTGTTTGGCGACTTCGCGCGCCAGATATCTGGCGTAAGTTCCCGATCCTGACCCGTACATTGGAAATGTCTGTAGGTACAAAATCCTTAGTTTTCTATTTACCATGATCGAATTATATCAGGTTTTAT
>CAZUBL010000053.1:0-6089 GCA_964618685.1 uncultured Gammaproteobacteria bacterium | reverse complement strand
CTTATATGAATCCTGGTGATGCCGAACAACGACCTCAGAAACCTAAAAACATGCATGAAGAGGCAAAAAAAGCCGCCGACTCCATAATGGCCGATATAAGACAGGAAATGGCCGAAGATCTTCGCACGATTCAAGAAGAGAGTGATGCGGCAAGGAAAGCCGAACTTGAAAAATCGTTCAGGGACAAGTACATCCAGAAGTTAAACCTCGAAAGGTTGGCCAGAGAAGCGTCTGAAGCGTCTGAAAAACCAGATAGACGGGACGAATTCAAAGACAAATCAAAGCAGATTAAAAAAAGCATTCTAGAAGTTAATGAAGTCATAAAAAAGACCGGTAGCCTTACCGGGAAAGAAAACGTCGACAAGATCGTCGAAGGTATTGCTAATCAGATTGCATCTGGTGAGTTGAGCGACCGGGAGATTGTTGATATAGAGAAGATCATAGGTAAGCATCTTTCGGAGGGGGTGGTTATAGGTAAAGCCGATGGTCAGCAAAGCGATTTTGATAAATCATTTGAAATCCTTAAAGAAACCAATTACGAAGCTTGGCGAAAAGTCAGGGAGAGTTTGATTGACAGTAGCGAACATTTGGGGCAAACCAAAGAGCAATTAGCCAAAAAATACGAAGACCAACAATCGGACGATGTGGAAGAAAAGATGATGAGGGACCCAGATATGCAACGTTTTGTCCAGGACAGCCAGCTATATTCTAAGTTTACAGGAGATGACCAGGTTTTTTTACAGAAACTTTACAAACCTCAGACTTTCATTGAAGAAATAAACGAGCGAATCGAAGAAAGGAGAAAGCCCGAGGAGATTCATCATCTTCAGGAGAAGATCACAAGTCTTTATCGCGATGCCAATCAACCTCCACCATCCCAGGACAAGCTTAATGAGGAAATAGAAAAGATGATTAAGTTTGAAGTTTCCGAAGAAATTGGCAAAAGACTCGTTGATATTATGAACAAACTTTATTGGAGAGTGCACGTTGAGCGCCCGCACAAATTCTTCGAAGAAATCGAAAAGGAAGATTTCATGTACGGAATTGAAACGACGAGGTTAAAGATCATTTCGGCCCTTGAAAGGCTTCAACACACTTTCGCCGATGCCGAAAAAGATCCGGCAAATGGTAAGAATTTACCTGAACTGTTCAAGCACTCCGAGAAACAATACTACCTGGACGAAAGGGAGACGGGGCATCTTGATAAAGATGGAAAACCGATTGTTAAGGGGTTTATGAGAACCTCTCCTCTTCCAGGATTTACGAAAATCAACATGAGTCAGTATCTTGAGTACTTGATAACCAACGTCAACCACTGGCGCCACCGTTCGGAATATCTTCACAACGCCCGGGCAATCTTTAACCACCCGTCCCATGGAGATAAGGGGTTTTTCGCAAATCTTGGAGGGTATGCAGAGAATTTATCAGGAACCGACATTGATGAAATGATGCTTCTGCCGGACGGACCCTTAACTTATGACGCCTATATTCTGTACGATAAATTCGTCGAAAACGAATTTGCCGCCAACGATTGGAAGCATCGCCCGAATCAATTTACCAACTCCCTTGAGGAGGTTAATACAAAGGTTGAAAAAGAAGTTATTACAATGCTTCAGAAACTTTACCCTAATGAATCTTTGGACGCTATTCGTCATGCGGTCAACGCCGCAGTTGGAATGGCCCGAGGGGTATTCTTGACCGAAACAGAAAAATCAGCTTATGCCGATGCGGTCGATTCAAAAGGTGGAGGAATGTTTGCGTCATATGCAACTAATGATGCAACCGCTCTTCAGACCTTCAATCCCATGCATGTCATGTTGAGGTGGCAGGGTGAACACATGTTGCCGATGTTTTACTTCATGAACGTTGAAGGTAGTGGCGCGAATTGGGATCATACCAAAACCTGGAAAAATGCCGACAAGTATCTTAAGGCCTTCCTGAATGGGAGAGGTGATCTCGCCGGCAAGGATTTGTTTATTGACCAGCTTATGGACAACATGAATGTCGGAGGCATATTGAAAAGAAGGGGTTGGAGAATGAACTATTCGCTTGAAGGTCATAACATTTATACAAGTGACGGAAAAATGAATCACCTTGAAACTTTCAAGGCAATGGATATCATCGGATACGAGGCGATTTACGATTTTCTCAAGACTAAAGTTGAACATGGAATCCTAAAAGCCGAAGCTGGTTCGAAAGGAGCCGCGAAAATGGACGAGCTTTTTAAGTATGTTTTTGACAGATACTTCGTTCCCTTTGGGGACACCGATTACGTTAGTTATATGAAAAAGCTTGAGAAGATTGGTCGAGAAAAAGCTTATAACTTAATTAAGTCGAAGGGAACAATTTCTAGCTCCACTTTTGAGGAAGAAGTTAATTTCCAAACAGCCCAGACATTTATAGATAATGCCTTGGCTCGCGAAGTTGCCCTAAGGTTCCCGTCAAAATTCATAAAAATTGATCGTGATCGGTTTACAAAAGACGGCGCCAGCCGTTATACCAAGATTCAAAAGGAGCTTGGGGTGAGTCGCGATAAATTAAATGAAATCATGAAAGACTTCTCGTTTGTCGAGATGCTTATGAGACGGAAAATTAGCGAGTACGCCAAGTCCAGCTCAAACCTTTTCCCAGACTTGAAACTGAACTCGTTCAATAAGTTTGAGCGCGAAATAAACGAAAAATCCATAAGGGAGCTTATGGCAGGAAAGTTCGATCAGCAAAGAATTAACAATGTTGTCAGGCTTTATAACAAAATGAAGGAGAGTTACATAAATAGCAACTTTTTGGACAAGGAAGGATTTGCTGCCATAAGCAGCTATAAGTTTACATTTGGAATAGAGGATACCGATTTTACTCTGATGGCGATGCGGTCAACCGGTCCAAGAATGATCGCCCGCTCGATAAACGATATCGGACAAATGGAGGCGGTTACGCCCTGGATTATCAACATGCCGCGTATCTTAAATCAGATTGCAACCTCAGGAAAGCACGACTTCACCCCGATCATCGAATACCTGCAAAAAGCCCAGAACGCTTTCACTTCGGTCCACGGAACCGGAGACAACGCCGATTTCAAATACATATATAAAATCGCCTCGGCAGTCATTCAGTACTTCAAAAAAGACAGCATGGCTAAACCTTTATTTGGCGCTTTCAGGTGGGGTAAGAGGAATTCGATCGCCGCCGAATATGCCGGTCGATCAACTGCGGTTTGGGAATGGGATTCACGGGAGATTGATCGTTTCATCACAACTCTTGAATCGTTGAGACTATTACCTAAATCAGCATTTGATGCTCAAAAAGGACCAACACTCGTTGACAATTGGGTGACAATTTTCGGTAAACCGGTCAAGCTTGGAAAAAAGATGAAAATAGATTACGAATACAGTGGAGCTAAATTAAGAAAAGAATTCGGGGGTGATCTGAAAGCAATTTCTTTTGACATGGTCGGTCAGTTCTTGCCGATCGTTCTGGCACTTCTGCTTTGGAAATACTTTAAGGATGCTATGGATGAGGTGACCGGCGCAAAGAAGAAATAATTTGCTATCATGAAATTATGAGGAAATTTCTACTATTTGTTTTACTAATAGCAAACTTGTTTCTGCTGTTTCCTATTTCGAAGGTAAACGCTCAGAGTGCGCCTAATTTTAAACTCACTTTGCCAGGTGTCAACTGCGGAAGGGCAGACGATATAAACAAAAACCAATGTTGTAATGTTTCGTTTCCGTCAACTTTTATTCCGCCTGACATGGGGCCGTTGAATGCGGTAATAAGTAGCCTAAGTTTTTTCACAAACTTCGCGAGGGATAATTTTCTTCAGCCGGTTCTAGACCTTTACGGAGAGCTGGCCGATAAGAATGTTAGTGGATGTTATGTTGGTGTTCAGTCAGTTGATGATCCCAATGACTTAAACTGTAAATGTATTAATCCCATAACCCCTTCTCCGGGATATTTGTCGGCGTTGAATGATTTTTGCCAAAGACAATCAAGTGTTGCCGACCGTACCGCATGTCTTGAGTGCGCCAACGACGGTGGAGTATTTTCTGGAATAGGTTGTGTTAAAACCGATACGAAAAAATTTATCGAGGAGACCGTCTTCGGTTTAGGGATAGGTCTAGCTGGAGGCTTTGCTCTGCTTTGTATCATTCTTGCCGCTTTCCAAATGCAGTCTTCTCAGGGCAATCCCGAAAAACTTAAGAAGGCTCAAGAAATGTTGACGAGTTGTATCATGGGGTTGATGCTGATAATATTCTCGATATTCGTCTTAAGACTGATAGGAGTGAATATACTCAGGATACCTGGCTTCAGTTAAATGCAAACCACATAGGAAGTTGAGATTTCGATTACTTATGGGATAACTCTTTTAATATCTTAAGTCATGATTATGTCGAAGGTTCTGTCGGTGGGGCTGAAGACGTTTTCGGTTTTGCCAATCCCCCGAAGAAATCCTTACCCATACCCTGAAGTGTTTTGATTCCAGATATACCCAAGCTTACGCTACCAATCTGCCCTAATAGCCCAACTCCACCCCCGGCGGCAGTTGACACGCCTCCGAAGAAGGTTCCAAATCCGATGCTGAACGGAAGCTCTTTAATACCTAATACTTCTTTTGTGGTCTTTACAAAATCGGGAATTAGGAAAATTAGTCCAAGGCCGATAATCAAGCGGAACGAATCACTGTCAATACCATATAAGTAGGGGAGTCTAGCCGTCATTGCCGCCGATGAACCGGACTTGAATATGATTATGTAGCTCAAAAGAAACACAAAGATCATCACCGGATATGCGATCAGATTTCCGATGATATTCATTATCCAAAACTTAAAAGCATTTTTACCTGGAACCGCTTCCATTAAAAGAAGCATAGGGGCAATCACGATGTTGACGATTAACTTAAGGTAATTCGTGATAAGCATGAGGAATATCCTGAAAAACAAGAATAATACGGATGCCCCAATAACCAATGTTACGATCCAAGGAACAACATAAATGAAGCCGATCAAGAATAAAATTAATATAAATATACCAAACATAGGAACCTGGATTATATCCTTGAAAATGGTACCAATATTAACAGTTGCTAACCCTGCCCCGGCCAAACCAAGGATTCCGGAAAAGGTTTCAGGAAGTATGGTGAGCACCCACTTCATCAAAAAAATGAATATAATTCCCCCAGCGGATCTCAAACTCAAATATACTGGTAAAGGAATAATCTGAGTAAAGGCGCTTCCTAGCGCCGCTCCGATCGACCTGGTTTCGAATCTCACTCTTATATCACGGAACAAATCGGTACCGGAAGAAAGCATATATTCATTCTTAAATTGAGTTGCTGTTGTGGGGTCATCGTGAATCATTACGGATACGATTAAACCTATTAGAATGTAGACAAGGTCGATTAGAAATCCCGCTATCGCAAACGAAAAAGTTATGAGAATTAAGGCGACTATTATCCTAGGTAATGCGTTTTCGACCGATATTACAGTTTGTGGATTCATCTTCATCCTGAACATAATCATGAAGCCTATGGTAATCAATACAATGACGAGGAGCATATAGGATAGATCTCTAAATATTTTCCACAAGTTTGAAAATGGTTTTATGGCGGCAAATCCTATACCTTCAGCTGCATAAGTTTTTGGGATAAATCCCGCATGTTGAAGGCCATCATAAGCCCAGTAAATGCCGGACGCTGGTGGATTTGAATAAGGAGTTATAATCATTTTGCTCATAAAACCAAAAAGGCTTTTATCGTAGTTCTTATCGCCGTCTAAAGGATTATCACTACACCCTTCACCGATCATTGAGCACATCAAAAAACGATAAGCTGCCAAGGTAACCTTACCTTCTTCGGTTGAGTTAAGTTTTTTGTCTTTAATGACTTTATATATTTCCTCTCGATTGCTTTTTATAGGATCATAAGATTCAGACAAATTGGCCCGATTACTACCTATAAAATAAGAAAAAAGGCTGATTACCAAAAAATAGATTGAAAGAACGATTATGGCCTTTTTGACAAATGAGAGAGATTTTTTTATAAAATTAAGAGGCATAGTTTGATTCTAGATGAATTTTAGTTAAAAATAAACTGA
>CAZUBL010000052.1:0-6354 GCA_964618685.1 uncultured Gammaproteobacteria bacterium | reverse complement strand
TCGCCTTGTCTCTAAGGCTCAATATAATCGTATCATACATCGACCTCATCTCTTGTCCGGTAAACGTCCCTCTGTTTATGGCGCCATTCAATCTTTGCAAGGTCTGGGCCATGTCATCAAATCCGACCGCACCGCGTGCTGGCACTCCCCTGACCCGGGCTCTCGTCATTGCTTCATTTATTAGTCCCGCCAATTCCTTGGGAGGCAACGTCTTGACCATTTTGGGAACATACTCATTCCTGTCCGCCCTTTCTTTATAGCCAAACATCGAATCCATCAATTCCCAATATCCTTCAGGAATCGCCGCTCCATTATCGGTTGTGGTTTTTTCGATATTAAACCCTGTATTCGTCGGGTCGATTGCCGTATCTTTGGTATATTTTGCCCTGTTTGATCCGACCTCAAAAGCGTTAGAAAATATTTCTCCCTGCCTGCCCATCATATCTTTTATGCAGTTCAACACACCTGTGTCGTTCTCGAAATTAATCCTATCTATGGCTTCCTGTTCGGATTTAATCAATGCATTCAGGTCAGTAATGGTTTCTGTAACCACGTGTCCGTGCCTCAAAACCATGCGATTGCGGGCTTCGGCCATAGCTTGTTCCAAGATGGGAATATTGGCCACATCTGCAGCGGCGGCCCAACCTTGTCCTGCGGCAACGTTTAGATGAGCCATAGCGACTAACTCATCTCTTGATAATGTTCTCAATTGTTCATCGGTGAATCCTCCACCAGGAGCGGCTGCGGTTATTGCCGCATAAGAAACATCACGAGCCGGTTTGTCCGAATCAATGCGTTCTTCCGCTTGGGTCTTCGCTTCGCTTATGGCGTTTATAACTCTCTGCCTATTTGCCGGGGTTAGATTAGCTGTAGCCGGCCATCCATTCGCAGGAACCGCGACGTTTGCGGCGTTGATGGCCGCCATTAATTCATCAACAGACATTGTCCTTAGGTCAGCCTCAGAAATTCCCCATCCTCTTAAGGTGGCGAAATCAGCAGTCATTGTTGCCTGATTTTCACGCGCCGACCCGGCAATATCTCCTCTTTGTTTGGCCAGTTCGTTTCTGGCGCTTACTATAGATTGTCTTATTTCGCTGTCAAGCCTTTGTAACTGTGATTTGAGACGAGACTCTTCCTCATTAAGAAGATCAAGTCTTGGCTTAAATCTGGCCGTTATCCTTTCATGAACGGCATCTTCAATTTTTTCTCTCCCTTGAATTGTTGGTGGTCTCGCATACGTTGCCAAAACATTGGCTATTTCCGTTGCTATATCCGTTTGCTGTTGAAGTAATAACGCTTCACGTCTGTGAACTATAGAATTAACATCTGCAGGGTCACTTAATAAGGTTCTCAATCTTGTGACTTCTGCATCAATTGACTGTTCAATTGTCTGATTCGCCAGTTGTCCACGATTAAAAGCGTCCGGATAATCACGAGAATAGGCCGTCTCTTGATTCCTTAACGTTTTTCTTGCTTCTCTCTCAATCTTTACCTTAGATTCAGCTCCGTCATCTTTAGTTAGTTCGTCCCGCTGTCTTGTAAGTTCATTTTTTCTTTCGCTTGCCGCTTCTTGTCTTTTTTTCAAAACTTCAGGATTTTCCAAATGAGTGATTTTATTATCTATTAAAGTTATTTCCCCTGCTGCGACCGCTCCGTTTTGAACTTGGATAATATGATCCCTCATCATTTCTTCCATCACTTCCCGCCTTGCTTTCATATGGCGCTTGAGATTTCCAGTCTCATCAAGGGCGTTTCTATTAAAGGCAGGATGGCCAACTCTATGCCCGGCCATATCTCTGATCCCGCCGTTATTGGGTTTGAATAGTTGATTTAGTCTCTGCGACCAGACCGAACTAGTTTGTTCTTCCGGTAGGTTCAAAGTTTGCGTAAATAGGAATTGTTCGGGCAAAGCATCAAGGGCTTTTTGCGGAACACCTAAGGCCTGGTAGAAATCAAAGCGGCCGAATATTCCTTGAAGGATTTCATTGTAGATAATATCTGAAGATCTTCCTTCAAATACGCCCGGATCCCTTGCCTGAATTTGACCGGCTGCATTAACGTCAAAATTGTCAAGATCAATCCCCAACACCTGCTTCATATATGCTTTTTCCCCTGGCATTCCTTTTATCGCCTTTAAGGTATTGGCGCACTGCTTAAGATCGATTTTGAGTCCATCTCGAAGGAAATCAACGACAGCTGCCTCAGTGATCGCTACGCCTGCTGTAGCTACTCCACCAGCCACGCTCTCGGCGATTGCCGATCCGAGAGCTGCGCCTCCGTATGCCCCCGCATGCCCTCCCCAGAATAACCAGTTTTGAACCCTTCCCATAAGACCGTCCGGCTGCCTTCCGGCAATCTTTAAAGCCCGGTCGGTCAACCAATGGCCGAATCTTTCCTTAAGGTGGTGATTTAACGTCCCCTGCTCTATGTGCATTCTCACTTCCTGGCCCTTGATTTCCACTCCCCTGACTCCTTTGGGATTGACAGCCGCTTCAAGTCCGTACGCAAACAACTTCAGCGCCGTCTGTTTCTCAAGCAACATGGTCGTCACCTGCCAACCCCTTTCACTATTAAGAAAGTTGGCTATTTTAGCCTTATCTGGTTGACCGTCGCTGGAGAGAATCTTCATTAGTAATAGCTCTTCCCTGTGGTTGGCGTTATTGAGAACATTCGGATTAGTGATCCGACTAAGGTTCTCCACGTGAGTTTTAAGGAATGACTCGTATTGGTCTGTCAATTCTCTACTGAACCCGACATTTTCCGGGTCTGTCGTGACATCTTTCTGCCTAAGACGGTCAAAATTCTGCCTGGTCGTCTCTTGGTTTAGGAATTTGGATTGCTGAAATTCATGGGCAATTTCAACAGGTTTGGGAGGTTCGACGGCTTTACCCTTAGGTTTTAATTTAGCAAAAAAGTTTTGCGTAAGGGTTTCGCCTTTTTGAGGAGCGTCCGCTGGAGTAGGTTGACCGGCTACGGTTAAATCGCCGGACATTTGTTTTAACATCTGAGCCATTGCTACTTCACTAGCTCCTGGTGCATCTGCCATATATATACTATGATAATATTTGAATTGACGCGTAATTTCAAGTATCATCGTAAATATGACAGAAGCACCCGCAACACCTGCTCCCAGCTTACAAGAACAGGCAAATGCTAATGCCGTTCAGGGCCCGACCGCAGTCGAAGCTCCAGTTGTTCAAATACCTGTTCCTGAAGCCCCAAAGTCAGAATTGGTCCTGAACCTTGAGCGAGATATACCGGTTGCCGGAAGCATAATCATGACCCAGATGCAGGAAAAAGCCGTCCAGGACTTGGTTTCCTCAGAAGACCCGGGATCATTTCTCGCCGACCAAAAAAATGCTTCCCTTGTCATGTCAAGAAATCTCAGACTTATGAATCAGGATACAGTTGACAAGTACAACGGAAAAGTCGATCTTCCCGCAAATACTCAAGTCTCTTATGTTGATGTGAATGGTTACCAATGGCAAGTAGTTTCAGTAACAGCAGTAGATGGAGACAACTTTACGGTAAAAGCGGTCGACAAAAATAATCCAATACCGCAAACATTGAGGGAACCGATTACCCGCCAGGACCTGATAATGGCAATGCTCAAACAAAAGGTTATACCAGTTATTGACCAATTCCCGGAGGCCCAGAGAAAACTCATAAAAACTTTTATCGAGGGAGTTGACGGTACAACTGCGTTTGATCAAATGGGGGGGTCCGAACAAACGGCCTTGAAAGAGGCTTTGGCCGATGCCGGTATTCTGACCGTCGAGGACGTTGAGGCTTTTGTCAAAAAACAAAAGCCCGAAATTGAAGTTCCCAAAGACGCGACTGATCCAGAAATCAACCTTATTTCGATCCACAACGAAGGCCAACAAAAGGAAATCGACCGGTTGATGTCCCCCCTTCTTGAACAGGGATACATCGTCACCGATTACGGCGCGGTTGCGGAAATATTCAATTCACTAGGTGTCAATACTGCCGCTTTCCAAAGTCAGGCGATTGAGGCTGGTAAACAAAACAAACAGCTGACGGACCTACTCGCAAAAAAGCTTGGTGATGAAATTGTTATGGATATTGACGGCAAACCGACCAAAGTCAAGATCGACAAAGCGATGAGATCAAAATGGCAAGAGCAACAAAAAGAACAGCAGACGCTTGAATTATTTTTCAAGGAAATTTCAGTACAAATGGAAAACGAGAACCCTTTGAAAAGTTATTTTGAAGCGGTATCAAACGGAACTCTTGACCAGGAAGTCGGCCGACAAGTTGTTGAATCATTTAAGACGGGAGAGATCGGCAAGACGCCTGATGTTTCCAAAGAGAAAAATGCTAAAGTTGCGGCAGCCATGAAAGAACTCCAAAGAAGTCGAGATGTCATATCTCTTCTTAAAAAGGGTGGATACGCGATGACTGCCTTGGCCGCATTATCGGCATTCTTTGCATTTAGAGCTACTAAAGAACAGGGTGGGGGTCAACAGTAATCTCCCTTAATTCCTGACTGGCTTTTTCGGCTGTAACCGAATTTACCATAATCCCGGTCGATAATTCAAATCCCGCTCTTTCCATAAATCTCGGGATAATCCTCAAATACCAGGAATAGTAAGGATTGATATAAAAGTTGTAACCAAATTCTTTTTTGGAGAAACGAGGCGATCCCCCATGAAGTTTTTTGAGCTTATTAATCATAAGATGTAAAATCGCTGCCAAATCCTTGACTTCAATTTCGTTTAAAGATTCAAATTTATTTTGTCCCAGAGCCTTAATCCATACCTCATATGACCACTCAGAGTATGTCGGACAGTAAGAGACGAAACTACTATTCTGTTCAATTATATTTTCAACCGGTTGGGAGGATATAGTGTCGGTTGGTATCTCTTGCGGGACAACGGAAATCTGAGAATGGGAATGGATTAATGATGCTCCGCTTGAAAGACTTTGGTTAGAGAATATATATACTTTACCTTCGTGCTTGTGAAAATTAAATCTGTCTATATATGTTTTTATTATTTTCTCAAGCTGTGGCAACGTTAGGCCTTCTACATTTGTATTATGAGACGTCGAATGTATTACAACTTCATGGATGTCGGTTATTGGAAAAAGGTTAGGAACCACTCTTACATCCCATCCCTCTTTGTTTACCTCCCCTTTTCCAATCCTATAGACCTCGGGAGGAGTATCTTCTTCGTTTCCCGGACAGAAAGGGCATCGAAATGATTTACCGTCCATACCAGTCCTATTCAACCTTTTGGGATTAGAAACCATCCAGTGCTGACGGGAAAAGTCGGTCAAATAATTTGCCATAAATTCAGTATACTACAACTATGAAGTTGATTGTCGGACTCGGAAATCCCGGCCAGAAATATGCCAACAACCGGCATAATGTCGGTTTTATGTTTGTTGAATTTCTAGCCGAAAAGCTAAGTGGAGAAAAGGTCGTATTTAAGAAGGATAAATACAGCGAATCCGAAACCCTCCAAATAGATTTTAAAGGTGAGAAATTGATCATGGTAAAGCCTCAAACCTTTATGAATAATTCTGGTCAAGCCGTAGCCAAACTTGCAAAACATTTCTCCGTTTCAAAACAGGATCTTTTAGTTGCCCACGACGACTTGGACATACCATTGGGCATCATGCACATTCAGTCCGGGGTCGGCCCCCTTTTGCACAACGGTCTGGAGTCCATTGAGAATCATTTAAGGTTTAAGGATTTTACAAGGATTAGGATCGGCGTTGATGCCAGAACCCGCGAAAACTGGATGAACGGCGAGACTTATGTCTTGAACGATTTTAAGCCGGAAGAAAAGCAGATGCTTTTTGATAAGGTCTTCCCCAAAATAATTGGTATCCTAAAGTACTCTCATTAGATTCATTATCTTTGTCCCCAAGGCTCGTGAGATGTTGAAGAGGACTTTGACGGTAGGATTAACTCTCCCCGCTTCGATCCGGGCAAGGTAGGTTCTATCGATTCCGCATCTGTGAGCCGTTTCTTCCTGGGTCAGTCCGAATCTTTTTCTGGCGTCGCATACACGTTTCCCTAATTTCGTGTATAGGAAGTTGCCTCTCATAAAAATACAAAAAAGAATAACAAAATGAGAATTATCCTGTCCATGGATTATATGCTACAAAAGACCATGTCCAGAGTATCCTATCAAATCATTTTATTCATTATACCCTTATTTACATAAGCCAAGAATTATTGGCGCTAGGGATTATTACAATAATACAAATTATGTTCACATAAGTATAGGTATTAGTACGATCCAAATAAGGTAACTTTTACTTAAAACCCAATAAAACCTGATATAATTCGATCATGGTAAATAGAAAACTAAGGATTTTGTACCT
>CAZUBL010000051.1:0-6465 GCA_964618685.1 uncultured Gammaproteobacteria bacterium | reverse complement strand
TTTAAGGGTGTCCTGAAGCGCCAAACTCAAAACTACTTCCTGGTAGCACTCCGGAGCTTCCTCCGCTACCTCATCAAACAGAAGATGGCGGTACTGTCCCCTGAAATGATAGAATTGGGTAAAAGTCGTGATCGAAACATCAAGTTCTTATCGCCAGAAGAACTAGAACGGCTTTTCAAGATAATCGACGTTTCGGGCAAAGTCGGCATCCGCGACCGGGCCATTCTTGAGGTCCTCTTCTCGACCGGATTGCGTGTCTCTGAGCTTACGGCCTTAAACCGCGAACAGATCAATCTTCAGGCGGGTGAATTCGGAGTTATCGGAAAGGGAGGTAAGGCCAGAGTCGTCTTTTTGTCCAAACGTGCTAAGGAGTGGCTCCAAAAATATATGGGAACCAGAAACGACGCCTTCCAGCCACTGTTTATTAGGTACTCGGGGCCGACGGCAGGTTCGGATCTGACGCCCGAGAAGCTTCGCCTCTCGGTCAGATCGATAGAACGCATGATTGATAAGAACCGCAAAAAGGCCGGGATCCTTTTTCGGATCGGACCGCATGTTTTAAGGCACTGCCTTCATGCTGACACCTTAATCTTTACCGAGGATAAGATTATGTCTGCACGGGATCTATATTACAGCGTCGAGAATACAATTTCTTCGATTAACTTAACCAATCAGAAAGTGGAAAAAGATTTGATAATTCAAAAGTCTTTTCATAATACATACCTTTACTCTATTTATGCTGATGGATATGAAATCAGATGCTCAGGTAAACACGCATTGTTTACTTTTAAAAACGGAAAAATTGTTGAGGAAGAGGCAAAAAACCTTAAAATCGGAGACTATATCCTTGCACCGAAAAAAATTCCACATTTGGGTAAGCGTTTATATAGTAACGAGTTATGGCGCTTGCTTGGATATGCCCTTGGCGACGGCGTAGTCAGTAAAAGCAGGCGAGGTATAATCTTATTTGACAAAGATAAATATATTTTAGAATATTATCTTTCTTTATTGAAAAACCTCTTCTTTAAGGAGGGAAAAATAATCAAAAGAAGCGAGTCAAATTCGTGGCAATTGGTTTACTATTCAAAAGAACTGGTTGAATTTTTTTACGATTTGGCGGATTTTAACAAAAAGGCTAGCGAGAAAAGAATCCCAAAAGAATTAGCATCGGCAACGCTTGAGGAAATTGCCTCATTTCTGGCGGGATTCTACGATGCTGAAGGGTTAACGAAAACAAATCACCCAAGATACTTTTCCAGTTCGATCATTCTTTTGAAGAACATCCAATCCTTGCTATTATATTTCGGCATAGATGCCCACATTGAAAAACGGGAGCGGACTGTTTTGTTGCCCCATAACCATAAAACCTTTAGCGGCAAGATGTACGATCTAATTATTCTGGATTATGATAGCGTTCAAATATTCAAAGAAAGGATCCCAACTCTTAAAGCTAAGTATTTTATTCCTGAAAAAAAGACAGGTTCGGAGAAATTACCATATCAAGAAATAATTAAAGTGCTTTTTAAAAGGATAATCGACAAGAAAATAGAATACAGTCTGGTATTTGAGAAACGTGGAATAAAATACCCGACCAGATATGTGGATAAAATAAAACCAGAGAAGGATACTTATCTTATTCTTATTGATGGATTTAAAGAATTAGGAGTAGTGACCGAACAGGAATTCAAAATGTTTATTAAACTGGCTAAAACTGAAAATATAAAATGGCTTAAAGTTAGATCAAAAACAAAGTTAGGCTCGTCACAATATTCCACATATGATTTCTATGTAAAGAAAAACCACAATCTAATCACCGACGGAATTTTAAGTCATAATTCTTACGCCACTGACCTGCTTTCCCATGGCGCCGATTTACGGTCGGTCCAGGAGATGCTCGGCCACAAGAACATTTCAACCACCCAGATCTATACTCACGTGACAAACGTAAGGCTTAAGGAAATCCATGAGAAGTTCCATTCCGGAAACAAATAGACATGAAAATATTAAAGGATAAATTTCAGATTATTCTGGCGCTTTTCATCATCACCTTCATTGTCGTATTCTCTTATCTTTCCGTCAAGCGCTACCTCACCCTCAACTCCTACTACTACGATTTGGGGATTATGAACCAGGTGGTGGACAACACTTCGCGCGGCTGGTTCCTTGAGATGAGCAACCAACAGCTTCTGAAGAATGCCAATAGGATGGCAATCCATTTTGACCCCATCCTGGCGGCCTTTGCACCGTTTTACCTGTTGTATCGGGATCCTTCGGTCCTTTTGGTTGCCCAGGCGGCTATTGTCGGTTTGGGGGCATTGGCGGTATACCTAATAGGAGTAAATGTATTAAGAAAAAAACCGATAAGCCTTCTGTTTGCCGTTTCGTACCTCATGTATTTCCAGATACAGAGAGTGGTCCTCTTTGATTTCCATGCCGTAGCCCTGGCAACCACCTTTATGCTTTTTGCCTTCTATTTCAATCTGGCCAAAAAAAACTTCTGGTACTTTCTGTTTTTGGTCCTAGCACTTCTGACCAAGGAGCATGTGGGAATGGTCGTGGCGTTGTTTGGAGCCTATCTGTTTCTTGTTAAAAAGGAAAAAAAGACCGGCCTGGCAACCGCCCTGTTGGGGGGCGTGTTCTTTGTTGTCTCCGTTTACGTCATAATCCCCTACTTCAGAAACGAAAGCCATTTTGCTTTGAAATATTTTGAAACGTTAGGTGACAGTCCCTCAAAAGTTATGGTCAATGTTTTGATACGGCCCAAATACGTACTTGGTATGATACTGGGCCAGGATTCCATTAACTATGTTGCAAGGCTGATAACCCCGGTTTTTTATGCGGTATTCTCACCGCTTTCACTTCTGGTTGCCTTGCCGGAGTGGGCAATAAACACCATAAGTATCAACGGCAATATGCGGGCATACTATTTCCACTACAGCTCCCTCATCATTCCGGTCCTGTTTTATAGCCTGATTCTCGGTTACCGCAACTTCAGCGCTCGGGTCAAAAAACCACTTATAAGAACGGTAGCATTGGTATTGTTTATCGCGGCAAACATCTACTCAATCTACGGATATAATCCGGTTCCGGCCAATTTAGTCAGGTACCCGGTCGGTTACCGCGAACTTGATCCGGTAAAGAAAAGAAGTATTGAAGTATTAAAGGTTAAACTCAAGGATGAGAATATCAGGCTATCAACCACTCCCCGCCTTGCCCCCTTTTTCACCAACCGCCGCTACTACCATAATTTCCTTTTTGACAGCGCTTATGCGGCCATGGGGCAGACCGAGGAGGATGTGATAAAGAGCAAACTGGGAAGCTACAAAGACTCGGATTATGTTATCATAGACAATGAAGAAATCGGTGACCTGTCGGAAGGCACCCTACAGGTTAAGTTTTACGTTGACATGAAGGACAACGAGATGTACGAAGTAGTGGCAACCGACGACAGGACGATTGAGGTTTACAAAAAGAAAGACGGCAAACCGTCTTTGGTTAAACATGACGACATATAAATATGATTTCCGTAATAATACCTTTCTACAACGAAAAGAAAAACCTATCAGTCCTTCTGGACAAACTGACCCGTGAATTCAAAAGACTTAAGAAGGATTTTGAAATAGTTTTGGTCGACGACGGTTCAGACGACGGCGGAAGCAAAACCATAAAGGAAAATGCGGAAATAAGGATAATCAAACACCGGAAAAGGTTTGGGAAGGGGCAGGCCTTAAAAACCGGTCTTGATGCCTCATCAGGAGACACGATCGTATTTATGGACGCCGATCTCCAAAATGACCCTAAGGATTTGCCCAAAATGCTAGAGAGACTTGATCAGGGTTTTGACCTTGTCAACGGCATAAGGACACCCCGCCACAGCGAGAACCTGATTCTCGGATCGTATTCGTTTTTTGCCGAAAAAATACTTAAGACTTTCCTTGAATCCCCGTATTCCGACATCAACTGCGGGTTCAAGGTATTCAGGCGCAAGGTTTTGGGCGGGTTCGTATTTTACGGAAACAATTTCAGGTTTTTTCCCTTGGGCGCCTTTTATGCCGGATTCAAGGTGACGGAGCTGCCGGTCACCAATAATCCCCGGCTCCACGGCAAAAGCAAATTCGGCCCCGGTAAACTAATGGTCGGGATTTTTGACACAATGACGGCCTATTTCATATATAAATTTGCCGAAAAACCCTTACATTTTTTTGGTCCTGTTGGAGGAGCTCTTTTTTTCGCCGGTTTTGCGGTATCATTATATTTGACGGTCGAAAGACTGTTCTTCCAGGTCCTTTTGGTCAACAGGCCTTTGCTTTGGCTTGGGGTACTGTTGATCATAATCGGTATCCAGGTTACTATGACCGGGATCATCGGCGAACTGGTCGTTTATTTAAACAAAAAAAAGCAATAATATAATGAACCCGATTCTGGCCCTTATCATCGCCAACGTCATCTGGGGTGGTGCTGCTCCTATCTTCAAGTACGCGCTTGAAAACATTCCGCCTTTCACGCTCGCTTTCGTCAGGTTCTTTTTTGCCGGGCTCATATTTGTCCCCTGGGCCAATAAAATCTGGAAGGAGTTGACTGTTAAGGAGTGGATCCTGGTTTTTCTGGTTGGATTCTTCGGTATCACGATCAACATCGCTTTTTTCTTTATGGGGATCCAGAAGACCGAAAGTATCAATGCGCCGGTCATCGCCTCCTCAGGCCCGATTTTCGTGTACATCCTTTCGATCCTTTTTTTAAAGGAGAAACCGAAGCTAAAAGTACTGTCGGGGATGCTTGTCGCCTTCCTTGGAGTGCTTATAATCATATTCTCACCCATCCTTATGGACGGCAAGCAATGGGTGTTGGGTGAAATTGAGGGTAATCTTTTCATATTTATCGCCATGTTGGGGTGGGTTATGTCAACGATCATAGGACGAAACATTTTGAGGAAAGTCTCATACATCCAGGCGTCGGCGATCACGTTTCTTTTGTCGTCGTTGACCTTTTTGCCTTTTGTGCCCGGGGAGATGGTGGCCTGGGACTGGTCGATGCTTAACCTGAACGGCTGGGTGGGTATCATATACGGGATATTCTTCTCTTCCGCCGCCGCCTATTTTCTTTTTTATCTCGGCGTCTCAAAAATAGAAGCCCAGGAAGTTGGTATCTTTACCTACATCGATCCGATCGTCGCCGTGATGATTGCCGCACCTCTTCTGGGAGAATTCCCGTCAATCTATTACGTGTTGGGTACGATCCTGGTTTTTGGCGGCATATACTTTGCCGAAGGGAGGATAAATTACCATCCCCTCTATTTGTATATAAAAAAACAAAGCGCCCCTATAAGAAACGTCCTTAACCGCCTTGAGAAGTTCGCATGATAAAATATATATATGGATAAGATTCTAATAACCGGCGCCGGCGGATACATCGGGTCAGTCTCGGCGAAACTGTTTCTTGACAAGGGTTATAGGGTTGTCGCCGTTGACAACTTCACAACAGGCTACAAAGGCCCTTTGGAATACCTGGAAAAAAAATACCCAGGTAAATTCAGTTTTTACGATGTCGATATCACCGGTGATATTTCCAAAGTTTTTGAACAGGAGAAAGACATACAGGCGGTTATCCATTACGCCGCCTCATGCATTGTCGATGAATCGATGAAGAATCCGGGAAAGTACTTCTCCAATAACGTCGCCGCAACCGCCAGCCTGTTGGGGGCGATGGACAAACACGGCGTAAAAAACATCATCTTCTCCTCAACCTGCGCCGTTTACGGCGAGGCCGTCTATTACCCTATAAACGAAAAGCACCCGCTTAATCCGACGACTCCCTACGGAGCATCAAAGAAGATGGCTGAGGAAGTTATCCAGTGGTACGGAAAAATCAAAGGATTCAATTACATGATTCTCCGCTACTTCAACGTCTGCGGAGCGTCAGATGACGGGACAATCGGAGATTCGAAAAAACCGTCAAGTCTTTTGGTCCAAAATGTCGTAAGGGGAGCTTTAGGGATTGAAAAGTTCTACCTGACCTGCCCCGAGGTCGATACTCCGGACAAAACGCCGATAAGGGATTACGTCAACGTCGTTGACTTGAACGAAGCCCACCTCAAAGCGTACGAATACATAAAAAAAACCGGCAAGAGCGATACGATCAACCTTGGAACCGGCACCGGCAACTCGGTTCTTGAGGTGGTTGAACAGGTCAAGAAAATCACAGGTCAAGAAATTACGGTTGAAAAAGCCAATACGAGGCAGGGTGACGACGCCAAAAAGGTGGCCGACATCCAAAGGGCAAGAGAGGTATTGGGATGGGAACCGAAGCGAACAATTGAGGATTCGGTGAAATCACTCGTTGCCTGGTACAAAAACCATCCCCAAGGGTGGGATAAGTGATATAATATTTTACTTAGCGGGATTAGTTCATCGGTAGAACATCTGATTTCCAATCAGATAGGACGGGTTCGACTCCCGTATCCCGCTC
>CAZUBL010000050.1:0-6931 GCA_964618685.1 uncultured Gammaproteobacteria bacterium | reverse complement strand
ACGAGATGTCAATAGCGTTAACTACTCCATCCTGTTTTTTGTCAGGCCCATAAATGTCTCCCGACAGTTGAAGCACTTTTGAGAAATCAAAGGTGTTTTCGCCGGTTTTCAAAGTCATCGCTTCAGAGCTGCAGCGATAGGTACCAGCGGCAGTTTCGTTTGGAGCGTTTTCACAGATCTTTTTCTGGACGTGGCGTGGACCTTTTACGTAAAGCATATACTTTTTGCCTGCGGGTGAGGAGACGTCAAAACCTACTTTACCACTCCATACGCCGCTGCCATCGCTCACGAATGAACCTGATTTTACAAGAGGCGTTGTAATACCGTCCCCTGATAGGGTGAACTTGACGTTCATGAAATTTCTTGAGTCCGCCGGTTTTGAAGGTATACCTTGGAACTTAAGTTTAAGATTGAGAATAGTGTTCCCGGTGACCGGAATCGCACCCGTTGGTGTTACGGCCGTTGTCGGCGTCGTACCGGCCGGTACGGTCGGCGTCGCAGCTCCCGCTACACATGCCAACTTGAAATCGTCAAATCTCGTATTGGCGGCCGGATAATCCGGAGCACTATTCTTCACATAAAGGTAAACATTGCCTGTGCCCGTATAACCGGTATTAAACGATTTAGCCAACCGGTAACCTCCACCGTCCAAGAGATCGTAATGGAATTCAAGATTGGCGTTTGTTCTTTTGATTTTCACCTTAACGGGCGATGTTGCCGCTAAGGAAGTATTGACGGTAGTCGGGGCTACCCAGTCGGTATCGTTCCAATCGTAAAGTACCCTTAACTGACCGTTGCTCTGTCTCTCAATCGCAAACCCATCATATGGGTCTCCAAAGAAACCCAATCCTGAAAGGCTTCCGGAACCGGACGCGGAAGTTATATTCAAAGTTTTCAGAACCGCCTCAATTTCAAAGTTTCCGGACAAAGTCTGCTTTGTTAGTGCTGCCGTAGTTTTCACTGAAGAGTCGGTTGACGCGGGAACTCCGATTATTAAGACTTCTCCAGCAGCGATACTGACATTGCCACTATTTCCGGTCGGGGTCGACCATCGATTTTGATTAAGTGCTGAGGCTGAGAAATCGTCAGTAAAGGAAGTGCAGTTTGCCGCGGCTGTACCTCCATTTATTTTCAAGTCCGCCACGGCAGATATAGTATTGGTTTCAATAGTTGCGTCAGACTTGACAATGAAAAAATTGGCATCGCTAGCTTTTAACGTCGTACCGGTTGCCGATTTGGCGGTAAGCACCAACCTAACAAGATCGACAGTAGCGTTTCCATTCATAACCAAACCCGTCGAATTCTGAATCTCCCCTTGGATATTTATGGTTCCAGATTCATTTACCTTGGTTAAGGTACCGCTCGTGTCTGCAAAGTCCGGACTCGGAACGCCGAGTTTGTAGTCGATGTATTTTGCCTGGAGAATATTTTTATCGAATTTAAACTTAAGAGTGTAACCTCTTAAGGAAATATTGGTCGAAGGTTTCATCTTTACCATAACCGTGACATCAGCTCCCGAAGCAACTGTCGGCGCGGCCGGGTCATAAGATATTTCAATCGTTTCACCGGATGCTCTAGATTTAGGGGCAGTTTTTCCGCTCAAAAAAAGATAGTTGAGCGCCCAAAAAACCGCGCCTACGGTGATCAAGAAAACAACAAATAGTCTGGTCCAGTCTTTTTTCATTGTGGTTTAAGCGACTTCATTAATATTGCCTTGTCGGCCGAGCTTACAACACCGTCGCCGTTGAAATCTATGTTTACCGTTGGGGGTAATTTGGCTCCGAAAGCGGTCGCTGACATATAGTAAAAATAGTCAAGAATACTGGCCTTGCCGTCGCCATTCGAATCACCTTTCGTCCTCATGTAATTCCGGCACCATTGGTTTTTATCGGCGGCAGTCGGCGCACTACTAAATAAACCTGCCCCCAAATTACATTTGACCGGATTAGTATAGGTGACACCCGATCCAAACTTATCGAAAAAACAGCTGGTGGCACAAGTGCCGGCAGCCGCACAAACACAGCTTGCAACCGGAGTCGGAGTTGGATCAACGGTTGCCGCATTGAAAACTTTGGAACAGTTCGCGTTATACTTTGACCACACGTTAGTACCCGCTTTTTTGAAATAGGCGTCGACTTTTATCCTTTTGGGTTTGGACATGTAATAGTTCCAGTTTCGATCTTTTCTGTTTATATCGTAAAAATTGATTGTCAGAACGTGGGTATCATCAGCAATTTGCTTATTGGCAACTTTGCCGGCAACTTTTGTCGTATCGGTTGTAAACCTTATTGGTTTGGGATTACCGCCTGCAACGTTGTCCATATTATAAAGCCAGTACCCGAACGATATTATGTCCGTGCTCGTTGACTTTGCGGTAACTTGTATACTTTCCCCTGAACCCAAAGTATTGTCAGATATAGTCAATGACTTACATAAATCGGCTGTTCCGGCTGTAACCGGAGCTATGCTCCACGGAGGGATGGGTGTCGGAGTGGCGGTTGGAGCAACCGTACAAACATTGTTCTGACACGTACCGGTTTCTTCTGTACATACTGCTGCGCACGTTGACCCTTGAGGACAAGGTTGACATCTTTTGCACGAAGTGCCATTGGTTTTTCCTTTACAATCAAAGTCGTTGGAACGACATACTCCCGAAGCGTCAGGATTTGGGGCTACCTTTGATCCGTCTTCATATTCACAATAAAACCCGTTCGGACAAACCAAGCCTTGTATACCGCCGCACAATGTCGGGGTTTCCTGGGCATATGTTTTATCAACATTCCTTAAAGTTAAAAATCCAACCAAGGAAATAAGAACTATAAAAAGCAGTGATAATTTCTTCATATTAGATTACTTTTAACAACCTGAACATAAAAAAACTTACAAAATAGAAAAGGACTACTTGGAAAACCGGCAAATAAAGGCTCAAAAATATCGTAACCAAAGCCAGGATAAAGAAAGCTTCGTTGTGAATTGATGGTAGCAAACCCTTGGTAAAGAGCATTAAAACAATTAAAGTCAATAAGGATCTTTTGTCAAACCACCATAATGGCCAACCCAGTGCCCACGCCAAACCGATAAGAACCGCGGCCAATATCAGGAAGAGTTCTTTCGTGTCAAAATAAAACGGACCGATATACATAGATTAATATTAGAAACTAATAATATAAATGTCAATCTAAGTTGCGCAATCAATACAACTTTTCCATCGTTTCCTGCGATGGAGGCTCTTGATCTTTGGGAACCCTTATCTTCACATCTTTACCTCTTATGTTAAATGTGTATTCTAAATATTCGAATTCACCTATCTTGACTTCAGTTACCTGGTATCCGTCTTTCTCTCCAGCATACACACCTTTGCTGACTTGATTTAAGGGCGCCTGAAGGGCGTTATCTATATCCTGCGCAAATTCAACTTGCGTTGTAGGTATATTCTCAAGATCGTTATTATCGTTTCTTTTTATAAAGTTCAAGGGGTTAAGACCGGCAACAATTGCTCCGGTGTTGCTGATAAATGACCTAGTTCTAACAATCATGTTGTTGGCGGCAAAAGGATTAAGTTTTGGTGTCCCAGCAAGAAAAATCGATTTTGAAGAAAAATCGCTAACGAAATATGCCGCACCGAGAATTAAAAAGAGTTTAAGAAATCGATTATTTAATATATTGTTCATTGTCCTGTTATATTGATCAATATTCTAACACCGCCACCGCAACCGTCTGAACCAGTTGCCGTCATGTGCAGATCGCCATCCGGTTTTTTTACTATATATTTGATTTCTGCTCCAACAGAATTCAAGCTAACACTGCTACAGGTTAACATATCTATATTCATATCTTTTAGGTTATAGGTCGTACGCTGACCGGGTACCAGAGTTACACCACTCAATGGAAATGGCTTATCGGATGGCCCGACAAGGTATTTTTTTATTACTTTTGAGCCTGTGCCATCTGATTGACCGGGAATAATTCTAACTTCATATGGCGTATTATTTGCCACATGTATTACGTGATACTTGTAATTAGGATCGTTTGCCCCTCCAAGGCAGTTCTGTTTTTTTCCATCCTTATAACATTCATATTTACATGTGTCCCCGGTTTTCTTCATAGCATCGGTGCATACCCTGAAAATGGAACATCCCTGACCCGTGACATTTTGAAGCGGGGTTGTAATACTACATGGCGCATTATCCTGTTTAAATTGCGTGAAGGAACAATCAGAAAAACGGATGTTTAGGGGGGGCGCATTACACGAGCGACCGGGATCAGGTGTATAACCACCCCCGGTCGTTGAACCTCCGCCGGGAGGTACTCCAGCAACACTTGGTATGCATATGTCGCTTATGTTCGACTTTCCACCAGTCCAAGTATTACAACTATTTATATCTGCAAAATATTGCGTCAATTGGTTACCACCGGTTGCATTTTGCACACCTTTAACATATGTGCCCGTTGCACCACCGGTGCAGTTTGTTGGTTGGGAACAGGTCACGCTTATGTTTCCCCCCCCAGGTGGATTACCGGCGGTTGGTTTCTTACAACAGACTTGATACGATTGCTTACAGGTGAAACCGGTCGCAGCCATATACACGTTTGGTTGTCCTGAAATATTTTTACACGACTTGGCTGGGTCGTTATATAAGTTGCTAAAGCAACCGTAAGTGTTTCCATCATTTTTAGAATTCTGTGGTGTGCAGGTATCAGTTCTTGGTGGGTTTTGACAAGTACCTGTATCGCTCTGACTTGAACAAACTAAACTACCATTACACTCATATGAAAAAGAGAGGGACAAAGGATTAAATTTCTGCATACACGCCCCTCCCAATTCCCCTTCATCAGGTCCTGCTGGTACATCTGGCACAACAACCGGCGGAGTATCTGGGTCGCCGATACAGATAGAACCAGATCCAGCCGCTGCCAACGATTCGGCACCTGAAATATTTGAACAATCATCCACCTTATAAGTACCGGAATATTTTTCATAACCGGTTGTCGCGCAGCTTGTATAACCGGCGGTTCCATTTTCCTTAACTCCCGTGAATCCGACAACTTTAGCGGCATATTGGGAAGCATCACAACCATACTGCGATGCATAAAGGCCTTGTTTATACACCAAACAGCAGTAACCAATTGCGCCTGGAGTTTGCCCTCCGGCTCCCGTTCCCGGATCGACAGGTGGAACATCTGAACAAGCTTGGTATTGATTATAATTAATCGGTGATTTTGACTTTCCATCGCAAGGCGATTCGTAACAACCGGTCGGTGTACCCAATCTGTTGCAACATCTATAAACCGCGTCAGGCCGGGTAGTTGTTGCGCATGTCGGATCAAACCCAGGCCCTCCTCCTGCACCACCTGCCGCTGGAGCTATACATATGGAACTTAAAGAAGTGGTTCCAACCGTATCGGTCTTTGATTTATAATATTTGCTTCCTATCTGGTAATAATTTATCGCCGGATTATTGCTACAAGTTTTGACGCTTCCATAGTTCAAGCCCGGCGCCGCATCACCTTTACACTTATAGGTTCCGGCTCGGCAACCAGTGGATTCATAATTATTTTGCCCACATTCAACTCGAGCTAATGTTAAGGTGTAAGGACAGTTTGGCAAAGCTGTACCATCGGTATCACCCGGCCCTGATGCTCCTGGACATATCGAAGCACCACTTGTGGTTGGCCCTCCGACCGAAGAACAATCAACCATCGCGTTAGCCGCACACGTGCTCGTATAGGCGTTACCCATATTCACAATTCTCTTTCCTCCCCCACAAGCACTTGAAGATTCGTAGACCTTGCAACAACTATTTGTTCCAGCTGCTCGCGGATTTGACGCGATGTTATTTCTGTTATTGGCGATGAATGAGGTGGCGATAGTAACAGCGGTTCCGATTAAGACCAAGCTTAGTGTTAAAAGTGTAGCGATTTCGCCCCTACGATTTTTCATAAAAGATGTTCCGAAATTTTCAGCACCCAAATAGTGTTTATATATAATGTATATTAATACTATAAGGAAATCAATATATGCTTAAACACCGATTGAAGATATTTTTGTCGATATTCCTTTCCTTGATTATCGTCCAAGGAATTACTTATTTTTCTGACAACCCGGAAGTGGTTTCCGTTCAAGCTGGGAATATTAAGGGTCTCCTGTCCGGAATAAAATTTAACGCTTCTTCGCTCACTAAACTATTCACCCTCAATATCGACCTCTCAAACAACAATGATCCAAACCAATGGAACGACCCAAATAACTCCTTTGGACTCCCCTCAATTTCAAACGCTCCCTCCCCAACAAATCTACCCGTTATTGAACCGACCGATTCTATAAACTTTCCGACCGACATCCCCGTCGGACCAACGTCTTACGTTTCGCCAACCAAAAAGCCAACTAACGCTCCAACCGCAACCCCTAAACCGACTAAACCTCCCAAACCGACAGCCACTCCAAAACCAGTACCTATTGATTCCGACAGGCGTCCCGGTGACAGTCTTAACGAAATTTTTGACGAAGTCAGCAAAAGAACTTGTTTTCCGACGGCGTTACTTATGGCCTTCAAGACGGTTGAGACAGGTGAAAGATTCAAGAATGACAATGCAAAAACCATCGGAATCTATAATACTTACGGTTGGTGGAAAACCGGCGCCGGAAATCCTTGCTACGGATTCGGTTATCATACTCAAACGGGCATAGTCCCGTCAGACAGCGTCAATGCCGGAACCAGCTGTAGCAGCGCTGTTGGTAACCCGACCGATATAAAGATCATGGGGTTACTCCAAATTTCGGAATGGGAAGAAGAGGTAAGTCGGAAGCATACAATCGCCCATTTACCCAAAAGCATTGACCGCCGAGTCCTATTCGATAATTCCCTCATATTCGCGTATATCACAAGAGCCCGCGTCGGTAGCCCTCCTAAAGATTGCCAGAACTGGCCCG
>CAZUBL010000049.1:0-6999 GCA_964618685.1 uncultured Gammaproteobacteria bacterium | reverse complement strand
CCCCAAATGACCGTTGACCATATATTGATTTTTATCTCCAAAACCTATAACATGAAATTGTGAGAAAAGCATTTACGTTAATAGAACTATTGGTCGTCATTGCGATTATAGGATCGCTTTCGGCCCTTCTTCTACCTAACTTCATGGGCGCCCGCGAACGTGCCCGTGATTCCCAAAGGAAGTCCGACCTCAAGCAGGTGCAAAAAGCGTTTGAAATGTACAAGCAGGACCAATCGCCCCCGTCGTTTCCTGCTGTTTTGCCGGTTGCGGGAGCTTGCTGGTCGAGTCTCGGGAGCTGCTCCGGAAACATATATATGAATCGATTTCCGGCTGATCCTTCGGTTGGCGGTTCCTACTATTACTCCGTCAACAATTCCGATCTGACATACACTTTGTGCGCCTGTATTGAAAACGAAGCCGACCCGGACGTTCAAACAGGAATCGCTAACTGCAGCGTTTGTTCCACTTGTCAAAGCGGACCTTGTTATATAGTTAATCAGCCATAATTATGAAAAAAGCGTTTACGCTTCTTGAAATGTTGGTCGTTGTCGGTATTATCGCCATTTTGGTCAGTATGGGAATCGCTTCTTATTCAACGGCCCAGAGAAAGGCTCGTGACGCCAAAAGAAAAAGCGACCTTTCTTCGATAAGAAACGCCTTTGAGCAGTACTATTCGCTGTGTTCTTACAGGTATCCGGCGTCGATCCCGGCTGGAGGAAGCAACCTCACGGCTAGCGTTGCCGACTGCACTTCCCTTGCTGCCGATGTCGTCATCCTCAAAATGCCGTCTGACCCGTTGGGCGGCAATTACCAATGCGGAAGCGGAGCTACCTGTGGTACTTCCGGATTTACCATCTGTCCCAAGGATATCGGCGGCGGTAAGTATCTTGAGACCGAAGACTGTAATTCGACAAACTTAAGTTGTTGCGTTTCAAACCAGCAATGAAAAAACGACGCGGATTCACACTTATTGAGCTTCTGGTAGTTGCGACCATCATGGTCTTGTTGACCTCAATTGCATCCGTTGCCTACAGCCAGTTCGGCAAACAATCAAGGGACGCCAAGCGTAAGGCCGATCTTGAACAGATCAGGGCTGCCCTTGAGATGTACAGAAGTTCCGAAGACACTTATCCGGCTTCAATTCCCAATGTCGGTAACGGCCTGTGCGACCCATCAGGATGTGCCAATGGAATTTATCTGCAAACGATCCCAACGGATCCAAGATCACCGTATACCTACTACTACGGGGGTACCGCAAGCGACTATACGGTTGGCGCATATCTTGAGAGTGGGGGCACGACCTGCGTTGCCGGACAGTGCGGAGGAAACTGCAATTACTGTCTCGGGCCATATGGCCAAAAATAAATTCTTATGAAAAAAGCCTTCACGCTCATAGAACTTATCATAAGTATAGGAATTATTATGGTTTTCTCTGGAATGGCGCTTCCGCGATACAATAACTACAACAATGAGTTAAAACTCAAGAAAGAAGTTAAAAGACTCATATCGGTTATTGAACTTGCCAAGAAGAAAGCCCTGACGTCGGACCTTTACGACCAGAATTGTTCCGAATTTCAAGGGTATAGGGTCGCTGTTGGAACATATTCTTTTTCCCTTAATTTTCTATGCTCCGGGATGGAACAGGAAATCCAGGAATACATCCTTGACTCAAACGTCATAATTTCAAACGGCACCGGGAACTTTGACTTTCCGCCAATTGGCGCGAATGTGAATATTCCAATTGGAACCATAAGATTGAAGAGCGATTCCATTTCAAAGTGTATTGACGTCTCAATTACTTCAATCGGCATCGTTTCAACCAACGAGTCCTTGTTTGGTTGCTAATAATTTATGAAAAGAGGATTTTCTTTAATCGAAGTCTTGGTTTTTATAACAATTTTGTCGCTTTTTTTCGTGGCCGCAATGGCGGTGACGACATACTCCTTAAGAACGATGAAAATCAACCAGTATAAAATTCTTGCGTCCCATTTTGCCGAAGAAGGGCTTGAGTGGTTGAGGGGCCAAAAAGAAGACGACTGGACGGCGTTTACCGCCCTCGATTCGTCGCTCGGTTCAACAACCTACTGTTTAAGCACCTTAAACTTTAGCTCTCCCGGAGAGTGCGGGGAGAATTACACCTTGGGCGCTCCCCAGATTTTCAAAAGGGAGGTCGTACTTGAAAATATTCCCGATGCCTCAAATCCGGACCAAGTCAATGCCACGGTTACCGTTGTTTGGGAAGGTGGGACTGATGTCGAAGTGAAGACCGTTTTTAAATTGTTGGAATAACTATGAAAAAGAAAGCCTTTACTCTTATCGAAATGATTGTCGTCATTGCCATAGTCGGTTTGGTTGTCCCGGCAATATTTGCCATAATTTTTGGAATAATCCGGGAACAGACGAAAATCAATAGACTTGTAACTGTCAAAGGTGAAGGAGACTACATACTGAATATTGTTGCCAATACGGTAAGGAACAATGCTTTCTCTATCCATTCGGCAACTCCTCCATCCGATAGCAATCTTGTTTGTAACGATGTCGGAACTTCTCACCCCGGTCCGTTGTATTTTCAGGATCAGTACGGCGAGTGGTTTGGTTTTATCGTAAGTGGTGAAACCGTCTCCTCGGAATCGTCGGCCCTGATCGAATCGGCGGTTCTCAATTCCCAGCAAACGATCATAACAAACTTTGCTCTCGGTTGCTCACGGGTCAACGCCTTTTCGGCACCCGTAATTTCCGTTGAATTCGATATTTGCTTTATGACTGATGCCGGACTATGTTCCTCAACCAGAGTCGAGGAGACTGCCGAATTGCATTATCAAACAAAAATAAAACTCAGGAATTTCTGATATATTTAAAATATGGCTGATAATTTTTTTTGTCTGGACATTGGTGAAAAATATACAAAAGTCGTAGATTCCAAGAAAAAGGATGGCCTTATTGAAGTGTCGGCCATCGGCAAGGTCGAGACTATTCCAACGTTCTACACCTCGGATGTAGAAAAAGTGACTGAAGATCAGTCCAACGCCATTAGCCAGCTTGTCGGCTCAATCAAAATCTCGAAAAAAAACGTCAACGTCGTTATACCCGGAAGTTTTACATATAGCCAGATATTGACCATGCCGCTACTCAACGAAAAGGAGCTCATATCGGCAATCAAGTACCAGGCTGACCGATTTATTCCGATGCCGATTGAGGAAACCAACATCGATCTTGAAATCATCGAAGAATACAAAGAGGAAAAAAAGATCCTCATATTGATCGTCGCCGCTCCAAAAAAGCTTATCGAGAAAGTCCAAAACGCTGTAGAACTTGCCGGACTCATTCCTGAGGCGGTTGAAAATGAACTTTCGGCATCGGCACGCTTTATCAACGGTTTTGGTAAAAACTTGGCCGCCAAATCCACCGTGATCGCCAATTTCGGACTTAATTCCACGAATTTAAGTTACTTCGAAAATGATGGTCAGACCGTCAAGGAAAGTCACAGTTTCGCAATTGGTTACCAGTTGTTTCTTAAGGAAATCCAAATAAACACTGATTCTGACGCCAAAAAAGGATCCGAAATTCTCCAGACTTTTGATATGAAAAACAAGTCGAGTTACCCGGTTGACGTTATCGCCGCACCACTTATAAAAGAGTTTGGGGCTGAGCTTAAGAGGTTTATTGCCACAAAAAAGGTCGACACCATATACATGTTTAATCAGGCATATCTTTTCCCGTCGCTTGCCAATTTTATATCCGCAGATGTTGGGATAAAAACACTTGAATTGAATCCATACAATTTCACCATGAAAAATCCGCTTGTCGAATCGCATAGAAACGAGTTGTCGCTTTTCATTTCCAGCCTTGGAGGCAACTTAAGATAACCCGATGAGAAAATCCAAAATCAATTTGGCGGTAAGCCGCGAAGACTATCAGAAATACGAGTTGTACTTTTTTTGGTTAAAGATTTCCGTCCTTGCCTTGGGGGCAATTTTCTTCACCACTTTCCTAACGATCTTCATTGTCCTTAGAGGTAAGGAAGCTCAAAATTCCAACCTTAACGAGCAGAAACAAGATCTCCTTGTTGCCCTTTCCGACAAAAAAGGGGACGAGGCCAAGATATTTTATATGCAGAGGAAATATTCCGACCTGACCGACTTTATGAAAGATGACGCCTCAAGTCTGCCTTATTACTCTTTGCTTGCAGGCACCTTAAGCGAGAGTACCCAAGCTTCGGAAATTAAGTCCTTCGGCATAGATAAAAGCCGCGCAGTCTCGTTTACGATTGCCTTCAACAGCTTTCCTGATCTATTGAATTTCTTTAAGTTCATCGAGTCAGAATCGTTTCTTAATAATTTCGAACAAATCTCCCTAAAGTCGTTTTCGGTTATCGGAAGCGAAGATAACAAGGAAAACTACGAAATAAGCTTTGCCGGCAAATTTATAAAACTATGAAAAAAATCATGCCGTATTTGGCAAAATTAATACAACAAAATCTCATTTATATAGCCGGGGCGGCACTACTTTTGGTACTTGTCGTTGTTGTTGTCAAAACGGGCGTAGACCGCATCCAGAAAGCGGACGTCACTAACAAGTCGCTTACAACCGAAGTGACCGAGCTTCGCAATAAGTTCAATCTTTTGAATACGGTCGTCCCTTCCTCTGAAGAGCTCGATTCAGATATCCAGCTTTTAAACAGCTTGATTCCTGAAGCTGAGGACTACTTTTCGATCATTTTCGCGCTTGAAACCTTGTCCCGAAAAACGGGATTTATCATTACCTCCTATACCGTAAACATGAAGGCTTCGACAAAAGAAGAGTTAAAGCTTTCGGTGACCGGGGTGGGAGACACGACGGCATTCATGAGTTTTCTTGAAAATTACAACTTTGCCGGGGGTAGACTTATAACTTCCGACAAGATCGAGCTGAATCCCCAGGAATCATCGGCCATTAAGGTTAACCTAACCTTCTACAACAAAAAGGTTGCCCTTAACTTCGCCGACGGAGTGGTAATAAATCCCAAGACAATAGAAGAGATCGCTCTTTTGCGAGACAAAGTGGATTTTTCTTTTAAAGAAGAAGTTGCTGCCCCAACGGTTGATTATTCCTACCCAAAGAAGACCAATCCTTTTTAAGATTTCTTGCCTTTAAGAAGTTTTCCCAAGCCTTCGGAGATGATGGCGCCCTTACTTTTCCAATACTCGACTCTTTCTTTCACCAACTTGAGTTCGCCCGGGTCGGTGTGGGGATTATAGGTACCAACCGCTTCGATATATTTACCGTTTGATTTGTAGCGTTTGTTAACGGCCACAATCTTATAGGTCGGGTGTCCTTTTTTTCCAACTCTGTATAGTCTTAAAGTAACTGCCATAGTTTAAAATTTTATCATAAGTCGCTGAGATTATCAAAAGCATTTTGGGCAGCGATCTCTTCGGCCTCTTTTTTGGAAAGGGCAACCCCAACCCCAAGTTTTTTGTTTTTAAAGTAAACGCCGATCTCGAAAACGCGCTTGTGTTCCGGACCCTTCTCTTCCAAAACTACATATTTTGGGGTGGTTTTGTATTTTCCCTGAATCAATTCCTGGAGACGGCTTTTTGCCGACAGATAAAGTTCATTTTTGACGATATGGTCGAGTTTCCGATTGAAAAGAAACTCTCCGACAAAACGATAGCTGGCTTCAAAGCTTTGGTCAAGGAATATCGCCCCTATTAAAGCTTCGAAGCAGTCGGCTAATATGTTTTTGTTCTCCCGTCCGCCACCTTTTTCCTCGCCATGGGAGAGCATTAAGTACTGGTTCAGTCCCAAATAGTCAGCCGCCTCAGCCAAACTCCCGGTTTTGACGATTGCCGATTTGATTTCGGTATAGTCTCCTTCCTTGAGCTTTCCGTAATTCTTGAAAAGGTATACCGAAGTTATTAAAGACAAAACGCTGTCTCCCAAAAATTCAAGTCTTTCAAAAGAGGGGAGTTCGAAGTTTTTGTGTTCGTTAAGGTAGGATCTATGGATAAATACGTTTTTCAACAGGTCCTTATCCTTAAAAGTTACCTTTATTTTTTTTTCTAAATCCTTATACTGATTTCCCATAAATTTTTCCCAAAACTGCGTTAACGAACGAGTAGGTTTTCTCCCCACCCATCTCTCGGGCGAGTTCAACGGCCTCGTTAATAATCACTTTCGGGGGTTCTTTCTTTTCGATGGTCATTTCGTAGACCGCCAACTGAAGGATGGCCAGATCGACTTTGGCAATTTTGTCGATTGGGAATTTGGGGGCAAACTTCTGGATAACGGTATTTATGGACTTAAGGTTTTCAAGAACCTTCTTGGTTTTTTCGTGAAGCGTCGGCTGAGTTGTGAACGTCTGTCCAAAAAGTTCCTGGACTACTGCGATTCTGTCTTTGTGCCGGGGGTCCATTATTTACTTATTACAATATTTGCAAATTCTATGAGCTAATTTTTCTTTGCCACAGTTTTTGCATTTCACTAAATTGGGAAGAGATTTTGCTTTAGAAGTCTCTCTTTTTCCGCTTCTTCTGGTTGAAAATTTCCTCTTGGGTAACGGTGCCATAAAACAATTAATCTTTACTAATTAATAACAAAATATAAATTAAAGTATATCAGATCAAATATCTCTTGACAATTACAAAAGAATTGAATTATATTGTAAGTACATATGAAAAACATTAAAAAGGGATTTACCCTTATCGAACTCTTGATCGTGATCGCTCTTCTTGGTGCTTTAGCAGTTGGACTTTTAGCCGCTCTTGATCCTTTTGAACAACTGAAGAAAGGTACAGACACCGGAGTTAGAAACACCGTCTCCGAATTCCAGGGAGCTGTTATCAGATATTACGCCATCAAAAACCAGATGCCTTGGTGTGGTGATGCTGACTGTGGAACCATGGAAGACAGCTTCAATGAAGGCGGGGTCAACACCCTTGACGATATGACAAATACGATACAGAATATCGTCGATACCGGTGAATTGAAAACAGACTTCGCAACGCTTGCGGGAGATGC
>CAZUBL010000048.1:0-7315 GCA_964618685.1 uncultured Gammaproteobacteria bacterium | reverse complement strand
CAATTTCTAATACCCATATTTTACTCCTTAATAAATGAATCTTCAACTACAAACCCGATAGCCGGCATTGTTTTTATGATGTAGACACGAAAGGACGATTATCTGTTTTACGCTGTTAGACGCGCCTGTTTCATTTTGAAGACCAACCAAACGATCAAAGGCAGCGGCATGATCCCGGTCCAGAAGAATATCCATCTCGGGTGGGCTATTTCGGTTAAAGGACCTGATAAGGCAACGATAATAGAATAAAGAAATCCAAGCAACAGATTTAGGGCTGAAAGAGCGGTTGCCCGATGGCGGGAATCGAATACTTCATTGGTAAGCTTCCCAAGCAGATTGAATCTTAGGGTTGATACAAACATGAGGGGCATTATCGCCATAACATTGATGATAGGGTTCGGTATAAGGGCCATTAAGCTTCCAAGAAACATGAGGCCCGGATGAATCCAGGCGCCGTGTTTCCTTGTAAACTTAAGAGCGCCAACGGCAACAATGCCGATGATTATGGCATTCAACATCCGCGAGACAGACAGGATTGTTCCCTGGGTTCCCTGGTCAAAACCAAGGCTATTTAGGAATACCAGATTCAGGTAGGTCATCCACGACCAGCTAATGCCGGCAATGAACATAAAATAAACGGACAAATATTTGGTGTAGGAATTTTTGACGAGTTCCCTCAGACCGTCTTTTGTTTTGTTTATGTATATGCTCCACGAATATTTGATGCTGTCAAGATGCGGCTCCTGCATTCTAAGGTATAAAAAGGCGCTCGTGAAAATACTTGCTCCGGTTAAGAAAAAGGGCAGGGTTTTGGATATGGAATATAGATATCCTCCCAAAAACGTTGCCAGGATCAACCCCGTCTGGACAATCATTGATTCGCGGGCGGCAACCTTGACGTATTCTTCTTCCCGATTGTTTTCTTTTAGCGTGTCGTAGATGAGGGCGGAATTGGCTCCCGACATGGTGCTTTCGCCTATCGCCCTGATCATCGTTCCGACAATTATCCAAGTGGTGCTTGGGAAAAAAGCGATTAGAAACAGACCGCTGGCGTCGATAAACGCGCCTATGGCGCAACTGACTTTCCTCCCCCATAAGTCAGCAAAAACACCGGTCGGCAACTCCATGAGAAACATCAGGACATACCTGGCGCTGGCCAACAGGGCCATCTGGGTCAGGGTCAGGTATTGGTTTTGGAAAGCGATATATACCGGGATGAGGAAAAAAAGGTTGTTAAGAAGTTCGGTTATGTAGTAATAACGAATGTTCCTATCCGCCCACCACTTGTGCTTGCTCATTGATAGATCATTCTAATCCCCACCCTCAAGTTTTTCAATGGATTTCTTACAGATCTCGTAATTGAATCCCCGGCTCAACAGAAACCGCGAAGCCTTTTCGTATCTTTTTTGTTTGGGCAGTCCATGAAACCTCGGCCAACGTCTTTTTAATATCTGTATAGCCAGCCCTTCCTCGTCGAGCGTGTTTTTCGAAAAATGTTTTTCGATTTTTTCGTCGGCAACCCCTTTCTGTTTGAGTTCCCGGGTCAGGAGCCTTTGGCTTTTCGGCTTGAGGGCGGTTCTTTGGCGGACAAACCAGTCGACGAATTTATCGTCGTCTATCAAATCCTGATCCTTCAATTTTTGGATTATTGTTTCGGCTGCGTCACGCGACCAGTGGGTGGTTGAGACTTTTTTATACAAATAATCCCTGACTTCCTTTTCAGACCTTGGTCTGAATTTCAGAAAGAAGTAAGCCTTGTTCAGCAAGGGTATAAGGTCTTCGTTTAACATACGATTCTTTTTACTTGGCGTTATCCTTGTTTATTACCGCCTTGGGCTTTTCCATTACCTGTTTCAAAAGTTGTCCCCTGAGTTTGGCATCATCGCCGATGACCCTTTTTACCTCTTCCTTACCCTGTCCCAAAAGCTTGTCGTTTATCTTGAAAAACGATCCGCTCTTGGTAATGAGTCCGGCGTTTAAGGCGGCATCAACCAATGCTTCGTCGCGGTCGACCCCTTGAGAGTTGATGACAAATTCGGCTTCCCTGAATGGGGCGGCCACTTTGTTTTTGATCACCTTGACTCTTACGCGGCTACCATAGACCTGGTTGTTTTTTTTCAAGGTCTCGATTTTCCTGACGTCCATCCGGATTGAAGTATAGAACTTCAAAGCCAGTCCTCCCGGTGTCGTCTCCGGATTTCCGAAGAAGACGCCAATCTTGAGTCGAAGCTGGTTTGTGAAGATGACGGTTGTCTTGGACTTTGAAACGATTCCCGTAAGTTTTCTCAAAGCTTGGGACATGAGGCGGGCCTGAAGTCCCATCTGACTATCTCCCATCTCCCCTTCAATCTCGGACTTAGGGACTAGAGCGGCGACTGAATCAACGACAACCAGGTCAACCCCACCGGAACGGATCAGGGTCTCGGTAATCTCGAGTGCCTGTTCTCCGGTATCGGGTTGGGAAATCAAAAGGTCATCGAGTTTCACTCCAAGGGTTTTGGCCCATTCAGGATCGAGCGCGTGTTCGGCGTCGATAAAAGCGGCTGTTCCTCCGGCCTTTTGCGCTTCGGCAATAAGGGAAAGACAAATAGTCGTCTTACCCGACGCTTCCGGTCCGAAGATTTCAATAATCCGTCCTCGCGGTATGCCACCGACCCCTAGCGCCAAGTCCAAGGGAAGAATGCCCGAAGAAATGACTTCAACCGGAACGACCGGCGCCTGTCCAAACCTCATAATTGATCCCCTCCCGAACTGTTTTTGGATCTGTTCGATCGCAAAAGTGACGGCTTCCTTTTTGCCGTTTCCGGCATCTGATTTGCTCTTCATAGAATATAACTTAAATATTAATTAGGGAACGATTGTTTACCCCTGAAAAGATTCTATACGGTTTATGTTTTTTTGTCAATGGACTCTTATGCTACAAAACGTAAAAGAGTAATACAATGCTCATTGCCCAGAGGACAATCGTTGTTATTAGGGGGATATCTGTCGTAATAAGCTTTTCGGGCCTTTCGCCCTCGTCCCGTTCATAAAGCAGCTGGGCGTAGCGGGCGACGCCGTAAACGACCAACGGAATAGTCACCATCATCCATTTCCTCGCTTCAAATCCGGGAAAAAGATCGATCATGACCGGGGACAAAATTGTGTGGACTTCCGGCGGTTTTTCGACATAGGTGTAAGTGGCATAGGCGATGATTGTCGATGTCGCAAAAATTTGGGTCAAAAAATCCAGGAGGTGTCCTTTGTACCGGAAAAGCGACTCGCGGGTGTCTGCCCCGTGGGTGATGAGTTCCGCATGCCGTTTGACCGAGGCCATGAAAAGCGAAACAAAAAATATCGTCAGCGTCAACCAGATGGGGATATGGTAACCAGTCGCCACCTCACCGGCAAACGTCCTGATCATAAAAGAAAATGAGATCGCAAAAATATCGATTGTCGGATGTTTTTTTAGGTATAGCGAATAGGCAAAGTGTAGGAGAATAAACATAAGGCTTAACGCGAAGAACTGGATCGAGAAGAAAAGCGCTAAAATAAGGGCGACAATCGTGAATACGAAAACTATAAAGGTCGCTTCGGGCAAGGAAATCAGTCCGGCGGCAATCGGCCGGAATCTTTTTATCCGGTGTTTCCGGTCGTAAGGGTAATCGATGATGTCATTCAGAACATAAGAGGTTGATGACAGAAGGCAGAAAATAAGGAAAGCGTAGATTGAGGGCAGGAGAAGATCCATGTCAAAAAGCTTTCCCGAAAATATGACGGCGGTGAAAACGACGAAGTTTTTGATCCATTGGGAAACACGAAGGGCCTTAAGGTAAACGAAGAATTTATTGTTTTTCATGATTCACTTGAATTATACTAAATCCGCTTATATATTATACTAATACGCGATTTGTATGATTAAAATAAGAAGACCATATCTGATTGTCCCCAAGCTTATCGAACAACCTACCTGGGGAGGAGACTACATTCTTAAAATGAAAAACTGGTCGGGACTTGATGACTTTATGGGAAAAAAAATCGGTCAGAGTTATGAACTTTTCAGTGGTTCGAAATTGCTTCTGAATATTAATGCGTCAACAGATAGTCGATTTGTCGGGGAACTGGGTTCACCCGACGAGGCAACCGTTTTCAACAAAACGGGATACGAGGAAAATGTCGATTATGTGAGCCTGAAAGAAGTGACCGGTCTTACCGACAAAATCCCTCTTATTAAACTCAACCAGTCAAACGGCAATTCGTTTCAATTACATATAAAAAAAGGTCTGGAAAGTGACCGTTGGGATCCCAAACCCGAGACATGGTACTACCTCGAGGACGGATTGGTGACCTATGGAATCAAGAAAGGAATAGACATAGAAGATTACAAAAATGCCTGTAAGAAAATCGAATCGGAAATGAAAAAATTAAGTAATGATGTAAAGGATAATAAGTTGTCTTTGCCGGATGCCAAGACAAAAGCCCTCAACCTGGTCAGGGAAGTTGACCCCTGGCAATACGTCAATACCCATGTCGTTAAGAAACATTCGGTGGTTGATCCTTCGGCAGGCGGCATCCACCATTCGTGGGAGGAGGACCCGGGCAACTATCCTTTGGGCAACGTTTTGTACGAAATCCAAAAAGACGTCATGGACCCGGTTTCGACAATCAGGTCATTTGACAAAGGTAAATTGAAACCAGACGGATCGATAAGGGAGATAAACATCGACGATTATTTCAAATATCTGGACACCGATCCTTCACACAACGACATTGCCAAGATGACGCCCGAACGGGACGGCAATTCCCTCATAAAAACCCCCGACTACTCGCTAGATATCCTGGAACCGGACGACAAGTTCGAGGACAAAACAAACGGAAGTTTTGTCCATCTCTTTGTTCGTGAGGGAGGAGTTCAGGTTTCAACCGATGATGGACAGGTTGCGGTGACCGCCGGCCACTCTTGCTTTATCCCGGAAAATGTTTTAACTTATAGCATCAAGCCCATGGGCAAAAAGTCGGTACTATTGAAGGCATATGCCGGCCGCTAATAATCCAATAAGCAATATGAAATTTAATTTCGAAAACAATTGCCAATTGCCGAATATCGAGATAGAGGAAAAAGGTCAAACCCTGTTGTCATATCTCAAACATCTCCAAGCAGTAGCTTTGGCCAATAACTACGACAACAATGAAAGTTCCATCAATCTACCATTTGATGAGACGGCTATCGGACGGATCAAGGAAGTAGTCCGAGAAACCAAAAGCAACAAATTGAAATATATTTTCAATATCGGAATCGGCGGATCGAATCTCGGAACCAAGGCAATCTATGATGCCTTGTTGGGATACTTCGACGTTGTTAGTCCTGACAGGTTTCCCAAAATTATTTTTCTGGATACGACGGATCCGGAGTTCGTCTCCCGGTCGGCATTACTTTTGAAAAGGCTTACAGATAAGGAAGAGTTTCTTGTAAACGTGATAAGCAAGTCGGGTACAACAACCGAACCGTTGACCAACCTTGAGGCAATCCTCCCACATCTTGCCGGCGCCGAAAACCGGGTTGTCGTGACGGCCGATAAAGATTCGGAATTTTACAAGCAATCGCAAGTCAAGAAATATCACGTGCTAGATGTCCCCAAAACGGTCGGCGGCCGTTATTCCGTTTTTTCGTCGGTGGGTCTTTTTCCGTTGGCGGCATCGGGCGTTAATATCGACCGGCTTCTTGAAGGCGCAAGGAACATGAGGAATATTTGCCTGTCGGAAAATATTCTCGAAAATCCCGCCGCCGCCTCGGCCATAATCCTCTTTCACCATTACAACAATGGCAAGAATATAAACGACAATTTCCTTTTTCACCCAGAATTGGAATCGATCGGTAAATGGTACCGTCAACTGATGGGCGAAAGCATCGGTAAAGAAAAAACTTCAAATGGAAAAACGGAGCGCGTCGGTATGACTCCAACGGTCTCGATTGGTTCGACCGACCTCCATTCGGTTACCCAGTTGTATTTAGGGGGTCCGAAAGACAAAGTGACGACTTTCATATCAGCCGCCTCGGAGGATAAGATAAGCGTTCCCCAATCGATGGGTTACCCAACGCTCGTTCCCCAGATTGCCGGCAAATCTTTGGCCGAGATTATGGGCGCTATTCTCAAGGGCACGATTGCCGCATATAAAAACCAGGGTATTCCCTTCACCCACATAAGTCTTGACGGTTTGTCGGAATATTCATTCGGAGAGTTTCTCCAATTTAAGATGATCGAGATGATGTTATTGGCCAATCTTCTTGGGGTCAATGCCTTCGATCAACCCCACGTCGAGTTATACAAAAAAGAAACAAAAAGATTTTTATCCGCATAAGGATAAAACATTGATCGGAATCAAAGGGATATGATAAAAGCAAATCCATACGGCGGCTATATAACCAATTGGTTTATCAATGATCCGGTAACCGGAAAAGCCAAGGAAATCCTTTACCAGGGGTCGTCTCTTAAGAGAACCGGAATTCCGCCACTATTTCCCTGTTGGGGCGATTCGGGGACCGCCTTAAGGAAGCACGGCTTTGCCCGCGACGTTGAGTGGAAGGTCATAAAAGATTCCGGCCGCGAAGTTGTGATGGAGTTAAAAAGCGCCGACATCAAGAAGACGATCGTTAAGGAATACCCTAAGGACTTTAAGGTGGTTATAAGCGTCTTTTCGGAAAAAAACAGTCTTTACTATTCGATGTCGATCTTGAACCGCGGGAGAGAGGATATGGAAATCGCTCCGGCCCTCCACCCGTACTTCTATGTCCCCCACAAGGACAAGTACAAAATAAGAACGGAAGGGATAAAAGGATTCGATGTGTCTGAATTTGATTGGGACAATTCCCCACCCGACAATGACTATCCGTTTTCAAAATCGGCGAGCATATTTTTGTCCGACAGAGATATAACAATTGAAGATGAGACTACCCGGCCGGTTTTCAACTATATGGTCGTTTGGTCGCAGCCGGCAAATTCTCCCGACTACAACTTCGTATGTTTTGAACCGGTGACGGGACTGGCAGGCGCGATAAAAAGGAAAGAAATTTTGATAGCGCCCGGAAAAACCTGGGAAATGAAGTTGAAATTCACCGTATCATTTCACTGACTTCCCGCCCGAGCTTGACCGCATAATTTGTTCCCCGGTCGTAAGGATAAGTCATATCAAGGTTGGCAAGGTAAAAGTTTTTGGCCGGAGTTTTGAAACTCGGACGGTTTTTGATAAATTCGCGGTCAAAAATCGGTTGGGCGAAAGCGCCTTTAAAGAGGTGGTAGTCTATGACTTTGAATTTGTTTTTGGATATTTTTCTTGC
>CAZUBL010000047.1:0-7542 GCA_964618685.1 uncultured Gammaproteobacteria bacterium | reverse complement strand
AGCCGGACATCAAATCGGCAGCCCAAGCCAAGGAATACGCCAAAAAACTAAGGCAGGTAATTCGCTACCTCGACATATCTGATTGTGATATGGAAAGGGGTGGAATGAGGCTGGAAGCCAATATTTCCTTAAAGATGAAAGGGGATAAAGGCTTACCGAACTACAAAGTAGAACTGAAGAATATTAACTCATTCAGGTTCTTGGAAAGGGGAATAGGGTATGAAGAGCATCGTCAGGCGGAAATCCTGGAAAAAGGGGAAACGCCCATTCAGGAAACTCGGGGGTATAACGCCGAAAAAGACATAACCTATTCGCAGCGCACCAAAGAAGAAGCCGCCGATTACCGCTATTTCCCGGACCCGGATCTACCGCCAATCAAGATCGATTCTGAATGGCTTGATAGTATAAAGGCAACCGTTCCCGAGTCCCTGGACAAGGTGCTTGATGAATGGGAGAAAAAATATAATGTCAAACCCAACCTGGCAGAGCTTATCTTTGAGACCCAAGCACAGATGGAGTGGTTGAGCGATCTATTTGGGAAAGCTCATGCCGCAAAAATCGCAGTTGACAGGCTGGCTAATATGCTGGTTCACAAAAAAATCAAAGCGGAGTTGTTTGTCGATTCAACGGATAAGGTTATAGAAGCCTACAAAAAGGAAACTACCGCCGATGAGATAACCGACGATGACCTTAAGGAATATATTGATAAAGCCCTGAAAGCCAATCCAGGAGCGGTTGCCGATTACAAATCCGGTAAAGCCGCTGCCATCAATTTTTTTGTCGGAGCGGTCATGAGGGAGGCCAAAAAGAAAATAGAGTTTAACAGATTGGTAAAATTGATTAAAGAGACAATCTAATAGAATGTTTGAATCAATAAGGCAAATATTTATCCTCGGCACCAAGTCAAAAAAGATCTGGATTATTCCTTTGGTTCTGTTTTTGATCATTATCGCCCTTCTTGTTATAAGCGCCCAGATCTCCCCACTTCCGGTATTTATATACCCGATTATATGAAGAAGCTTTTCACTTTTTTTAAAACTCTCAACAACATTTTTATAACGGTCATTCTTACAATCTTCTACTTTGTGATTATCGGTACGATCTCATTTTTTTACAGGCTGTTTAAGCGCGATGACAAAAACCCAACGTCGTTTTGGAAAAAAGTGGATGGAATAAAGTTAGATCCGGATTATTTCAGTTCGCCATATTAATGGTAATCCTAGGAATTTCGTCATATTACCACGACAGCGCCGCCGTTATTATTGAAAACGGCAAGATCGTTGCGGAAATCGAGGAGGAAAGATTTTCACGAATCAAACACGATAACGACTTTCCCCACAAGGCAATTGATTTCTGCTTAAAAAGTCGGGGTATGGAAATGAAAGACGTTGACTGCGTTGCCTACTACGAAAAACCGCTTCTAAAATTTGAAAGGATTCTTGAAAATTTTATCGCCACTTTCCCTTTTTCGCTCAAACCCTTCCTTAAAGGAATGCCTGAATGGTTGGATTACAAGATAAAAATCGAGTCTTCGATCAGGCGCCTCGGGTTTAAGAATAGGATTTTTTTTGTTCCCCACCATTACTCCCATGCCGGCGCCTGCTTTTTAAACTCGCCGTTTAAGGAATCGGCAATTCTGACTATAGACGGAGTGGGTGAATGGCAAACGACCGGGCTATGGAAAGGGGATAACAATAAAATCACTCCTTTAAAAAGAATCGATTTTCCGAATTCTTTGGGCCTTGCTTAAGGAGCAGAAGCCCGTAATTCAGCATTACCCGGTGGATAACATCACCAAGGTATACAATAATCTTAGGAGATTTGCGAATTTTCAACCATGCGCCGTTATAAATACCAATTACGAAGGTAAGTTCTGGGTTCAAATATATTCGCCATAATTTTAATTCGGTACAGGTAAAAACAAACTTTATTAAAAATAAATTAATGGAAGTTCTTAACGGCAGTCAACGGCTAGCCTACTTTTTGTTAATGACTAGTTGTTAATTTGGAAATAGGATATTACAATTTAGGCATTAAAAGATATGAAATACCAAATAAACAAAGACTTACTTATTGAAGAGGTCGATAAGGAAACGATGATATACGACAGCGATAGATCAATCTTCTACAGCTTTAACGACAGCGCCCGCTTCATCATAAAAGATATCAAGTCGGGGAAAGCAATAGAAGAAATTGTGACCAGATTAACCAAAAAGTATGGAATAGAAAAAACTAAAGCTAAGAATGATCTGGATGAATTTTTAAGACTGCTTTTAAATAAGAAGATAATATTACCTTCAAAAAAATAACGATTTTATAGACAATCTTCGGGTTAAGAAACACCAATATCTTAATAAGCCACGGTCTTTGTGAGAGTCTGAAGATAATCAGGAATTTCTCAACTCCTCCCATTAACCAAGATTCATCGGAGGATACATTTGTCATGCTATATTCCTTGACCGCAGCAATATTTGTAATATTTAACAATTTGAAGAAAGACATGGGTATTTTTAGGTGAGCATTTTTCATAAGCAGCTTGAAAGATGGGTAAACGAAATTTGCCAGACGATAACGGTTGATTATTTCAGCTATCTCAAGCCACTTTTTTACAGATAATCGTTCCCTTTTAACAATATGAGACATGAAGTGAAGTCTAAAGGATTCCCTATAACTGTGGCTAAAAAAGTGAAGAGCCAGATAAACCAGAAGAAATTCCGGATTCAAAACGCATATCGGTTCGTTTTTTATGGTCACGAGACGTTTATTGACGAATAAATCGTTGGTTAACTTATCCAAAAGAGTCTTTTCGTATAAAGTCTCAAGGACCGAGGCCTGAGTCATAAGGAATGCCGGTTCAAAATGCATATCGAAGATCACCGGCACCCCGTTCACAATCTTTGAAAAGGAAATTTCGGATCTCTCGCTGATCGGTAGGGATTTTTTGTCAAACGTTTTTTCAACAACCTCCCTGTAGCCATGCTGTTTCATTATTTTTTTGATTTGCGCGAAATTTTTCCTTCGGATCATCAAGTCGCAGTCGTGATACACCCTTTGAGGCGTTGTCCCTTGATAATAGAGATGGAGGGGGAGGCCTTTTAAAACGAGATACTCTATGTCTTTACGATTGAAACTCCGGATTATTTTCAATATCTCTTTGTAATAAATGGCCGATTGAATCAAATAGAGTTCACCCAGGCTGTACATTTGGCCGTTGCGTCTAATTTTTTCGACTCTACCGACAATCTTTTTAATGGCCATTCTCCCGTCGTTATGGGGGTTACTGTCGCCTTTTGTTACGGCAAAACTCTTGTCAATGAATATTAGCCGATGGGCAATCAGTCTTCCTTTTTCTCCTTTGAAAATGACAACGTCGTTGACTTTCAGTTTGGAATGGTCAACCTCGTAAACATAAAGCTCGTCGTTATGATGAATGATGGGGAGCATGCTGTCTCCGATGCTTTCGGCAATGAATTTAAATCCTCTTTCTTTTATAATTGCTCTCATGGATGGTTCAGGATCCGTTAATATCAAAGTGGCCGGTATACCGTGTCGTCTAATTATAGACGATGAAACCCTTTTTGATTATTTTAGCAAAAATTATTTTACAGATAAGAAAGCATCAAAACCCAAAATCATTCTAAAAATTAATAAAAAGGATAATGGATATACGATTACGTCTGCTCCAAAAATAATAACCTTGGATGTTAAAGGAAAGAAGATGGTGAGACTATTTAATGTCGTCGATTGGACCGTTAGGATAGTCATTCATTATAACCTTATGAGGTACAATACCATATTCATTCATTGTTCCTCGTTTGTTCACAACGGCAACGTTTATGCGTTTGCGGGATTTTCCGGAAAGGGGAAATCGACGATAATTAGCAATTTTCCAAAGCATAAAATAGTCGGAGACGACATTTTAGTACTTAAAAAGGCAGGAAGGTCTTTTCATGCCTTCCAGCCTCCTTTCGAGAAGAAGAAGGTCAAGCGTATGGGTTATCTCAAAGCCCCAATCAAAAAGATATTCTTTTTGAATTGGGCCGAAGATCTATCGGAGAAATCCATTAGACCAGTTGACGCCATGTCACTACTATTAAGGGATGGCATCATGAGAAGGATGCCGAAAGTAAAATTTGATCTCTACCCAAGCCTGATTATGGACTTGATAAAAAGCACGGAATTCAAGAAATTGAGCTTTCCCAAGAAGTTTTCTTATAGAGATTTTTTGCATAAATATGGGTAAGATCACCGTAATCGTGCCGACAATCGGCAGAAAAAGCCTGTCAAATTGCCTCAATTCTTTATTTAACCAAAGCAGGCGTCCTGACGAGATAATTATCGTTGATAACTCAATAGATAAGAAAGCCCGCTATTTAGTTCCAGATAATGTCAGGTATGTATACGAAAAAAAGCGAGGGGCGGGCTATGCTAGGAATAGGGGGATAAAAGAGGCAGCAAACGAGACCCTATGTTTTATCGATGATGACTGCGTGGCTTCTAAAGATTGGTTGAAAGAACTATCGGGTTTTTATGTTAAAAACAAGAGCTCGATCGTTATGGGCGAAAACGGAAACGGACTTACGGATAACCTGTTTAACTGTGTTGAATATTACGATGAACAACTATTGTTTAAGGGTGACATGTCTTCCCTTGGAAAAAAAACCATTTCATTTTGGTTGGACTCCAAGAACTTTATTATTAGCAAGGAAACAATCGAGAAAAATAAATTGTATTTTGACAAATTCAGCATAATCCACGATCTGGATTTTGCCCTCCAGGCCCATTCAAATAAAATTGAGATTTATTATTGTTCCAAGGCCAAAGTTACTCATTTTGGAGAAAGGAATCTAATTAACCACTTCGTTCGGGAATCAACAATAGGTAGAGAAAATGCCAAATTGTCACAAAAATGGAAAGCACCAAACAAAAATTTAGCAAAAGTCCTGTTTTCGAGAAAATTTCTCTGGAAAAAAAGTTGGGAACCACGACTTCTTAAACTCAAACTGATGCGAGAAATACTTGGGGGAAGGAATCTCTTTTTCAAAATTGGTTTCTATACGTTAATGGTGGCAAACCGCGTCGTAAATTTTCTGTCTTATTACCTTTTCAGGTATTGACAAACATTCGAGATTATTTCATAATTGAATCATGAAACGAGCAAAGGCTACTCCCGGCTACAAAAAACCAGCCTTGAAGGAAAAAAAGGTCAAAGTCAAGGTTTGGACGATGTCTTATTGAGGTATCTTTTCTGTTTTGAGGGTCACCCTTCTTGTATATACTCTCTTCGTGTTCAACAGTTTCTTATTTGATACTGTCATATAGTAAAATAGGGTGTTGATATAACATAAGTTGATTAATGAAAAACTTACAAAGCATGGTCGTCAGGCCAAAAAACCTCAAAGAAGTCCAAAAATATCTAAAGCTGGCCAATAAACAAAAAATCCCTGTTTATCCCGTCAGTACAAACAAAAACTGGGGATACGGGGCGTTCTGGACAAAAAAATCAATTCTAATGGAGCTTTCGGGCATGAACAAGATAGTTGATTACAACGAAGAACTTGCCTATGTGACCATAGAGCCCGGGGTAACCTTTGAGAAACTCTACGAATTCCTGGCCAGAAAAAAGTCTAACCTTACCATAAGTACGATCGGGGGAAGCCCTCACTCGAGCCTTATTGGCAATATCTCCGAACGCGGTATAGGCAAGGGTATTTATGGCAATATGTATGAGAATATCGCCAACCTTGAAGTGGTCATGCCGACAGGAGAAGTCATAAATACGGGTTTTGGTAATTTTGGCTTGGACAAACTGGGGGCGATAAGCCGGGAAGGAGTAGGGCCTGAGATTACCGGACTCTTTACCCAGTCAAACTTTGGCGTCATTACCAAGCTGACATTATGGCTTCATCCGAAACCGAAATACAGCCAATTGACAACATTTCACACTAATACAACCAAAGCTCTTGAAAAGGTAATAGAAGCTATAAGGGTGCTGAAGCTAGAGGGAACTATTGAAGGTAATTTTCTTATCGCCAATGAAATCCGCGCGTTATCTTGTTATATCCAATATCCCTGGAAGGAGATGGATTACAAGACTCCCTTGTCAAATAAGCAACTTAATAAAATCAAAAAACAATTAGGCTTTGTGGGAAAGTGGGTAGGGCAGTTTGTTTTGGGTGCCTCATCCAAAATGACCTTGCAGGGCAAGAGGGAAAGAGTCAGGGAGGTTCTTGGCAAGATTACTCCTTATGTGTATTTTAATGACCAGAACGACCCCTTCGAGAAACCATCGGATTTTGCCGTAAGGAGTTGCTATTGGAGAAAAAAAACGGCGATCCCAAGAGATATGGATCCGGAAAGAGACGGGTGCGGAGTTCTCTGGATAAGCCCCATCGTACCCTTTACCGGTCGGGACATGAGTGTAGTTGTTCCTCTCATGGAGAAAACAATGGTTAAATACGGATTTGAGGCCAACGTCGGCATAAACTGCATAACCGACAGAAAACTGTACATAATAGGTTCAATTGTTTACGACAAAAGCGTTAAAGGGGAACATGAAAGAGCCTTAAAATGCAATAAGGAAATCCTCGCCGGCGTCTACAAGAATGGATATTTCCCGTATCGCCTGAACAACTTTTCGGGAAAGGAACTATTGGTCGCGAGGGGTGGCTACAAGAGTTTGCTGCGCAACTTAAAAAAAATGATGGATCCCAACAACATACTAGCTCCGGAGAGATACCAATTTTAATGGAGAAAGGAATTTTACATCTTCACTACAGCCAAAAGACCTTCGATATCAAAATAATTCTTCTTCCTCAGGGTATAAACCTTGATCTTCTTCGAAAGGCCCTTTGGAGCCTCATAACGGGATTTTTTTGTAACAGAACTCTTCATAAAATCATGATAGTTGATTTTTACTAAATTGTCAAGTATATATAGTAAACGAAATATGGTCAATCTCCGCCCTGTCCTGTATAAGGATTTTGAAGATAAAAAAGTCGTTGAAGGTATTAATAGAATTTTCAGGGAAAAAAGAGGATATGCCTTCAAAATGCCCAAAAAAGGCAGTCCCGTAGTTATCCAAATTTCAGGCGGTCTGGACTCGATCGCTATCTGGAATATCCTTCTTGCCAAATATAGGCTTCACGTATATCCAGTTCACTTTTTGAATCGAAAGAAAATGTTTTTGGGCGAAGAAGAAAGTATAAGACACTATTCTAAGGTCTTTAAGAACCTTTATCCGACTACCTTTCACGAACCGAAAATAATTGAAGCCCCTTCAACCAATAAGATCAACAGGCCAAACACAAATCATATAAACCCAAAAATCATCTTAAACAACCTCCTTTTCAATAAAAAAATCAACAAATACCAAGTGCTTCTTAATTATGGGGATAATCCATTGTATGAGAGGTTCTTTAATGTTTACAACTACGCACAACAGTTGAGAGCAACCGTGGCGAGAGATCTTGACACGATAATAACCAACTTCGTGGCTGAGGACTCAACAATTAGTCGAAACTCTACTTTGGCCGTCTTAAG
>CAZUBL010000046.1:0-7552 GCA_964618685.1 uncultured Gammaproteobacteria bacterium | reverse complement strand
AGTAGCTAGAATCATTTATATGGCAAGAAAAAGATCTTTGGTCAGATTACCTTTTCTGAAACTGAAAATAAACAAGCAGACGATCTTCAACATCATCGGTTTTATGTTGGTCGGGACAGGTCTTGTGTTCCTATTGTCATATGCGACAAACCTTATGCCTCAAGGTCAGGGGGTCGTGTTGATGCAAATCAACGAATACATCGCAACGAGATTCGGTGGACTATCCATCCTTATTCCTTTTATTCTCCTTATGGTTTCGGGCCACTTCTTCAATACCAAGCGCTTGAAAATCGTCAAACCCAATATGACCGGAGGGATAATCATGGTTTTTGTGTCTCTTTTGGGAATATTCCAGTCGGGTCATTATGGACAGGTGATTTTTGAGAATCTTACCCTGGATTTTTCCCTTATAGGCGCGATTTTGATCATGGCGATAATTTTTATCATTGGGTTGGTCCTTTTCCTCGATACGTCAATCGATGCATTTCTTATCTTCGTTTTTGACGTTTTAAAAGGCGTTTTTGGTTTCCTGAAGACGTATATTTTCAGAACGTTCTTTGAAAAGGAAGTCAAAAAAGAAATAAAGGTAGGTGGAAAAGAGGAAAAACAGTTTATTATGGACAAGAAAGCTGGAGAAAAGATCAAGATGCCGGTACCAGCCGCTTCAGGCGCACAAGCTGCCCCGACAATCACGATGCCCCAAAAAGACCTCATCAATATAAGGCCGCTTCCGTCAATGTCTAAATCGTCAACTTGGATTTACCCGCCGACATCGCTCTTGGCTGACGTTGCCCAAAAAGAGGCCGATCGTGGGGACGTAAAACATAATGCCGACGTTATTGAAAAGACGCTCGATTCATTTGGAATCAGGGCGCGCGTTGCCGAAGTCAATTTCGGACCTGCGGTTACCCAGTATGCCATTGAAATCACCATGGGGACTAAGCTTTCACGAATTACGGCCCTGTCAAACGATATGGCTTTGGCATTGGCGGCAACGACCGGCCAGGTAAGGATTGAAGCGCCGATTCCGGGGCGAAGCTTGGTGGGAATTGAAATTCCAAATAAAAGACCGGAAATCGTTACCGAAAAAATGTTACTTGCTTCTCAGGTGTTCACTTCAAATAACGACCCCTTGCTGGTTCCGTTGGGTCTTGACGTATCGGGCCAACCGGTTGCCGCGTCAATCTCAAAGATGCCTCACGTATTGGTAGCCGGAGCCACCGGTTCAGGTAAATCGGTTCTTTTGAATGCCTGGATTTCGTCCTTTCTATTCAGGACAAAGCCAGAAGATTTGAGAATGATTCTAGTTGATCCGAAACGCGTCGAACTGTCTATATACAACGGCATTCCTCATCTTTTAACTGAAGTCATCGTCGATGCCCAAAAGATCATATCGGCCCTCAAGTGGACAGTTAAGGAAATGGAGAATCGCTACAAGCAGTTTGCCGAAGTCGGGGCAAGGAATATTGAGAGTTATAATGGGATGGAAGGGATCGAAAAAAAACCATACATTCTATTCGTTATTGACGAGTTGGCGGACTTGATGATTTTCGCACCAGGTGAAGCAGAGGAGCTTATAACCCGTATCGCCCAGATGGCTCGGGCTACAGGTATCCATTTGATATTGGCTACCCAAAGGCCGTCAGTAGATGTCATTACCGGACTTATGAAGGCCAACATACCGACACGCGTTGCCTTTAACGTTTCCTCGATGATCGATTCCCGCGTCATTATCGACATGCCGGGGGCTGAAAAACTTCTAGGCCGTGGAGACATGTTATATCTTCCTCCCGACAAGGCTAAACCTGTTCGTATCCAGGGGCCGTATATCACTGAAAAGGAAGTTGTTAACCTAGTCAAATTCCTTAAATCCCAGTCTCCAGAAATCCACTATACCGAAGAGGTAACCGAACAGGCGGTAACCGTCAGATCTGGAGTCGGTGGGACCCAAGTCATAAACGGAGGCGAAAACGATGCGCTATTTAATCAGGCTTTGGAGATTATTATGCAGCAGGATAAGGCCTCAGCATCACTTCTTCAGAGAAGGTTATCAATAGGGTACGCTCGGGCTGCTAGAATCCTTGATCAGATGGAAGCGGCCGGTTATGTTGGGCCGGCAGAAGGTTCAAAGCCAAGAGACGTCATAAAAAGGCAGGCTGAAGCCGAACCGGTAGACATGCAGGAAGGCGACATCCATTAAAACAGACCGTTGGGAATGATTTTTTTGGCAGGTTCTTTCTTTTTTACCTCAGTTTCCACACTACTGGCAGCCTTTCTATATCTGCAGTAATCGCAGTCAGCGCCGGATGAAGGAATCGTCTTGCTGTTTAGGCAGTCGTGGATAGCAAAAAGCGTCTTCTCTATCCAGGAATCATCTCCCTTATATGGGATTAGCTTTACATCAAATTCGAGCTTGCCGTCAAAAGCCGCGCGGTCGGTCGAGCCGTTGGCGTAGACAAAATATCCGGTGTTTGAGACTTTGAAATTATTTTTTCGGAACAACCACTGGTACATCTCCATCTGCCTTTTATAGCCGATCTGCCAATCGGCGTCCAGGGTAACTTCGTGATCTTTTGAAGTTGCCTTGTAATCGACTATGATGAGCTCACCCGTTGGACTGACCCAGACGTCGTCGACTCCTCCTGTCACAAAGAAATTGGTCTCCTTGTGCAAATAGGTAATCCCGCCTCGCAAGGCGTCACGCCATGCGTCCATCCTATTGTCGGCAAAGGGTACGGCATCGATCCCATAAGTTTTCATCAAGGGGTGGGCGGTCTTGTCAGCTCGGTGGATATCGAATTCCTTTTTCAACAGTTTATCAACCGCCGAATTTAAGGCGAAAGGGTATCCAGGCGGGCGGTCAACACCAAGCTTTCGGTCAAGATAAAAACAGCGAGGACAGTTCATAAAAACATCAATCCGGGATCGGCTCAATCTGAACGGGTATGAACTACCGGGAATATAGACGCTTTTTCTAATAGGGTTGTAATACTTGGACATAAGATATTATAGTCTACCAGATTAACTGGTATACTAAATTGAAATAAGACATTTGGGAGGGCTATATTCCTCCCAAATATTAAAAGTATTATTTTTGTCTTTTAAGCTTAACGCTTATGAAAACACTAATAGTTGCCTTGATTTTTTTCTTGTTGGGTTTTGGAGCTTTCTGGGGTTATAACAAATATTTGGGGGTGATGAAGGAGAACGACAAGCTCCGGCAAATGGTCAAGGAAGTTCCTTCAACATCAATTGAACCGACGCCCACTTTAGAACCGGGACTGGAGCCTGAAAAAGTTCAAACCGGATCGATTGAAGGCGCCTTGGGATATCCCTCAGAGGGAATCCCGCCTTTGGAGGTGGTCGCCTTCAGTATGACCAATCCGGGTACATATTTCAAAGTGGAGACCGAAGAAAACCAGGGGACCTATACGATAGAAAACTTACCGGAAGGCAATTACAAGATCGTAGCCTACCCGAAAAACGGGGAGACGACTTTCTCAGGCGGCTATACAAAAGCGGTACCGTGCGGACTTTCTGTCATCTGTACCGACCATGGCCTGATTGCTGTAGTTGTGAAAGCGGGCGAGGTCACAAAAGGAGCCGATCCTAAAGATTGGTATGCTCCTGAAAATTCATTTCCACCCAAACCCCAAGAGTAAAGAGGAGTCAGTCAAGGTACTTTCTTATATTGGCATCATGCTCTTCCCGCGTTCTTGCGTAGTGCATGACTCCTGTTTTATCCGATATGTAATACCAGTATGGAGTTGACGAATCGGCCTCGGCAACAGCGGCAATTGAGATTATACCGGGATTGGAAATCGGTGTAGGTGGCAATCCTTTGTTTATGTAGCTGTTGAATGGAGAGGTTATCTTGAGATCATCAAAGGTTAGATATTTTTTCCACCAAGTTTTTTCCTCCGGTTGATACCCTATCGCATATTGGATTGTCGCATCAACTTGAAGCGGCCAATCTTCTTCGAGTCGCTTGAGGAGAATTCCGGCGACCTTTTTTTTATCTTCCGGTGTTTTAGCCTCTTTTTCGACAATTGAAGCTAAAATAACAACTTCTTTCTCGGTCAAACCTCTATTTGCCGCCTTTGCTTTAAGATCGGGAGTAAACTTCTGCTCATAGTTGTTTTTAAGAATCGTGATTATGGATCCTGAAGTCGCGTCCTTTGGAATGAGATAGGTGTCGGGAAACAGGAAGCCTTCCTCGGCCTGGGAAATGAATTCTATTTCGGGTATGCCAAGTTCTCGACCGATCACCTGAGCCATCTCTTCTCTCCTTGTACCTTCAATAAGGGTAACCCATACGTCAAGTGTCCCATGAGTGAGGGAATCGGCAATCTCATAAGCGTCCATGGACGGTGAAAGCCGGAAGTCGCCAGCCTGTATGGCGCGGTCAATCCCTTTTTGCTTGACGATCAAGTAAAAGACAAGCTTGTTCCTTATTAGGTCCTCTTTGGATAGGGAGTTTATGATGCTCTCAAGTGGTGCACCTTTGGGTATGATAAAAATCTTTGAGGTTTTATTGTTCTTGTTAAACGGCAGAGTACCGGCCTTGAAGTATAGGTAAAAACCAAGTGTCAGTATCGATACAATTAAAATTGTCGGTATCAGTTTTTTCATAATTACTTTTCAATCATAAATATCGGCATGTTTTTCAAGGTGACTTCGGCTTCTTTGATCCGGTATTTGTCACTTGAATAAACCACCATCATCGCTTCCCCCCGGTCGACATTATGATCGAGTTTTTTGAGCAAATATATCCCGGCGGTTTTGTCGTTGGGAGATCCCAAAACACGAGCTGCCGTATTCAAATTATAGTTATTGATATTCTTTATTTTACCAGATACGGTACTGATGATTTCCTTCTTGAACTTGGCAAGCTTCAAACTCTTGCTGGATATTTCCGGGTCACCTTTTTGGGCAGCGACGATTTCTCTAAATTTCTTTAGAGCCTCCCCGGACTCGAGAATTCTACGGGCTTCGTCTTCGCCGTTCTTTTTGATCCTTTTTTCCTTATAACAAAGATCCAAAAGCATCCCCGCAAGTCTGACTGCCTTTGCCTCAAGTCTTAAGGGTCTATCCTTATCCTGTTCAAGTACATACATGACGTCACGGGCTTCAAGTATCGGGCCGATTCCCCGGCCGGCCGGTTCAAGCATTTCGTTTATATCGACAACGGTTTTGATTTTAAACTTGGCGGCCAAATCCTTGAACTTTTTGGCAACCATATTGGCGTCGGAAAAGTGGCGGATTTTTGCGGTCTTCCCGTAGGGGAGGTCAAGAGCCAAGTGAGTTGTACCGGCAGCAATTTTTTTAGCCATGACAGAAATGATTATCTTGTCGAAAGACTCAAAGGCCAAAGGCTCTTCAACTCTGATTATGACATCATCTGCAGGTGCAATCCCCAGGCGCCCATTCCAGGCGATACAACCTCCAACCTTATTGACGATCTTTTCAATTTCGTGGGGCTTAAATTCAACCGAAGCGATTGCCTCCATGACATCGGCAGTACCTGCCGGGGTGGTGATTGCCCTTGATGATATCTTGGGTATCTTGAATCCAGCAGCAGCGACTATGGGGACGATGATCATAGTGGCGCGGGTCCCGGCAATCCCGCCGACAGAATGTTTGTCGGCAACAACGCCGTTAAACTTAAGTGAGTTGCCGGTTTCGACCATTGCCTTTGTGAAATGGTAAAGCTCCATTGGGGTATAACCTTCCCTGAATGAAGACGCGACGAAATAGGTCGTAAGAATATCGGAAAGCTTCTCCTGGGATATTTCGTCCATTATCGAATAGACTTCGCGGTAGGTGAGCCTTTTTCCCAATAATTTTTTCTGAATCGCCTTTATGGCCGTCATCTGTTCATGGCCGTTTGTTTTTTTAGTCATGCTGGGTGTAGAGTTCGGTAAACTTCTTCTGATACTCTTTGGCTTTGAGCATAAGCTGGGGTATTAAATAAATTTCCTTTACGTCCATGAGCCAGCTTAAGAATAAGTATAGAAGAATGAAAACCGAGAATGTTGAAAGAATAAGCAAAAACACGTTTATGGTAAATGAAGTATCGAAAATAAGACCGTCCAAAAGCTTCATCAAAAAATAGGAAAATCCACCGGAAAGCCCGGCGGCAACCGCCATTTTTGTGAGTTCCTTGAAAATGAAAAGCATATCAAACCCACCGATCCTTTTTGCCAATATGAAAAACAGGGCGACGGTATTTATCGTGATTGCGGTTGAGAACGAAATTGCCAATGCCCATACCGGAAACTTGAAGTAAAAAACAAAAAGAAGACTTAAAGTCGTATTGATCAAGATCGAAAAAATGCTGACATAAAAAGGCGTTCTGGAGTCAAGGATTGCGTAGAAACATCTTGTCAAAAGGTAGTAGACGGTATGGAAAGGAAGAGAGAGGGAAAAGTACGACAATGTGACGGCTGTGAGGACGGTGGCGTCCCAGTCAAACTTCTGACCTCCGAAAAACAATCTGATCAAAGGCGTTCGTGCAAAGATGAAAAATACCGCCGCCGGCACCGTCAAGAAAAAAAGGTTCAAGACGGAATCGGTGATGATTTTCTTAAATTCGTCGATTCGTTTTTCCTGGTAGATTTCGGTCAGATAGGGGAGGGACGCCTGTCCGAAGGCGATCCCGATAACAGATACGGGAAGCAGTTGGAGGTGCTGAGCCAGGTAGAAAACCGTGTATGCTCCTCCTCCCAAAAGGGTTGCCAGGGTCAGGTCGATTGTGGCGTCTATTTGGGCAACTATCACGGTGAAGGCGCGGGGGACAACCATCCTTACAAAATCAACAAGCCCTTGTGTTTTCTTGAGAATGAAGCGGTAGGAAAATTCGCTTCTAAAAAGAAGAGGAAGCTGAACTGCGAACATGATGAAAGCTCCAGCGACAACACCCCAGACGGGCGCCGTTAAAAGTAGTGTGTCATGAAAAAATACGGTAACAATGATGATTGCTACGTTATAGAAGATGGGGGCAACCGCCGGTATAAAAAAAGTCTTATTGGCTTGTCCGAGACCGGTTAGGAAATTGCCGGCAACCAGGAACGGGAGTTGGCCTATAAGGAGAATTCTTGAATAGCTGGCAATCTGACTCATCTTTTCGATCGAATACCCGGGAGTCAGAAACGGAATTATATAATCCATCAACATGGCGGTGACGATAATGAAAATCCCCAAAAAGAGGAAAATCAGGTTAATGATTGAAGAGATATTTTCCGATAGGTCTTGTTTCACTGATTTGTATTTGACGAATATGGGGATGAAGGTCGAAGTCAGAGCGCCTGTAATAAGAACTTCAAATATGAGGTCAGGAATTCTGAACGAGGCGAAGAATATATCTAATTCCGCCGTCGTAAAATAGCCGGCCAGTATCCTGTAGCGCAAAAATCCCGCCAATCGTGCTAGAACGATCATCAGGGATAGTAGTACCGCCGATGAAAAAATGCTCTTTTGCTTGGAGAAGATAAAATTCGAAGTTGTTTTGATAAATCGCTCCATAGTTATATTTTACCTATTGACATTCAGC
>CAZUBL010000045.1:0-7997 GCA_964618685.1 uncultured Gammaproteobacteria bacterium | reverse complement strand
AAAACCAAAAGTAAAGATAAGAAAAAACCCATAAGCCACATATGCTATCATTATATAGCAATGAACAAAAAAGGATTTACCCTGCTTGAACTTCTTATTGTCGTCACGATTGTAACTGTTTTGAGTATAGGACTTATCCTGCTGCTTAACCCGAAAAAGCAGTTCGATAAAGCCCAAGACGCTCAAAAATCCACCGACCTTGACAATTTGAGAAAGGCGTTTGAGGATTATTATGGCGACAAGGGTTGCTACCCCAAACCTTCGGATGTTTGTTTTTCAGGTTCATATAACGGCAACCCCGTCCAGAATCTTTGTTATATCTGCGGAACCGAACCCGGATCACCGACACTATCCCCTTATCTTAAAAAAATGCCCTGCGATCCGACGTATCCCACCAAAAAATATCTATATTACGTAGAGGGAAACCTCAACTGCCCTCAAAGCTTTAAGATATATACGGATTTCAATACCCCGGACAATCAATTGGCCGACGATGTCGGTTGCGGTAACGGAGGATGCGGTGAGGCTCCAAACTTTGGTTATGACTACGGCGTAACCAGCCCCGACACCAACCTTTCCGTCAGTAATTATTTCTACTGCTATACCGATGCCAGAACCTGCGACAACTGTCTGACCTATTACAATTGCACCAGCAACCCAACGTGCATTACAATATATGGTACATTCGACCAATGCTGTGACGGAAAAAGTCCGAAACCGGCCGGTTGCCCATGATTTATGGATAATTTAAACTACATAAAAAGGATTTTGCTGGCGATTTTTGTATTCGTTTCGCCGGTGTTTTTCTTATCCACTAGCGCTGAATATTATTCGACCAATAAGTTTTATCTATTGGTATTCTTTGCTCTGGTCTTGATGCTCTTAAATTCGATCGAGATCGTCCTCAAAAAAAAGATAATCCTTAACGGCAACAGTATCAATCTTCCGATCGTTATGTTTTTTGCCGCACTCGCCCTCTCGATTATCTTCTCATCAACGAATAAGGTCCAGGCCCTTATTAGCACCAACCTCGGGATTATTCCCGTATTTTTTATTTTCGTTTTCTATCTCTTCGTTTCAAAAAGCGACGAAAAGACAAAGCTATTAATAGACGCCGTTCTTTTCTATTCATCGGTTGTAGTCTCAGTTATAACCATATTTCTATTTTTCCAGCCGTTTTCGGCCGTCTCGCTACCTGCGACCTTGCGATTTTTGGGATTGCCCTTTTTCACACCCCTCGGATCCACGACCGATTTGGTTGTATTCTTGAGTTTTGCATCGATTTACAGAGTCATCAGGAAAAAGTTTTCGACCGCAGATGTTGTCATGTTGGCAATAAACTTATCTGCCCTGGGCCTGTCAGTATTTAACCTTTTCAAACCCAACGCAATTGTCTTACCTCCATTCAGGCTCTCTTGGTATGCCGCCCTCGAGATATTAAAAACCCCACAAACGGCTCTTTTCGGAATCGGGATAGATAATTTCTCAATCGTTTTCACGCGTATTAAAGACGCGATATACAATCAATCGTCATTATGGCAAATCAACGGATTCTCAGTCTCAAGATCGATGGTTCTCCATATCTTGACCGAGGCCGGTTTTGTCGGCCTGGTCACATTCCTATTCATACTTTATACTGCGGTCAAAGCTACTCTTGATAACGAGAACAAACTGTCAAGGCTGGTAATGGTCTTGTGGGTTGTCATCGTCTTTATATTCCCCGCAAGCTTCTTCACGTTATTCATTTTTTTCCTGACGCTGGCTTTGCTAATAAGAAACCATAAACCGAGAGAGATAAGCTTGAATGACGGCTTTCCCTATTACATACCGGCCGCTCTTGTTGTCCTTGCCGCTATCGGCGTTTCGGGATATCTACTTACAAGAACCTATGCCTCGGAATATTTTTTCAAGAAATCTCTGGACGGACTTGTTGCCAATAGCGTCAAGGATGTCTATGACAATATGCGCTTATCCCGTATCTATAATCCATATAACGAACGGGTCGTCCTCAATTTTTCCCAGACCAATCTGATTATCGCCAACAACCTCTCCCAGAAAGAAAATCTAACGGAAGACGACCGGCAGACGATTGCCCGCGCTATCCAGGCGGCAATCTCCGAAGCCAAAGAACTCATAAAACTTAACCCCAATAAGGCCCAACACTGGGAGAACCTGGCCAATATTTACCGCACCATGATCCCGTTGGCCGAAGGGTCTGACGCCTGGACGGTATCTGCCTATCAGAGGGCGATCGTTCTTGATCCTCAAAATCCATCCTACCGTCTGGCTTTGGGAAGCGTATATTATCTTCTTCAAAGATATCCCGAGGCGATCTCGTTTTTTGAACAGGCCGTCGCCCTTAAACCCGACTGGGCAAACGCTTACTACAATTTGGCCTGGACATATTACCAGAATAATGAATTCGAAAAGGCGACTCTGGCGATGCAGAATGTCGTCAATTTGGTAGATAGAAACACCAATCCCGAAGATTGGCAAAAGGCCAACGAAGACCTTGAGCAGTTCAAAAAACAATTGCCTATCGAAGAAGAATCACAAGTAGGCACTCAAACCGATGAACTTAAATTGCCAGAGTCCGTCGTGCCGACAATCGAACCCAAGATCGAACTACCTAAAGAGGCCTCCCCTGAAGCCAATTGAATTACTTCAAGAAGTTTAAGGGATTTAAGAGTGTCCCACCCGACCTAATTTCGAAATGAAGATGCGTTCCCGTTGACCTACCAGTTGATCCCATGACTCCTATTTGCTGGCCCTGGGAAACAACCGCTCCTGCGTCTGGACTATATGAAGACATGTGTCCGTACAGAGTCTGATAACCGTTTCCGTGATCGATAATTATATGACAGCCATATCCGTAGGTGATGCATCCGGCATAAATGACCGTTCCCGTGTCAGCAGCCAGTATCGGCGGACTTGATGAGTTGGCAACGTCCAAAGCCATATGGTACCAGGCCGGATATTGGGTGATACTACCTGAAGTTGGCCAAATGAAGTTTGAAGATCCGCGGACACCGGCTTGGATCTGGGCGATGAACTGGCCACCACCCGGAGCCGGAGCCGGTCTGATCGCACCTCCAGGTACGTAAAGAACTTGACCTGCAGTCAATGAAAACGTATCCAAATCCGCAAAGTCGTTGAACGGGAAGTTTACGATCCCCTGGGCATCCGTACCGTATTTCTTGGCAATGCTGTAGACCGTATCGCCCGAAGCTACCGTATGGACAACTCCCGTTACCGGTGGGATATCCAGAACATCTCCCGGCTTGATGATATCGCCACTAAGATCGTTTGCCCATTTGATGGTATCGACCGTGATATCAAACTTCTGGGCAATCGTTTCAAGGGTATCCCCGCCTCGAACTGTATATTCTTCAACCGTGCTTCTTGGCTTGGTGGAAATCACCGTCTCCAGGGCGCTCTCATAGGGGTTATAGGAAACGACCGCCGCCGAATAGGTTCTTTCACCGACGTCCTTAGCAAAGGGAGAGTTATCGATAATAATCGGACCGGCAATGAAGGTTGAGGCAATAATAAGAAGAAATGACGTATTTAAGAAAGACGAGGAATAACGTCCTCTTTTGACTATGAGGAAAGCGACAATAACGTCTTTGATTCCCTCAAAGGTATGACCAGCGGAAAGTATCCGGGAACTGACGTATCCCCACAAAAAGATCCAGAACTGAGGCAAATCTTGCATAAAAGATAACCTATATTATACCAAAGCTTCGGTTATCCTGCTTAAGGCCACCTCAAAAGCCGCCGCTTTCAAGGGCATTTTGCGCTCTTTTGACTGTTTCCAGATGGCGTCGGTTGCCCTATCCATCATCACCTTTAGACGGTCGTTCACCTCACGCTCCGACCAGTAGTATCCGGCTTTACCTTGGACCCATTCCAGGTAAGAAACCGTTACTCCGCCGGAATTAGCCAAAACGTCAGGAATGATAACCGTACCTTTTTTAGATAGGTATTCGTAAGCCTGGCTGGTTATTGGGCCGTTAGCCATCTCAATAATTATTTTTGCCTTGATTTTACCCATATTTCGGTCGTTAATTACGTTTTCAAGAGCGGCCGGTACCAAGATATCTACATCAAGCTCAAGAAGCTCGTCATTTGAAATCGGCCGACCGTATTTGACGTCGCATACCGATCCCTTACAGTAGCATCCCGAGACCATCCCTTTTTCCTTTTTACATTCGAGGGTTTTCTCGACAGACAGGCCGTCCTTAACGTAGACACCCCCCTTGGAATCCGAGACGGCCACTATTTTAAATCCTTCCTCTCGAGATAATTTGGCGAAATAGTATCCGACGTTGCCGAATCCTTGAACGGCTACGGACATTCCCTTGGATTTTTTACCCATCTTGGCCAAAATATTCTGTAGCACAAACAATCCGCCGCGGCCGGTGGCTTCGGTCCGTCCAAGGCTTCCGCCCATGGCAACCGGTTTTCCGGTGAATGTCGCCGGACTTTTAACTCCCTTAATTTTCTGGTACTCGTCAATCATCCAACTCATTATCTGGGGAGTCGTATTGACATCAGGAGCCGGAACGTCTATATCTTCACCTATGAAATGGGCGATTTTTGAAACAAAGGCTCGTGACAACCGCTCCAACTCATGTTTTGAAAGTTTCTTAGGATCAACGGCAATCCCTCCTTTACCTCCTCCGTAAGGGATCCCGGCAACGGCACATTTTATGGACATTAAAGTCGCTAAAGCTTGGACTTCCTCCCGGACTGTATCTGGATGGAAACGGATTCCGCCTTTATACGGACCTAGCGCACTGTTGTGCTGGATTCTCCAACCTTTAAAGACTTTTTTCTCACCCGAATCCATCGGGACAACGAGCGAAAATTCATGGGCGATCTCAGGCTCAATAACCCTGGTCGTCAAATTTTTATCTAAGCCCATATTCTGGGCCGTTTTGGAAATGAGCATTTGGGCGCTCTCGAGCATTTTTGTGCCTGCGTTCATATGTATGAATTAACTATTAACCTCAAGCCATCTTTCAGCATCCAAGGCAGCCGCCACTCCCATACCAACGGCGGTTGCCGCCTGTTTGTATATGTGGTCAACGCAATCGCCCCCCGCAAAAACCCCGGGGACCGAGGTCATCGACTGCTTGACGACTATATATCCTTTTTTATCCAGCTCAATCTGGTCTTTGAATATTTCTGTATCCGGCTTGTGGCCGATTGAGATAAATAACCCATCTAGCTTCAATTCCGAGGTCTTTCCTTCGTTATTTTTAAGCCTTACCCCCTCTACCCTGTTTTCTCCCAAGACTTCCTCAACCGCGGTATTCCAAATGACCTCGATTTTCGGGTTATTAAGAACTCTATCTTGCATGATTTTTGAGGCCCTGAATTCGTTACGACGGTGGATCACGATAACCTTACTTGCGAACTTGGTGAGAGTCGAGGCCTCCTCCATTGCCGTATCTCCTCCACCTACAACTCCAACGACTTTATTCCTGAAGAAAAACCCGTCACAGGTGGCGCAGGCTGAAATACCCTTGCCCCTCAGGCGGGTTTCCGACTCCAGCCCAAGCCAAAGAGCCTTGGCGCCGGTTGTAATTATGACCGATTTGGACTCGTATGTTTCATCGGTTGTAAAGATTTTAAATGGTCTTTTGGAGAAATCTACCTTGAGGACGTTTTTGTCAACGATTCGGGTGCCGAACTTAAGGGCGTGTTTTCTCATCTTATCAATCAGCTCAGGACCCATAATAGCCTCAAATCCCGGATAGTTTTCGACTTCTGAAGTAAGAGTCAGCTGTCCTCCAGGTGGAGACCCGGCCAAAACAAAAGGTTTAAGATCTGCCCGAGCGTTGTAGATAGCGGCAGCCAGTCCTGCCGGACCGCCGCCTATGATGATTACGTTTTCTGTCATAGGTTTATTGCTCTTTCGACCATTTTCTCAATTTTCTTGGTATCTTCTTTTGGTATAAGTCTACAGATATCAGATATTACTACTTCCTTAGACAATCCGTCAATAGCTTTTTTAACCGCGGATATTTGTTGAAGGACATCTGAGCAATCCCTTTCCCCGTTTATCATCTTCTCGATCCCCCTCAACTGACCGATCAATCTATTTATTCTGTTTGAAATATCTACCATACTGGATACCAGTATAGAGTATCGGAAAAAATCTGTCAATAAGAATTGGATAGATTGTGGATAACTACATTATTAGCCTCACTTTTAAGCTAAAACAATAAAAATAAAGAGGTTACCTCGGTCGGAGTACAGATATCTCTTAAGTAATGGGGATTATGGAATGCAGTTAACCCGCACAATATTTATCCACTATGAGATGCCGGAAGTATAGAAAGCACAAGATAAGTTATGGTAAAAGTGGACCTGATTTAACCCTATAGTTCACAAAAAAACTATATCAAAATACTATATTTGTAGATCAAGCTAGCCTCAAGCTCCTTTACTCAAGGATTCGAGGAATTCCTGATTATTTTTAGTCTTCGATAGCTTCTCTATCATGGCCGTCAATCGTTCCTCACCGTTTAACAATCCAAGCATTCGGCGAAGGGTCGCGACTTTCGGTATATCTTCTTTCTTATAGAGTAGTTCTTCGTGGCGGGTTCCCGACCTTTCAATGTCAATTGCCGGATAGATCCTTTTGTCGGAAAAGTTGCGGTCAAGATGGATTTCCATATTGCCCGTACCTTTCAGTTCTTCGTATATTAAGTCATCCATCCTTGACTCTGTTCCAACCAGGGCTGTCCCGATGATCGTCAAGCTTCCGCCCTCTTCACAGTTTCGGGCGGCGCCTAGGAACTTTTTAGCGGGATACAGGGCTGATGGATCAAACCCTCCGGACAAGCTACGACCTGAATTTGTCACCGACAGGTTTAAGGCACGCGCCAAGCGGGTTACCGAATCCAATAGGATAATGACGTGCTTTCCCATTTCAACGAGTCTTTTGGCCCTGTCTAGTGCCAAATTAGCTACTTTAATCTGCTGTCTGGGGGATTCGTCGAAGTTTGATGCGGCAACTTCTCCTTTAATAAACCTCTTGATTTCCGTAACCTCTTCGGGTCTTTCACCTATTAGGATGGCCATTAAATATGCCTCCGGGTGATTAACGGAAATAGCCTCGGCAATTTCCTTGAGGAAAGTCGTTTTACCGGCCTTAGGCTGGGAAACGATTAACGCTCTTTGTCCAAAACCAATGGGTGACACCAGATCTATAATCCTGGTTGACATGACGTCCTTGGTCGTTTCCAATTTGATCTGAGTATTGGGATGGAGCGACGTTAATTGGTCAAAGTTTTTTCTTTTTGAGGAATCATCTTCCTTCATCTCGACTCCATTTATTTTCTTGATCAAAAGAAGCGAGTGGAATCTTTCACCCTCTTTGGGTGGACGGGCTAATCCTTCAACTTCGTCTCCACGCCTTAACCAGAAGCGTCTGATTTGGGATGTTGAAACGTAAATGTCACGATCAGGAGACAAAACATAGTCCTGGCGCAGGAAGCCGTAGCCTCCAAAGGTGATATCCAAAACACCCTTTGCCTGATAGCTTATTTTCAAGTCTTCTTTAAGTCTTTCTTCCAAAGGAGCTTCCGGAGCCTGTTGTTGAGGCACGATTGGAGATTCGGCGGCCGGAACAATTGGCTTTTCGTCAATTTTTTCAATTAAGGATGAAACGTCCAGTTCTCGATCGCCTTTCGCGTCTACGTTCTTTTTTGCTTGTACCATAAGGTTAAAAACTTATATTAAATAAGAGAAATCAAATTTATTTTCCATCGGGTAGCATTCTTGCATGAAGCTATTATCTATCGAAATGATCCTCCTTGCTGGGGTAATAGAACTTTTTCCCATGAATAGGTAGGGGTGGATACTCTCGGTAACCCACGGGTTGCCAAGAAGTTATCTGATATCCTAGCTTGAGCTAGGATTACCCACTATTTCGATATTGTTAAGAAAAAGTTTCAATCGACTGACCCCATTCGGAGGATCTG
>CAZUBL010000044.1:7064-8140 GCA_964618685.1 uncultured Gammaproteobacteria bacterium | reverse complement strand
GTTATGAAAATGTCGGAGGCAATCAAGCAAGCCGATGTTGTTGTTTCGGCCACAGGTGATAAGCACGTCATTGACGCCAATCACTTTAAAGTCGCCAAGAACGGCGTAATTCTTGCCAATTCTGGACATTTTGATGTTGAGATAAACAAGGTTGCCTTAAGGAAGTTGGCTAAAAGAGTTACTCGTGTTAGGCCGATGGTTGACGAGTATGATTTCGGAAACAAAAAAATATATCTTCTGGGAGAAGGCAGGTTGGTCAATCTGGCCGCCGCCGAAGGGCACCCGGCATCTGTCATGGATATGAGCTTTGCCGGCCAGGCGTTGGGCGCAGAATACCTTTGGAAAAATAAGGGTAAACTTGAGAATAAAGTTTATTCTCTTCCGAGTAAACTCGATCAGGAGATAGCTAGATTGAAATTAAAATCAGAAGGCGTTACAATTGATTCATTAACTGAGGAACAGAAAAAGTATCTTGATTCATGGCGAGAAGGTACTTAATAAATATCAAGAGAGATAGTGAGGGGTCTAGCCCGATAGGAACTATCCAGCAACCGTGACACAGTTGGTGTCAACGGTGCTAAAGCTAGAATCGATATGCTCATGCGAGAAATTTAAAACCCGCATTTGAGCGGGTTTTTTGTATTAATAATTAATAAATCAAAGGGAATATGAAGATATATACTTCAGAATCGGTTTGTTCAGGACACCCGGATAAAATTTGCGACCAGATATCGGACGCTGTATTGGATGAAGCACTGAAAAGAGACAAGTATTCACGCGTTGCCGTTGAAACCATGGTGACTAAAAACTTCGTGGCCATGGTCGGTGAGGTGACAACAAATACAAAGCTTAACTACAAAAAAATAGCAAGCGATGTCATTAAAAAGTTGGGTTACACGAATCCTAAACTCGGATTCACTTTCAAATCCCCGGTTACCGTCAAGATCCATACACAATCGACCGAAATTGCCGCGGGTGTCGATAAGCTAGGCGCCGGTGACCAGGGAATGATGTTCGGCTATGCCACCAACGAAACTAAGGAATACATGCCGATGCCAATAATGATCGCCCACAGG
>CAZUBL010000044.1:3848-6964 GCA_964618685.1 uncultured Gammaproteobacteria bacterium | reverse complement strand
ATCAAAAAGCTTAACTTGAGAAGACCTATCTATTTCAAAACCGCCTCTTACGGTCACTTTGGTCGAGATATATTCCCTTGGGAAAAGGTAGTTAAAGTTTAAAGGAGAATGCGTACGGTTATGAAACGAAGTCGGGTCCCTCCTGTATTTGTCAGTCCGTGGGATTCGTTGGCTTCTACAAGTATGCATAAGCCTTTACCGACCTGTATCTTATTGTTGTTTATTACCATTTCCCCTGTCCCTTCCAGGAAGTAATACACTTCCTCGCAGTCTTTATGGACATGGGGTTCAAAACCCATACCCGGCTCAAGATAAGCGTCGTTAACGGTCTGTAATTTTGTTTTGCTGTCCCCTACTTTTATCAATAGTTTTCTTGGAACGGCATTGTGCGCTAGGGTCTCTCCAATGTCTTCAGATTTTATTATTTTCATTTCGATCCGATAATTCTTAAAAATTCTTCACAATATTTTTTCCAGGAAAAATCATAGGTATATTTTTTAATGTCTGTTTTGCCATTGACCAGGGATATCAAATCGGAAAGTTCCTTGCCGTGACTTGTATAAAGGTAATCCTTCTTAAATATTTCCTTAAGCGATGAGTTATTGTATAAAAGAGTCGGGACCCCGCAGGCGGCCGCTTCTACCGGCGGCAACCCAAACCCTTCGTATTTGGAAAGATAGACAAATACTTTTGCCGCGTTATATAAATATGGCAAGTCCCGGTCCTCAACATATCCTACAAATCTCACTTTATTCTCCAACTTCAATTTATTGATTAAATTGAAAATTTTCTCATTCTTCCACCCTGCCCTTCCGACAATGAGGAATACATAATCAGAATACTCCTTTCGGCTTACGAATTTGTTAAATACTTCTATTGCCGTTTCAAGATTCTTGCGTGGTTCAATGGCGCCGACATATAACAGGTAATTGCCGGGAAACTTAACCTTGTATTTCTTAAGTACCTTCTTAACCTCGTCTTTGTTTCTAATCCTTTTGAAGTGGTCGCCAACCGCCAAGTGAATAGTCTCCGCTTTGTTAATCTCGGGATAGAATTTCAAAAGATCCTTCTTTGTGTTTTCCGAATCGACTATTACGGTGTCCTGGTATTTTACCGTCTTATCCAATTTCCTTTGGTGGGCCTCAACGATATCATCGTTGTGGAACTGGGGAAATATCTTCCATGTCAGATCATGTATCGTTGTCACTCCCTTTGTCCCTTTCAATAATGGAGGCCTCAAAAAGTCAGAGGACAGGAAAACGTCCACTTTCCCGATAAGCCACTCGACCGGTACCAAATGGTACTTGCCCCACAGGATCTTCCATATGGAAATGGGGAAAGGGTAATCATATATCTTTGCCCCAAGATTCCTAAGTTCCTCAAGATAATAAAAGTTTTTGGGCCGCCTTAAGCTTGAATAGAAAAGACGGTATTCATGCTCTTTTCCATACTTGAGCAGGTTTTTAACAAGGTTGAAGGTATAGTTGGCAACACCCGACCCCTGGTAGTTGAGCATCGATACGTCTATACCTATGATCATGGAGATATTTTATCAATTTTATAGAGGTTTAGACGACCCTCGTTATGGAAGGCATTGGTATCATCAATCTTGTCCGGGGTTATTAGATATGAATCGCACCCTTTAATTAATCTGATATTTTCGTCCAAGTAGTTTACTTCTTCAGCCCGTGAATAATAAAGCATTGCCTCATAGGGCATAGACTGAAGGTACAGACATTTGGGCTGGGGCAATTTTTGGTAATACTCCCCCATCGTCTTTACTTCAGGATATGTTGGAGAAATGGTTGGGAAACGCAGATAGAACATAAACAATGAGAAGACAATCGCCACAATAAACAAGATATTTACATACATACTCTTAAGTTTTATCTTCAGCCTCATAACCATAAACGATAAACCAACAAGTAAGACGGCGTAAGATAAAGCCACCGTATTGCTTGCCCCGTAAAACAAAGGCAGGCTCAATAGTAATACAATAATGGACAGGTTAAACAGTTTATTTTTATCAATTTTGATTATCCCCAAAACCGACTCGTGTATATATAGGGCAACTACCGGAACAAGAGGCAGAACATACCACCAGACTTTGTTTTTGGACAGAGAAAACAGAGCCAGGGATGAGAAGAAATAAAAAAGAATAAGGATCTTCCTATATGAAAATCTTTTTTCGACAAAGTCCGTAACAACTAGAGTAAAGAAAAGCAGGAATCCCAACCTGAAGCTTTCAATAAACCACCTGACATACCAGTAAACGGGCGCCAGTTGGGTGGTGTCTCCGACGATTGACCTGTTTTTGGCAAACCCCAGGAATGTGCCGATAAAATTATCAAATCCGAACTTAGTAATAACCGCGATCGCCCACGGGGCGATAACCGCTCCTGCACTGGCCAATAAAATAGATGCCTGTCTGAAGGATACCCTTTTGGTTATAAGAGTGAACAATAACGGAAATGCGAATATGACTGCTGGTTGGCCCTTACTCAATATTGCCAGCCCCAAAGATACGCCAGATAAAACTAAAAGGGAATTCCTCTTCCTTTCAATAAACCCCAAAAGAAATGCCAAAGCGACAAAAAGAAACAATGATAACGATGTATCCATTAAAGCCGACTGGGAGGACAGCCACCAGTCCGAAGAAGTCGCAAGCGTAAGCACAGGCAAGACCGCACCCGATGTAGCAGTCGCAAGAACCACAAATGCCATTAGTCCAAAAACAAACGACGGCAGGCGGTAGGAAAATTCATTATCCCCGATTATTGATGATGTAAAGACCATCGACAGAAAATACAGCGGTGGTCTTTCAAGATGATGGTAGATTTTGAGCAAAGGATTGTTCTTCGCCTCAACAAACAGTTTAACATTCCTCAAAAACGGGCTGCCGGTTAAGGGCGCAAGGTATGAAGAATAATTCTTCATGTTTCGGGCAGCCTCTGCCCGGTTGGCCTCATCAAAATCATGAAGAGGCACTTTGGTCATAGTCAAATAGGATTTAAAAATAAAAGCTGAGAAAAAGATCAGAAGAATTAGCCAATATACTTTTTTCACGGTTAAACTATATTGAATATCTTGCCTATAAACGTCACGAGCACTGCTCC
>CAZUBL010000044.1:0-3748 GCA_964618685.1 uncultured Gammaproteobacteria bacterium | reverse complement strand
AACCAGTACCCTATATCTGTCAGAAACTCGGTTTTGGGAAGCACAAAGCTCTCATAAGCCGCCTCCTTCCAGTCAGGATTTGAAAGCCAGGCCGAGAGAACGTAGGCAACGTAAAAGATTATCATGAAAAGGAATATGTTCTGGATCCTTTTGTAATTGAATTTAACTACGATAAATATGAGGAAGGCGCAGGTGCCGATAAGACTTATCTGCCAGGGGAAGTTAAAAAGCTGGTAGGCAGATTTGAGACCCGACACGTTCTGAAGAACAACCCCGGTATTGGTTATGAAATAAAGGATAAACAAAATCATCGATACTTGAAGACCATATCTTTCGCGTATGAGCCCTCCCAAACCCTTTCGGGTCACAATCGCAATCCTTGCGCCAATGTCTTGGGTGATCGCCAAAAGGATTGCCTCAGGAACTATGAGAAACCTTGAGGCCATTCCGAACGTTGAGGCGGCAACTGTATAGGTAGCAACGCCTCCGGCGTCATTGTCGGCAACGGCTGTAATAATACCTGGCCCCAGGACGGCCATGAAGATCAAGATGCGATATTTGAATCTCTGGAGGATTTCGGCAAACTTCTGCATCTCCTAATCAAAAAAGACCCTGATAATGTCAGGATATATACGCAAGAATACAACTTTGGGCCAGCCTTGTCAATTAATATGGTATATTTTCATAAAATAGCATATGCGCCTGGTCACAATCATCATTCCGGTATATAACGAGGAAAAATACATAGGTGAAGTTCTAAAGACGGTCTACAAGAGTCGCACCCCAAATCACAGGAAGGAGATTATCATTGTCAACGACGGGTCAACAGACAATACGGCAAAGATAGTCAGGAAACTCATAAAAAGCCGCAAAGAAGTAGTCCTTATCGAGAAAACCAGAAACGAGGGGAAGGGGGCGGCCCTTAAAATGGGAATTCTAAAAAGCCGTGGTGATATCGTCATCATTCAGGACAGCGACCTTGAATACTCGCCCGGCGAGTATGAAAAGATAATCAAGTTGTTTGTCAATAAGCGGGCAGACGTCGTTTACGGCAGCCGTTTCCTTTCGGGGCAACCCCACCGGGTTTTGTACTTTTGGCATTATGTAGCCAACAAAATGCTGACGACACTCTCCAATATGACGACGAACCTTAATCTGACCGACATGGAGACCGGGTGCAAGGCTTTCAGGGGCGATCTCATCCGCCGTATCGGGCCGCGTCTTAAATCCAAAAAATTCGGCTTCGAACCCGAGGTAACCGCAAGGATCGCGGAAACGGGAAAGTTGAGGATATATAAGATCGGGGTGGCGTATTTTGGGAGAACCTATGAGGAGGGCAAGAAGATAAAAATGCGGGACGGGGTAAGGGCTTTTTTCGAGATAATCTATTACTCCCTCATCAAGTAATATATAATGACTACGTGAAAGACTTAACGATTATTGTCCCTACATTTAGTAACGTTGGGGGTCTAAAATATCTAGTTAATTATTTCAAAGACAAGGAGTGTCGGTTTATCGTTGTTGACAACAAGCCCGACCACGATAAAAAAAACCTTTTGAGGCTAACCCACTTTAAGACACCTCCGCTTTACCTACCACAAAACAGAAATATTGGGTTTGCCGCTGCCGTCAACCACGGTGTAAGACACGTTATATCCAAATGGATTCTGGTTTTAAACGATGATATTGAATTTAAAGACGAGAGAGCGGTAGCTGAACTGTTGGAGGAAGTGAGACGAGTGAATCTTGACGCCCTTTCCCCTATTCTTGTTAACCCCGACGGCAGGATAGAAAATTACGGTTATCGAGTCCTGCCATACGGAAAGGTAGAGCTTGTCCTAGATCAAAACGACAAAAAAATTGACGGGTTGACGGCAGCCTGTTTAATAATGAAAACAAAAGTATTTAACGACTTAAAGGGTTTTGACCAGAGTTTTTTCGCATACCTTGAGGATGTTGATTTATTCTTGCGTTTCAAGAAGAAGGGTTACAAAATGGGGATGTCCCATTTCGAGGTTAAACACAACCATATGACGACAAGCTCCAAGATGGGCAATTTCAAAGCCCGCCAAGACATGGTCAACTGGTGGAGACTATCGATGAAGCATAGGGACTATTTCCTTTTGGACTTCAATTTTTTGGTTGAAAGATTAAGAAACTTCTCCGGTTATCTGAAGGCGACTTTCAGATAATGTTTGATAAATTGGATTATTGAAATGCCCTTATTTCCCTGATAAAATATTCAGATGGCAGAGGTAAAAAGCAAGGAAAACCCAAAATATACCAAGCAATTCAAAGAAACGGTCGCGAGGTTGGTGAGGTATACGACTCGACCGACGCCGCTTTCATACAAAATCTTCAACTTGCAGGAAGGATATCCTCTGGCTCCTATGGTCGACAACGAGCCATTGGGTCCCCATAACGTCGTTAAGACGCTTTCCTATCTTGGAGAAAGGATACCGAATGAGCTCTTGGAGATCATGGACAAACCGATTAATCTGGTTCTGACAAACGATCATAGTAAGTTTGTTGGTCAAAATACCCGGGACCAGCTCAAAACGGCCAAGTCAAGAAGACGATGGTATACGGTTGAAGACAAAAGAGAGAGTATAGATATCAACATGAATATCCGGGATTCAAAGCTGGGCGGGGCCGACCAGAGGGAAATGGCTTCATTCTTATCGCTTCTTCACTTACTTCGAAAAGCCAACTTTCATCAGGTTCACTCTTTGGTTATGGCCAACCCGCAATTTAAGTCACCCCATTTTGATGTATTTAAGGATCCTAATAAATTTGAAGCATGGAAAAAGTCTGAAATCAACGTCTCGTTTGATTTTGACGAAAACCGAACGAGCGCGGTTGACATCTTGACTCAAAAACTTAAGGAAAAGATGCCCAAGACGGAACGGAAACCACTCTTGTTTATCGGCAACGATTTCAGCTGGAGGATGACGATGTTTACCCTATTGTTGGATGAAGTTAAATTGGCGAGTCTTGAAAAACTGTACGGTAAGGATCAGGAAACAGATGCGAGTTTTGGAATAAGGACAAAAATGACCGATTTGGAAACGATCGTAAAAACGATGGCGAAAAGAAATATACCAGAGGACGTAAAAGCTTTTGTCCGTAAGTACACATTATTGACTCTTTTGAATAAGGATTACGGAAAAACCGAGAGAGCCACTCAACTATACGAACAAATATTTAATAAAGAGAATTATTCGAAGTTGGGATATAAAAGACTGCTTTATGGTGTCCGGGGACCCCTCGATAACGGTAATGACTATGAAAAATCCAATATGGGTGAGCCCATTGATTACTGGGACCCAAAGGCGTTTGACCAAAATCTCTTAATCGATGAAAGTCCGTATATAAAAGAAATGTTTGACCGTCTGATCGAGATCGATCATCCGATTTTAAGTATTCCGTATCTTATAGGCGAACTACCCGCCGACCTGTCGGCGAAATTGATCGACGAAGGGTTGATCGATCCAGAGCTGATTGCCTTTATCGGGAAAATCGGATATATACGACGGGATTCAAACCGCGAACACGATAACGGTTTGAAACAGGGACAAATTGTAATCCCCTACAAAACCCGAATTGCCGGCCAAGACCAGGACCAGGCTATTCAATATCCCATAAGATACCAGGTAGATGAAAGGGATAAGGCCTTCTTTAACTACGTAGGCGTCGATGAATTGATGACGGTTGCGGCCGTTACTGTCCAGGAAGACGGTGATTATAA
>CAZUBL010000043.1:0-8173 GCA_964618685.1 uncultured Gammaproteobacteria bacterium | reverse complement strand
CCGAGGCAACCACCAAGATCTAACGATAATGAAAATGTCAAAGCTTGGCGAGTTTAAGCTTATTGAAAGGATCAAGAAGTCTCTTGATGCTCCGGATATCGGTTCGGACTGCGCTTCGATTGTGATCAAGGGCACTACCTATCTTGTAACCTGTGACATTATCCTTGAGGACAAGCATTTCTTGAGGAGATACCCTCCGGAACATGTCGGATTCAAGGCTATATCCGTCAACGCTTCAGACATCGTCGCATCAGGCGGAAAGCCCGAGTCGGTTCTCATTTCGTTGATGCTCCCCAACATTGACCATTCATACGTTGACGCCCTTTACCGGGGAATAAACCGGGCCTGTAAAAAATATGGATGTCGTGTTGTTGGAGGCAACGTCACCTCTTCTGACAAAATCGGGATTGACGTTTTCATGATGGGTCCAGCCAAAAAGTTCATAAAAAGAAAAGGGGCAAGACAGGGTGACTACATATATGTGACCGGCAATTTGGGAGACTCGAAAGCCGGCATGGAACTTCTAATGATGAATAAGTCCGTCTATGCGCAGTTTGAAAAGATTTTAATGAAGCGCCACTTGAAGCCTGAAATTGAAATTAATATTTCCGATTACCTAGTCAAAAACGCGACCAGTGCGATGGACATAAGCGACGGATTGTCTTCGGATTTCTACCAATTATTCGACAAAGAAAAATGCCGGGTCAGCGTCGATTCCAGCCTTATCCCCCTGTCCCGGGAATTAAAAATGTTCTGCAAAAAATACCGTCATGACGCCGTATCCTACGCCCTGATGGGTGGCGAGGACTACAAAATCCTGTTTACCCAGAAGAAAAAAACCGGACCTTTTTTTGAAATCGGTAGAGTCGAAAAGGGAAGTGGAATTTTTGTTGACAACCGGAAATTAATCAACACAAGTTTCCAACACTTCAGGCCCTAATCGCATTGTCACAAAGCCTTCAAATTGATCTAGATTGTTATAATAAGATATTTTTAATGTAGATTGACAAGACGCCAAAAAACGACTATTCTGTTAACAATTAATTGTTGTAACGCTACGAAAGAATATTCAACAGAGAGGGGGTGAAAACACAATGACAAAAGCAGATTTAGTCGCTCAAGTTGCCAAGAAAGCCAACCTTACCGCCAAAGCAGCAAAAGACGCCGTCTCAACAGTCTTTTCGACAATGGCTGACGCCATGAAAAGAGGAGAGAAAGTTGTCGTCACCGGTTTTGGAACTTTCATGGTAAGAAAAAGAGCCTCGAGAAAAGGACGCAATCCTCAAACCGGAGCTGAGATTCAAATCCCAGCCACTAAAACTCCTGGATTTACCGCCGGTAAATCTTTGAAGAGATTAGTCAAATAACTTTGAGGATCTTGGATAAAAGATTGCAATCCTCCGTTTTCTAAGACGGGGGATTGTTTTTTTGGGGCTTTATTGTATACTAAATACCGGAACATGAAAAATTTGAGCCGAATAATAATCGTTTTGTTTATCATCGTCACCTTGCCAGCCGTTGGCTACTTCGTCATGGAGTCGTCAGGCGCGACCGTCGTCACCCCTGACCAGAAAGTCATCTACGATCTTCCTTATCCTGGACTTTTGAGCGACCACCCACTTTACTTTGTCAAAATTACCCGCGACAGAATTACCGAATTCCTGACCCGCGACAACCTCAAGAAAGCCCAGCTTTACCTTCTGTATTCTGACAAGCGCGCCGCCATGGCGGTTACCTTGGCCACCAAAGGCAAAAACAGCCAGGCCATAGACGCTCTTTCCAAAGCCGAAAAATATTTCCTCAAAATTGCCCCCCTGTTGAAGGAGGCCAAAAAACAGGGAAACTCGGCTGAATCAAACTTCATTGAAACCCTAAAGCTCTCAAATGCCAAGCACAAGGAATTGGTCGGGGAACTTATCAAGTCGCTGCCGACCGGATTTGACGAGCAGTTGAGGCAGGTTGAAGCTTTGAATCTCCAGGTGAAACGCGATCTTGAAAGTCTATAAGCGATAGGACTACTCCCATTAGAAGAAAGTTTTGGATCAAGGTCAACCAATAATGGTCAACCATCCCCGTCATTAGTACCGCACCCGTCAGCAGCCACTGGTTTTTTGACAGGCTGTCTTTCAAAAACTTTCCCAACCTGAAAAGGATAAATCCGCCTATAAGCCCTGTTTCCGATAGGAAAAGAAGAAGAATGTTATGGACTGGCTGATTGAAAAACAGAGGGAAACGCGACACAAATTGCGACTGGGCCAAAAGATAGTTGGTGAGCCCGGTTCCGGTCAAGGGATTGGCTATCATGATAGTTAACGAATTGGCCATAAGTTCAAGTCTTTTGGCAATTGTCATCGGGTCACCAACCGGAAAAAGGAATACGACGGACAAAATGCCCAAGACAATTATTCGGCTGACCATACAGATTTTACAGAGATTGCGATTCAGGAAAACGTAGACAATGTTTAGGAAAAGGAAGGAAAGAATAGCGGTTTTCGAGAATGAGATGAATATCAGGCAGGCGAAAACCAGAAGGGAGAAGTACTTGAAAAACACGTGGCGATCAAAGCGCTTGTCTATAAGGACGAAAAAATAAACAAGGAGATAAAAGCCTGCCATTGAATTCGGGTGGGAAAAGGTCCCATAGGGCCGGAGAAACTCAAGTCCGTTGACCGCAATCTTGGCGATCCCCGGGGTACCAAGCGAAAACAGCCTTTCGCCGAGATAATAAAACGGGCCTTGTAATGATTGTTTGAAGACAAACTGGGCAATCGACAACCCAAGCTCCATAATACCCGTCATGGTAAAAGCCCAAAGAATCAATAACGGGGAAAGTTTAGAAAAGATTGGTTTACCCAGGGCGAAAACCGCCAACAGCTCGAAAATTCTTGCCGAACCGTAAAGGGCAAAAAAAGGGTTTTTGGCCAGGGCGATATTGAACCCCAAAAGAATTATTAAGTAAAAGAATACCCGGCGCTTGAAAAAACCCATGACCGTTTTTATGTTCAACAAAACAAGGGTGAGGATAATTATATCTATGAGGTAGAGAGTTGGGGATAGGTAATCGACCCTGACGCCTGATAAATAGGAGAAGGGTAGGAAAAAGTGTTTTCCGAGTTGGGTCGGCAAAAGAGTCAGAAATATAAAAAAAAGAATCTGGATTATATCGAACCGGCTTCTGTCGGCCTTTACCTTGGGTTTGTGTTTTTTCATTATCAATGTACGTAACCTTGCCTATTAATCTACAATATCTTAATCAATTAATTATAATTAATTAACTATGAAAGGATTCCTGGAATTCATTAGGGAGAAAGTCGTCGTCGGATTTGCCGTCGGTTTCATAATGGGAGGCGCCGTCAGCAAGTTGGTGTCGGCTCTCGTTGCCGATATCGTTAACCCGATTTTGGGTTCAATATTATCCCGTACTAAAGATCTAAACTCCATGTATATTCAGGTCGCCGGTGCCCGCATCATGTGGGGACATTTCGTGAGCGCATTAATTGACTTTACAATTCTATCTTTTGTAGTGTATCTTTTAATTAAGGCCATGGATGTTATAAAAGTTGAGAAACCGGCCAATAAAAAATGAAACTCCCAAGGGAGCTGACAACCGTAACCAGGCTTTCGAAGTTTGTCGCTCTCATAATGTTTATAACCCTTCCCATAATCGCCTTTGCGTTTGGGATGAACTTCAAAGCGTACGTTGAGGAAAATCCAACCCTTTTTGTCGCCCAGGTCCCTGCGGCTGACAAGCAAACTGTTGACGATGAGTATCCTTGCGAACTTGATGTCACCGTCTGCCCTGACAATTCACTCATCGGGCGGGTTCCTCCCCAGTGTAAATTTGGCAAATGCGAGGTCGAATCCGAACCATCATCGGCCGCATTCGTTTGTCCGAGATCCGGATATGTCGATTGTGAACCCGGGCCGGGCGGAATTAAACTCGAGTGTACGACAAGCTATCTTGATTGGGCCCAAGCAAACTGCCCCAACTTCATGGGCGCCGCTTACTAAGATATAAGCGTTACGAATAATAGGCTTATACCTCCTTCCTGTTCCTTTAGTTTTTAATGTCCCGCTTGGGAATACTTTTTATGGGTTGCTTTGCCTAGGGTCAAGGCGCTCAAAAGATAAATTATCCCCCAATAGGATATAATTGAGTCTCCTATGAGAAAAGCCCACCGGATTATTTTGGTTGACGTAGTTGACCCCCACACCCATAGGGACGAAGCTTTAAATAACCTTGAGGAGTTGCGGTCGCTGGTCTCAACCTACAAGGGAGTGGATATCGTGACGATTATCCAGCACCGGACCCGCCCCGACAGGGCGACATTTGTCGGATCGGGCAAGGCGATAGAACTGGCAGGAATGGTCAAGAAGGAAAAAATAGACATCGTCGTTGTAAATGCCATCGTCAAGCCGACGGTCCTTTTCAATCTCACAAAAGTCCTGTGGGAGATGAACCCGGATATCCAGGTCTGGGACAGGATCGACCTAATCCTCAACATTTTTGACCTCCATGCCCAGACAAAACAGGCCAAGCTCCAGATCGAGATAGCCAGAATGCGCCACATGGGTCCCCGTATATACGGGTTGGGGACGATGTTATCCCGCCAGGCGGGAGGAATCGGAACCCGAGGGATCGGTGAGACCAATATCGAACTTATGAAGCGCCACTGGCGCGACCAGATAAGGGGCAAGAAGGAAGAGCTTGATAAGATATCGGCCCAGCACCTGGCCCAACTCAAGCGTCGCCAGGACCAGAACCTGTCCTCAGTATCTATTGTCGGATACACAAACGCCGGGAAAACTTCATTATTCAATCTTCTGGCCAAAAAGAAAAAGGTCGTCGAGAACGCCCTTTTTGTCACTCTCGATTCGGTCTCGGGCAAGCTCTACCTCCCTTCTCTTAAAAAGGAAGTCTCTATCTCCGACACCATAGGATTTATCAAGGACCTACCATCGTCCTTGATTGATACTTTTAAATCAACCCTAATGGAGTCTATCCACGCCGACGTGATTCTCCATGTCATAGACGTTGCCGACCCGAAGATGAACGAGAAGATCGAGGTCGTCGAGGACATCCTGAGGGAGATTGAAGTCAAGACCAAGAAAATCATCTACGTCTTCAACAAGGTCGATGCCCACTCGGGGGACGGTAAGAAGATATTGACTGAGATCAACAACAAGTACGAACTCTTTTCCCCCCAGTTTATTTCGGTAAAGGAGAACTTCGGGATAGATAAGTTGATTAAGGAAATAGAAAAGAATATATGACCATTAAAAAACTTCCAACCACCTGGCGTCAATAAGGGGGTAGAATACAAAATACTATGTTTGACCACGACCTGGCAATTGTCGACGTTGAGACTACCGGCATGAGCCCCTTCCATGACCGGGTCATTGAAGTGGCGATCATCAGGATCTCCAAAAACAAGATTGTCGACAAGTTCACGACTCTTCTTAATCCCCAGACCCACGTCTCGCCCTACATATCTATGTTCACGGGCATCACAAACCAGGACCTCGTGGACGCCCCCCTGTTTGAGGACGTCAAGGACAAGATCCAAGAGCTCTTGGAAGGCGCCGTATTTGTCGCCCACAACGTCCGGTTTGACTATTCGTTCATGAAAAGCGAACTCAAGCGGTCGGGCTCATATTTCAAGGCCAAAACCTTCTGCACCGTCAAGCTGTCCCGGCGTCTTTTTCCGGACTACAGGAGCCATTCTTTAGAGTCGGTTATAAGCCGGTTTAATTTCAAATTCAAAAATCGCCACCGGGCATATGATGATGCCTATGTCCTGTGGCAATTCATCAATAAAGTCAAGAAGACTATCCCAAAGGAAAAGCTCCTTAAGATCTGGGCGGAGTTGACCAAGTCCTTGTATTCTGGAGACAAGGCTATCCGCGAACAGGTCGACGCCCTTCCCGAGTCCCCCGGAGTCTACATCTTCTACGACAAAAACGACGTGCCAATATATGTTGGCAAATCTAAGAGCCTAAGCGACCGGGTAGTTGCCCATTTTTCAGAAGACATCCAATCTACAAAACATCTTCAGATGATGAAAGAGGTCGCAAAGATCGGACACATAAGGACAACCGGTGAGCTTGGGGCGATGCTTTTGGAAGCAAGACTTGTTAAGGAATTACACCCGACATACAATGCCCAACTGAAGGAGAAAAAGGCTTTTATTGTCCTGACCAAAGACAAGAACAAGGATGGATATTTGACCCTCAAGTCAAAGACGGTCACGTCCTTGACCGAGGTTGAGACCGACGACTTACTTGGAACATTCAAGAGCGAACGGGGGGTCAAGGAATACCTTGCGGTATTTGCCGATAAATACAATCTTTGCCCAAAACTGTTGGGGACAGATTCTAGTCGCACTTCCTGTTTTGCCCATAAGTTGGGGAAGTGCAAGGGGGCGTGTGTCAAGAAAGAGAAGAAGCAAATATATAATTCAAGGTTCTTGATAGCCTTCATCGAATCCCGGCAGTTCAGGCCATGGCCTTACGCGGGACCCGTTGAGATAGTTGAGAAGGATATTGAAGAAGAGGAGAAGTGGGAGAGTTACACGATTGACCGGTGGTGTCTTATCGGGAAGAAGAATTCACTGGGAGACGAGGAAGCGTTTGAAAATATTTTTGACCCCGACTATTACAAGATAATCGCAAGGTACCTAAAATCCCAGAGTCAGCGGATAAGATCTGACAACGAATTCAAGCAGATGGCCCGCTGACTTTCAAATTCTTTTCTGGTTGTTAATCCGTTGCGTATGGCCGCAAATTCAAGTCCCGCTCCACGGGCCGCCTGCAGATCGCGGATATCGTCGCCGACATACAGAGCCTCTTCCTTTTTGATGTTCAATTTCATAAGTTGTGAAATCAAGTAGTCAAAGACTCTCGGATCCGGCTTGTGGAATTCCGAATCGGTCGATCCCTGGATAAGATCAAACTTTTGGTAAGGCATTCCCGACTCCTTCATATCATTGACAACAGATTCCCTTGTCATTGAAGTCACTAGTCCAAGAAAGTAATGATTGTCGTGTAGAAAGTTTAGGACTTTGATCGCATCTCCATAGGGATACTTAGGGTAAAGATGGTTGAGTGAGAAATAGCTTTTGATCATGTTCGCAACCGTATCCTTGTGTTCATAGAAGAGTCCGATCATCTCCTCAAAAGGCATACCCCAGTATTTCCTAATCGTATCTTCGGTTAGGTTAACACCATAGAACTTCTTGGCGGCTGCTTGGTGCTGAGACCATTTGACCGAATATGATTTAACCAGGGTTTCATCGAAATCGAATATAACGGCTTTGTATTTTGATACGAACATACTTTCTTTTTTAAATTATACCTTTAATACAAAATAGATTGATTAATAATCATCAGCGCCCTATAATGCTGTAATGACTGCAATAAGATTCATTAAAACTGCTGGTTTAAAAATCATCGACAAACTGTCTGCCCCTTTTCTAATCAGAAATTATCTCGCTAAAATTCCAGCGTCTGAAAGAATGGTTGTCTTTGGAGGGCACTGGGAAAATAGACCAGGATGGCTGGTACTCAATGAAATGCAACAAGATATAACCCGTAAGCTTTCTTTTCCTTCAAATTCTGTCAGAGTTGTTTTTCTGGAGCATGTATTTGAACACATTGATTTTGACAAGGCGGTATTTTTTCTTAAGGAAGCCAAAAGGATCTTGAGGAAAAACGGAATATTGAGAATCATTTCTCCTTCTATTGAACCTATAATCGCATCAAAATTTACGGGAAAAGGGGATGATAAGAAATATGTCAAAAATACCTTGGTCAGACTGCATTACAAAAACATTGACGAATTGTTAAGGTCAATCGGTTTAAGGGGTATATCTGAAGATCCTAAGACATTTTTCTTAAATGGCTTATTCCGGGAAAGCGAACATAAATTTATATGGAGTGCCGAACTTTTGAGAAAAGTTACGTTAGCTCTGGGATTCAGGAAGGCTAATATTTACAAACCCGGCAAGGGTGTAAACGACGAATATTGTATTGAGCGGAAATTCAGAGGAATACCGGAGCACAAAAATTCAAAACCGTTTGATAAGGAAAGTCTCGCTGTCGAAGCGATTAAATAATTTGGTGGACATCCTTGAAAATTCTTTGAGTCAGATTGAGGACTACATTTGGAAGTGGT
>CAZUBL010000042.1:0-8303 GCA_964618685.1 uncultured Gammaproteobacteria bacterium | reverse complement strand
TCGACGAAAATAAAGACCTTTTCCGAATCTCCAACCGGTATGGCTTTGACCAGCCCCAGATTGGTTAGTGGGGAGAGGGTGGAGTTGATGGGGAAGAGTAATGCATCTATTGTGACTACCAACTCTCCCTTGAGAGATACACTTTTGCTGTAGCTGGTATATCCCTCTTTTTTAATATCCACCTTATAGTTGCCCGGAGGAAGAGTCAGATTGGTATCGGTGACGCCTCGCAGGACATCATCGACATATATCTTTGCGGCTTTAGGAAAAGAACTTGCCGAAAGGATTCCTGTGGGTGTGAGGGATCTCTGATCGAAATCGAAACGGTATCCTCTCGCATAGGCAATGATTCCGGCGAAAATTACCAGAAAAATCGAGATTAATACCAAACGATATAGTAACTTCATATTATGATCAAGATATTATACAATAAGTGGATATGTTCTTCCGCAAGAAAATAGGTATCGACTTGGGCACAGCCAATACTTTAGTCTACGTTGCCGGACAGGGAATTGTTCTTAACGAACCAACTGTTGTGGCGTATTCCTTGGAAAGCCATCAGGTATTGGCAGTCGGTGACGATGCTAATGAGATGCTAGGGCGAACTCCAGGCTCCATTGTGGCGTCACGCCCGATGAAGGAGGGAGTGATTGCCGACTACAAGACAACCGCCGAAATGATCACTTACTTTTTAAAAAAAGCTCTCAAAGGTAGGGCATTCTGGCCGGAAATCATGATCTCGATTCCGGGTGGATCTTCGCAGGTTGAGAAAAGAGCCGTCGTTGCGGCCTGCAGACAGGCCGGAGCCGGCGACGTTTACTTAATCGAGGAGCCACTGGCAGCCGCAATCGGCGCTAAGATACCGATTTCCCAGGCATCAGGCCATATGATCGTTAATATTGGTGGAGGGACGACAGAGGTTGCGGTTATTTCCTTGGGGCAGCTTGTCGTCTATAAAACGGTCAGGGTGGCCGGTACAAAGCTTGATGAGGCGATCACTAATGAATTCAAGAGGAAGCACAACCTCATAATCGGCGAGAGGACCGCAGAAGACGTGAAGATGAAGATAGGTAATGCGTTAGTTGAGGAGGGAAAAGAAGTCAGGAAAATGGAGGTTAAGGGTCGGGACTTTCAGTCGGGGCTTCCCAAAATATTTGAAGTCGACGAGAAGTCGGTTTCGGTGGCTTTGTCAAAACCCTTAAAACAGATTCTTGAAGGGATTAAGGAAGTCTTGTCCCAAACTCCGCCAGAATTGGCATCAGACATAGTCGACAAAGGTATAGTGCTGTCTGGGGGCACTTCACTTCTGACAAACCTTGACCGTTACGTGACTTATTACACCGGAGTCTCTTCGTTTGTCGTTGATGAGCCTTTGTTCTGCGTCATAAGAGGAGTCGGTATGGCAATAGAGAATTTGGACAGTTTTAAGGAAGCTATCCGATAGTAATCTTAGCATAAGATAAGATGATGTAGGTAATATTAATATGGCGGTATAGTCTTGAAAGAAAATTATAATATAGTATTATTGAAAGTAACGCATGCTCAAAAAAGTATAAAAATAAATATGCGCTGTTATATAAGCATAAATTACTAATAAATTTTTTGAACAAAACTACCTGATAATAAAAAATATAATATAGTATATATTACCTATAAAAATATGATAAAAATGGACAATAATTCACTACTTGGAGTATCCCTAAATAGAGACGATAAAAATACTATCCTAGAGAAAATTAAAAAGTTCATAGCTTCTCCGAAGGGTTTTTATCATATCGTATCCCTTAACCCTGAAATTTTGGTTATTGCTTCAGAAAATTCAGATTTTAAAAAGATTGTCAGAACAGCCCAAATGCGGATAATAGATGGTGTTGGGGTTGTTATAGCGGCCCAGATGCTTAATCTTGAGGCAGGGCCAAGGCTAACAGGGGTTGACCTCATGGAAGAGGTCATCAAGGTGGCTTCTGTTATGCGCTTGAGAGTCATGCTAATTGGCGGAAAGCAAAATTTAGCAAAGGATTTATCCGACTGCTACAATGGTAAATACCCCGAGGCTAAATTTATTGGACTCATGGGTATAGAAGACATTAAAAATCCTAAAAAGGCTGAGGAAAGCCATATTTTTTCAATAGTGGCTGGTTTCAGGCCCCAAATCGTAATAGTCTCGTTTGGATCGCCAGACCAAGAAATATGGTTGGAGCGTCACAGGAAGCAATTTCATGGAATGGTAGGGATCGGGGTTGGAGGCGCGTTTGACTATCTTGGAGGTCAGGTCAAAAGAGCACCCGGGCCATTAAGAACAATTGGACTTGAGTGGTTATTCCGACTTGTGAATCAACCGTGGAGGTGGCGGAGACAGACACGCTTATTTAAGTTTATCGAGTTGGTGATCAAGCAAAAATGGAAAAGAGCGTAATCCAGGTTATAGAATACTTTTCCATCTTCAAATACCCGCCGAATTTTGATGAGATATATGGCTACTTTCCCAAAAAAACCTCAAGAAAGGCCCTTAAAAAGGCGGTTTTAAAATTGGAGCGTCGTAAAAAGATAAAAACCATATATACGGCCGACTTGATCGAGTTGGAAGGCCAAAGATATACTGTAGGGGAGTATACTACCAGGGAGTATATAAGGCGCTTAAACGAACGCAGGCGGATCTCAAAAAGTAAGCTTGACGGTTGGAGGTTTAGAGCGTATTTAAGGCTCGTATCTCTATTACCCCAAGTGAAACTTGTCGGTCTTTCGGGGTCGATCTCGATGCTTAATGCAAAAACGAGCGATGATATAGACCTCTTCATAATATCATCAAAAAACCGCTTATTTACGGCGAGGTTTTTATGTTTAATATTGACTCAATTGTTCGGGCTTAGAAGAAAATTTGGCGAACGCGATGTAGAAGACAAGGTGTGTTTGAACTTGTTTTTTGACGAGGTAAATCTGGTTGTCCCAAAGCATAAAAGGACTAATTTCGTTGGGCACGAAGTCCTTCAAATGAGACCTCTTATTAACAAAGATAATACATATGAACGGTTCATATGGGCAAATCGCTGGGTGTTTAAACTGTTTCCAAATTCAAAAACCGCTGTTTTGCTCGCCCCAACAAGAGAATCAATCAAATCAACAATTATAGGAGGTCTGATCGAAGCTGTGTTAAAATACGTAGAAACAAAATTAATTAATAGTCACAGGACAACCGAACTAATCACGGATACACAGCTTTGGTTTCATCCTGACGACTTCGAAAAGAAAATAAATGGGAAGATTAAATAAAAAGGCGATGATTCTTCATCTTTTCACCGTTGCCATGCTATTGGCCGCTTGTTCGCGTCCGGTTGAGGGAAGCATAATTAAAGAGGGGAGAATTATCTATTCGGGTGACGTAACCCAGATATACAGGGACGGGACCTCTGAAAGTTGCGAATTAAAGAAACAAACAGTCACCTTAAAGGGTGAATATGTCCATGAAGGAACTACGTTTGTTGAAGTTTCCCGTCACTTGGAAGATCCCGGCGACTGTGACATTAGGGCCTATAAGCTTTTGGTTGATCAGATGTCCTTGCGGTTAAATCAGCCACTATTTTCAAGACAGAAAAAATAGATTTTTAGGCATTAGTATGGTACAATACTGTCTTATAGTATGAAACATAAAGTTGGCGGAGGCCTTCGTCTTATGATGGCCGCTTTGATTTTTCTGGCGTCTTGTGCTCCAGTTAATGCGACGCTTGAAGGAAAGCGGGTCACACTTCCAAATGAGGGAGTCCCGGCCCTCCAGGTAAAGCCTGATAGGAGCGGGTTGGATTCATGCAGGCTTCCAGGATCTCAACCGGGTAGAATTGGCAGGCAAACCTATTGGGAATCATCTATGGGTTCGCAAGGTTCCATAAGGACCGACCTTTATGAGGTAGATGGGGTGGCAGATACGGGGTCATGTGATCCAATGAGGCCTGTTTTTATTGAGGCAGGAGTGGCGGGAAAACTCCCGGAACAACAGACAAGCCCCTCTTCACAAGAAACTCCATTTGCGCCTATTGGCGGTACTCCTAATTCGAAGAAATGATTTAGGCATCTTTCATGTAGCAGGTTCCAAGGCCGGCAGCCTCGAGTTGGTCCATGATAGCCTCGGCGCGCTTCAAGTCGATTTTAAGGGCCTCTGAGAGCTGTTTTGAGGATATTTCATCAATCTTATCCATTTCCTCAATTGCTTTGTGGAAAAGGGGATCGCGCTCTATTTTTTTAGTGGGCTCCGCGTTTGCAACCGATCCCGGAACTTCAAGGCTCTTCAAGCGGGAGTCGATATCATCTAGTTTTTTTAAGATTACTTTTACTGAGTCATCCATATTCTTAATATTATAACACTTATCGATTTTTTATTGAAAGTATTAAATTCTTAGAAGATTTGAATACTATAGGTTTATTTAGTATAATACTAGCCATGGCAGAACAAATAACCCCACGAGGAAGAATCCAAGGAATTGATCTTCGCGACGTATGGCGAATTGGAGAAGGCAAGTTTGTCGAAAAAATTCAACAATCATCGGCTCCGGAATACATGACGGAAATGATAAAGCAAATAAAGAGATTGGGAAGACGTGTTTTGGGCAAGCAGATAATCGCTGTTGCCGAGTATGGCGGAATAATTGACAGAGGTAGGCCGGAGGTCACAATCGATGATATCTACAGAAAACATCCGGCACTTGCCGACGCCCGTCAAAACAACCTCATCACCGACCAAGACGTCGTTGAAGGATCAAAGAAGATTAGATATGTGGGAGACGATGAGAATTTGATCAATGCCACCTGTATTCTCCCGAGCATGATTAGGTCGGGTGAATATAAGGCAAATATACCATATGGAGAAAGGATGCCGATAAAAAAAGCCGTCTATAGACTTCGCGAACGCGAGAGCGTTGATGAGAAAACCGAAGTAGAACGTAATAGAAAAATGTGGGAAAAATTGGGCAGATTCTTCCATCTTAAACCCGAGGGGGCAAGGCGGATCGATAGTCTCGACGCTTTGATTTCGTACGGTCGTGAAGTCAGGAAAACAATAATACCCTTAAAATTTGCCAGCGAGGAATCTTACTTTAGGGTTGAGGACCCTTCAATTGAAATAGGGGATAATAAAAGACTATTTGGCCACATAAATATTCAGGCGGTCAGCATGTTTGTTAAAGACGAGCACGGCTCAAGAGTTATTGTCTCGCATTACGTCGGAAAAAAATGGAAGGATAATAGCTGGCCGGTTGTCTTGGGAATGATTAAAGAAGTTGAGCGGTCAATTGCAAGAGCGGTCGATTTTGAGGGCAACTCCCACAAATTCGTCATTTACGCTGGAAAAGCAGATGGCAATAACGGGTAATTCAATTAATCCTCCAAAGAGCGAAGTTAAGTAAAGTGGCAAAACTAACCCAGAGCAGATAGGGGATAAGAAGCAGTGATGATACCCTGTTGACACTCCAAAATCTTCTGATCATCACGACAATAAGCACCCAGATAAGGATTATTACAATAAGAGCTAGTCCAAGATTTCTGGCGCCAAAGAATATCGGTGACCAGATAGCGTTAAAGAATAAATGTACGAAAAAAAGGCGGACGTTATGTTTTGCGATCTTACCTTTTTTAATCCAATTTAGATAAAGAGCAATTCCCATCAGGAGGTAGAGAGTCAGCCATGCCGGTGCGAACACCCAGTTGGGAGGCGAGAAGTCGGGCTTATTCAGTCCGGCGTACCAGGTCGGAATCGAAGAAATCGTAAAAAAAGATCCGACAAACCCCGCCAGTTGGGGGAGAATTAAAGATAGGACAAGTTTCATATTAATACAATTCGTATCTTGCCTGATAAGATGCGGTTATCTTGACTGTTTGCTCTCCATAGAACATGTTTTCCTCAGCGACTCCGGTTTCGGTAGGCTCATCTGACGAAGACGTATCTTTGGATTCCATGACGCCTCCATCGTATGCGGGCATGGGATATATACCATTACCTTCGTTAAGATCGCGAAGATAGGTGAGTTTGCCGACTTTCAGTTTGTTGGTTTTTGCGATCTGTTCGATCTGGCGTCTTGCGTCTTTGAGTGCTTCTTCTTTAGCTTTGGCTTCCCATTCTTTTTGATTATTTAAAGAATAATAAGTGCTCGTGATCTGGGTATTGGGGCTTTTTGAGATTGCCGCAATGACAGCGTCGATATTTTCAATCGAATTGAGAATGATCGACAGGTTGGTGACAACCGTCGGAACGGTCGCTGTTGTCGGGTATGGGCGAAAATCCGGAGGCGCCATCATCGCGTCCATTTCCCGATAGTTTGCGTGCGAATAGGTTGACTGGGTAATTCTGCTTTCAGGTATTCCCAAATCGGCCAAGGTCTTCTTAAGGGAATCGACGTCTTTTTTGTTGGCCGTTTGGGCAGTCTCCTGGGTTGTTCCGGTATTTTTGACTTGAACGCTAATATTAACCTGGTCAGTCTGAGCATCGACCTCGGCTGATCCGGTGACGGTAATAAGCTGCTTGGGAGCTTTAAGTCGTTGGTACGTCAAAACCCCACTAATTCCAAGTAGTATTCCGACAACCAAAATCGCCGTAACCGAAAGAACTCGCTTGAAGTCTATATACATATATTGATTAACTCATAAATGACAGATTAAATCAAGATGCACATTATCAGGCAAAAAGACCCGAAACTATTTCCCAGAAGGACTTAACTCCTTCGGGATTGAGTTCGTGCTTGTATTCATCCTCATTATGTGGTTTGATTTCGCATCTGATCATCGACGCGAATATTCCCGATTTCAGGGACCAGTGGATAAATTCAGCGGCGGCAATCGGGTCGTCGGGCAAACATATCCCTCTCCATTTGAAGGCTTTTTTGACGGCCTTTTCGCGGGCATTATGGCGCCAAAGGACCGACTGTTCGACCCTTGTTGGAATAAGGTGGTGGCGTCTGAGAAAGTCCAGGTTATCCCACTCCTGACGCCCGACAGGTTCGGTAAACAAAAGAATTGAGGCGCTCTCCTTCTTGCAGTCCATAAGAGCCTTGAAAGACTGCTCGCTTGGCTTGGTTATTTCCAAGGCGATGACATTTTGTTTGTACACGAACTCGTAGTTCTCGATGACCTTCCGGTCGGCGGCACCCGTATACAGATGAACATACGGCAGGTCGGTGATCTTCATTATGAAGCTTCTCGTGAAGGGAGCGTCTTTTGTGACAACGTGGAACACGAAGCGGTCTGACTGCTGGTGTAGGTGGGTCATCAATCTGACAAAATACTCGGTCCCAACCGCCGCACCCGACACCGGAATAATGACGTGAAGGGGTGTCGATTTTTTTGGGTCGACCTGGTCATACTTCTCGGTTATTTTCTCCTGGGAGAGGTTCTTGTTGAGGTTGGGGCTTATCGGGTAGGCGTTGACGACAATTGGTACTTCTGAATTCATCTGGCGGCCATATTTGACAAGGTTTTCCTTGGTTTTTTCTGACGGGACAACGATAAGGTCGGCACCATGAACATACCATATGTGGTGGGGAGAGTCGTCCGTCACCTGAACAACCAACTTCATCTCGATATTCTTTTCTTTCTCGAGTTGCTTTTTTATCGCCGACATTTGGTGGGCGAGTCCGAAATGGGTAGCAACAGCCAGGATCTTTGACGGGGGCGTATACCTTTCGCTTATGATCGTCAAAAGCTGGTTATATAATACTTCGGTCTTGGATCTTAGAAGATATCTGTAAAGGGCGGTAGTCGCATCCTCGGCCATTCCTTTCTCGATCCATTCGCTTATGGGGCGTATGATCGGGTTTAGGCTCATCAATCGATGAAGATAGGTGATCGTCGTGTCTTGGCTTCCAAGAAGGAGGGGAGAGTCGACATCCTTAAGGAGTCCATGGTACAATGCGTCGGTGACCCTTAAGTGTCCGAGCCCGGCCGGGGCATAAGCGAAAATGATGAGAAGCGACTTATTGTTCAAAGGCGAACTGGGTTTGTCCATATCAAGGTTAATATTCAGTATATAGAAAAGATGATATAATTTGTGGATTAGGACGAGTGGCGGAACTGGCATACGCGTACGGTTCAGAACCGTATCTCCAAAAGAGGTGAGGGTTCAACTCCCTCCTCGTCCACAGATTAGAGCGTTGTAAGGCTCTAGATGGAGGAGTCCGATAGTGGCCAATTCGGGGAGTTTGCTAAACTCCTGAGTCGCAAGACTCGCGTGGGTTCAAATCCCACCTCCTCCGCAAATATGATATTCGGATCTTTTGAAGATTTTCACAGCTCACCTAAAGACGCCATTACTTACTCACATTTTT
>CAZUBL010000041.1:0-8347 GCA_964618685.1 uncultured Gammaproteobacteria bacterium | reverse complement strand
GTCGGCGATACATCAACCCTTGATGATTGAACGTCCGTAATGTATTCTAAAATAATGGTAGATATCTCGCCTGCTGAAATCTCTCCCCGTGAAAGAATTAAACAGATTTCCACCCATATGTATGGCCTCGTCGGATCGATTACTAGTGAAAAAGTCCACAGGAGTTACGCAAGTCTAAAGGCAGACCATATTATCGACCACAAAAAAATTACGGATGTCCAGAAAGATAAGATAGACTACATAAAGAGAAACTTCACCCCTGAAGAGGTCGTTGCCAGCGTACTTGAATACCCTCCAATCGTCTTTGTAGATGTTGGAGACGAATCGATGAAACTTGACGCTATAAGACCAAGAAAACCTGTAACAAGAATCCAACCCTCCCCATTCGACAAGGAAATCGCCCGCAGAAACATTTCAATAGACAAGAATATCTATGGAGAACCCACTACTACTTTACTGGAGAATTATGTCAATGTCTGCAAAAATTATCTGGAACTTCCGGTTATAAACGATGACTTTGCGGACCACAACCAAAGACGGGATTGGGAAAGAGGTATACAGGAGGTATTCAATGTTATGGGACGCGAGTGGAATGAGGCTTTTTCCCGTTTCTGGGATTTCAGCCGATATGCGAAAAACAAACAGACACCAATAATAAATTACGCCGAAGTGATCCTGGATATGCCTAATGTAAATCTGCCAGAAAGACTTCGAGTTAAGTTTCAGGAAATCGCCGCAAAGATGAGAAACGGACGAGAATTATTCCTACAGGGAGATATGCGGGGAATCAATATTATCGCCGGAGAATGCGCTAGAGTCGCAACCTTATTTACACCCGAACAACTGGAGATGGATAAACTCGTTTCCGAGATGTTTAATAGCCTTATGTCCTCGGTTACCTCAAGATACCCAGTATCGATTCCGTCGGAAAGCGGTAGGACAATAGAACTTCTACCCAAAGAGGCTGAAATACTCAAATTCATAAGAGAAAACACTAACGCAACCGATCTCTCATACTTTATTCTTGAAAACCCTCCTGCTGTAACTGCCAAATCGGGCAATCCGCCAAATACTGAAGAAGTCCAAACCCAAAAAATTAGTTCAATAGAGCCCACCTATCAGGAAAAAGAAATTTCAAAGAAATTCTTTGCCCTGCCTCTTGACTCCATTAAAAGCGACGAAGGTCATATAAGAAAGGTTCTTGACATTATGAGGACCTATCTTGTCTTACCAAGAAGAAAAGATAGTTTTAAAGATCATGATCAACGCCGATTGTGGCAAAAGGGGGTTGGAGAAATACTAGGTATGATATCTGATTCCGATCCCCAAAGACAGGACAAGAACGATTGGAATTGGATATTTAATGATGTATGGAACAAGAATCGATATACCACCAATTCAAGATCCCGTGTCATAACGGGTGTCCAGGAACTCATGACAACAGGCTTACCCCAAAAGGTAAAAACGGAATTAAGCAAATCGCTTCTAAGATTGAATGAAGCTCAAGGACTTATCGAAGGTGAACAGCTTAATCTTGGTACCGATATCGTAAGCGATGAGTGTGCTAAGATTGTCTCTATTTTTTCGAATTGACAACTCGATCAAGTTGGTCGAGTAATGCCCCTTGGTCCACCGGTTTTCCCGCCCGTTGCATTTTAAGCGCATAAGCATGTATATCGCCCATCACCAATCTCAATTGATTATATTCCTCACCACTAAACCCATTCTCCGAATATAGCAACTTTTGCATTTTATTCGTCCTCAACAATGATCGCTTTGAAAGGAAAAACTCCTGGACCAGAGAGCCCATATAATTAAATTCTTCCGGATTATTGAAATCCCTGTGGCTGAAAATGAATTGGAGGTTTGTTCTGCCATCCATTCTCGGTTCAGCTAAGTAACGGGCGATTTTTTTCATAAAGTCCTCTTCAGCCATTGCGCTTAAGTTATCCAATTGTGACAAACCGAAATTTTTCGTACCTTTTTCCCGACTTATGAAGCTTACGCCAAGATCGAAGTTTACAGGCCTACCTCTCAACTCCATCGGAAGTACGGATATTCCTGCTAAAGCCGACTTAATCATCCTACCATGATTTAAACTATGCCAACCTTTCTTAACCCCAACATAGAAAGTCCCACCTCTTCTACCTATATCGACTTTATTCATCAAATCTTCACCCAGACTGCTTTTTATAAGATTGTATAGATTAACTATCGCCATATCGGCTTCCGGATAACTGGCGATCTCGTTCATTTCTCTCACCAATTTGAGATCAAAGCAATAAAGATCGCGGTAATCGGGAAGCCTGTGGGCAAATTCAGGAGACGTGTAGACAATACTTCCGAAAAGCTTGTCAAATACCCTATCTTCCAGGTATTTCAGGACCTCCTGTCTTTGGGAGTCGTTAAGGTGGCTTCCTCCCAAAGCTTCGATATCGGCTCTGAGGTTAGGGAATCTGCTGGCGATATGGTTAAGCTTTGACTTAACGGTCAAAACGTCTTTTGGATATGATAAGGGAACCTCCTGGTTGATGAAGTCTCTCAGCTGGGGCAATTTTTCCGCCATATTCACCTGGTCGTTCGATAATATTTGGCCACGCCTCATAAATTGGTCAAAAATTTTCCTCCCCTCAGGTGAATCGGGTCTCCTAATAACATCAACCACCTCTCCGTCTTCTCTCTCTTTGAGTTTGATGGGGCGTTCCACGACCGGGTCGTCTGGGGAAAGCCCTTTTTTAAAATATCCCTTCAAGTCGTCTTTCTTGTATCTTCCGGCTATCACTGTCTTCAGGTCGTCGATGACCTGTTCGCCATATTGACCCGTAATTGATACGCAGAACTCATCCCCACCGTAGCGGCAAAGGTTGACGTCTGCTTCAGAGAGCGCTTGGTTTTTTTCCAATTTGAATTTAATCAACTCTTCAAGGAGTGCCCTTGAAAACCTATTCAACACAAAATCCCCGGCTCCGGCCTTGTCGGCAAAGTGCATATCCGACAGATCCAACATAAGAAAAGCGATTTTGGAATCGGGATTCACGACAAGTTTGTCTAACGTATCGGCAATCAAAGCTGACCGGTTTAGCGCTATGGCCGGACTCTCCCTTAAAGTATCCTTTGAACTGGGAGGCCTGAAGAAAACCTCCCTATTCAACCCGTGGTCATGGCTGACTAAATCCTTAAGATTATTTTTTATATGAGGGAAATTATTACCTTCGTATACTATGCTTACAGGCTCAGATGATGTATTTACCATAAACTAATTCTATGCTTTTTTGTTAATCTTTAATTATGGATGGAAAAAAACTCCAAAAACTTTGCCGCCTTGTTCGCCATGATATCCTGTCTTCAACTACGGCTGCCGGATCGGGTCATCCCACTTCAAGCCTCTCGGCTGTTGAAATGATGGTTACCCTGTTTTTCGGCGGATTTTACCATTACGATTTCAGAAATCCTGACTCCTTGGCAAACGATAGGTTCATTCTTTCCAAGGGTCACGCATCACCCCTTCTTTACTCATTGTATCATGCGGCAGGCGTAATCAACCACGAGAAGCTTATGACTTTAAGGCGCTTTAAAAGCGTTCTTGAAGGCCACCCCAATCCCCGTTTTCCCCATGTGGACGTTGCCACAGGCAGCCTGGGACAGGGACTTTCAAACGGGTTAGGAATGGCAATGGCGATCTCCTTGAGAATTACCCGGGGCGAACTTGCAACCGACAGAATTCCTAAGGTCTGGGTGTTGCTTGGTGACTCTGAGATGGCCGAGGGACAGGTCTGGGAAGCGATAGAAATAGCTTCTTTTTACAAGGTCAGTAACCTTGTCGGCATAATCGATGTCAATAGGCTTGGCCAAAATAGCAAAACCAAGGCCGGTTGGGATATCTACGACTACCAAAAGAAACTCGATGCCTTCGGTTGGAAAACGCTGATTATTAATAACGCCCACAACCTCAAAGAGGTACATGACAGCTTCTCTGAAGCGGAAAATAAACGGACGGTAAATGATCAGCGACCAACTATGATTATCGCCCGCTCCGTCAAGGGTAAGGGTGTCGGATTTCTCGAAAACAAAGAGAATTGGCACGGAAAAGCCCTCAACAAAACCCAACTCAAAAAGGCGCTTCACGAACTTGGTAAAGTGGACTTAAGGATTAAAGGTCAGGTGTCGGTGCCAAAACCCCAACAGACAAAAAAAGAAAGTAAGCCACATAAAAAATATGACGAATTGTTGTCCAGGTTGGTCGTCTATTCGCTCTCAAACAATACCTTAACCGAGATCTCAACTCGAGAGGCATATGGCAATGCCCTGGTTGAACTAGGACACAAAAACCCTAATATCATCGCCCTTGACGCCGAGGTCGCCAATTCGACCTACCAGGACAGGTTCCAAAAACAGTTTCCAGAACGTTTTTTTGAAATGTTTATTGCTGAAGAAAACATGATGGGGGTTGCCGTCGGGTTTTCTAAGTTAGGCTTCACTCCATTTGTATCTACGTTCGCGGCTTTCCTGACCCAGACATTTGACCAGATAAGGATAGCCCAGTACTCAAAAGCCAACCTCAAGATAGTCGGTTCACACGCCGGGGTGTCAATAGGAGAAGATGGTCCTTCCCAAATGGGTCTTGAAGATATCTCGATGATGAGAAGTATTCTGACAAGTACGGTGCTTTGCCCGTCTGACGCGGTATCGACTAAGAAGCTTACCCGACTGATGAGTGAAAATGACGGTATTCATTATCTTCGAACGACAAGGGGCAAGACTCCCGTCATTTATGACGAAGAGGAAGAATTTCCAATTGGCGGATTCAAAATCCATGACTCGAAAAAAATCACTGGAAAATCCAAGGCGTTGATCATTTCCGCAGGAATTACTCTACATGAGGCTTTAAAAGCCCAAGCTGTACTTGAAAAAAGTAACATAAAAACTACGGTCGTTGACCTATATTCCATAAAACCGCTTGACGGAGATAGTCTAATGAGACTAGCAAAAAAATCCGGCAAAGTGATTGTCGTTGAGGACCATTATCCCGCAGGGGGAATCGGCGAAGCTATCGCTATGACGGGTATCAAATTCGTTCACCTATGTGTCCGTAAGACCCCTATGTCCGGGAAACCCGAAGAACTCCTACGCTTTGAGGAAATAGATTCGACAGCCATCCTGAATGCTGTCAGGGAAGGTTGACGAAAATCCTCATATCCTCACCATCCTCTTAACCAATCTCACACCCAACAGGACCATGAAAGAGATCAAAAGAAATTGTGCGAAGACCATCGGGGATATCGAACTAACTTTGAAAAGCGATGCCGAAACCGGATGACTCAATAGTGCAAATTGAAGCGCCAGCGGCACGATAAATGCGATCATGAAGACCGGTTTAAATAAACTGTTCAGGTTCTGGTGAATGTGCCTATGGCTAAGCCACAGATCGATGAAGACAAACGACTGGATCATAGTCAAAACGGAGAATGCGGCCGTCTTGCCCAAATCCTGCCTGAGCCAGACCGAGTACATGAAATACGAGACGACAACCAGAGTCGCCCCGACCATACCAACCCAGAAAATATACAACTGGTCTTTCTTTTTCAGCAAGACCATTTCTTTCTCGGGGGTAATTGACATGAGATTGGGATCGCGGGGCGAAAAAGACAACATGAGGGCAGGTAAGCCGTCGGTTACGAGGTTAATATACAAAAGCTGGATCGGATAAAAGAGGGTCGGTAACCCCATAATCAACCCGATAATCAAGGCAATTGCCTCGGAAACGTTGGTAGACAGGAGATATTTTATGGCGTTCTTAATATTGTTTATTATCCCTCTCCCCTCTTCAATAGCGACAATAATTGTTGCGAAATTATCGTCGGTTATGACCATGTCGGCCGTCTCCCGGGCAACATCGGTTCCAACCAATCCCATCGCAACACCAACGTCTGCCTGCTTTAAAGCTATAGCGTCGTTGACTCCGTCGCCCGTCACTCCAACAACCTCTCCCAAAGACTGATAAAGTTTGACGATCCTGTGTTTTTGGAAAGGGTTCGTTCGGGCAAAGATCTTGACCTTGGGAAGAATCTTCAATAGTTCCTCGTCACTGTACTCCTCAACTTGGGTACCCGTCAAAATCTCATCGCCCTCTGTTATCAAACCGGTAGTCACTCCAATGGCTTCGGCGGTTTTCTCACTGTCTCCAGTCACCATAATGATTTTTATACCGGCTTTTTTGGCTTTGGCAATGGCTTCTTTAACCTCGGGGCGAGGGGCGTCATGTATCGCCACCATACCAAGGAAAACCCCGTTATTGTACGAAAACGCCAAAACCCGCAAGCCTTGGCCGGCCCATTTGGCAACTACCGATTCGAGTTTTTTTCTCTCGTTTGGAGTTAGCGGTTTTTCTTTGTTGCCTATAAGGATTTTTTTGGAGCGGGATAGAATTGACTCCGGAGCCCCTTTTGAGAATGAGTATTCTCCTCCTGCTTTCCCGGGCTTTTTGACCTTAACCGTCATCATTTTGGTAACACTGTCGAAAGGCACCTCGTCAACCAGTTTCCATTCTTTCCTGACTTTTTCCAACTCCAGACCTTTTTTTTGTGCCAAATAAAGGAGGGCCCCTTCGGTCGGGTCGCCCAAAACATCCCAACTTCCGTGGTCATGAACATATACTAGAGAAGCCGTCGAACAAAGAACGCTATTCAAGACCATCAGGTTGAAAGGATGATTGCTGGATTCGGGTAGTTCGCTGTCGTTGTATTTATTTTCGTCGACATAGATTTCCTTGACCTGCATTTTGTTGGTGGTCAAGGTGCCTGTTTTATCGGTTGCGATCAAAGTGATGCTTCCCAAGGCTTCAATCGCCGATAGCTTTCTCAAGATGGCTTTTTTTCCGGCCATTCGTTTCATTCCAATAGCTAAAGTAATCGTCATAACGGCCGGCAATCCCTCAGGAACAATTGCTACCGCCAGGGAAATCGCCAAAAGGAAAGCCGGGAAATAACCCGTTCCCTCAATCATCGAAATCACAAAAACAAGAATCGATAATACTATTCCGCCGATTCCGATCATTCTGGTCAGGTCGGAAAGTTTCTTCTGCAAGGGCGTCTGACCCTCAACAATTGTTGAAAGATTCTTGGCGATCTGACCGAATTTGGTTTTGTCGCCGGTATGGACGACCTTAAGCATTCCACGGCCTTTGGAAACAATCGTTCCCGAGAATACTTCGTCATTCTCCTTTTTGTTGATGGCTAACGATTCCCCGGTCAGGGCCGACTCGTTGACTTCAAGGTTGACCGACTCAACTACCTGTCCGTCGGCCGGCAGTTTAATACCTTCCTCTATATATACAATATCCCCGGGAACCACAAACTTGCTGTCTATTTCTATCTGGTGTCCGTCCCTTATGACCCTTACTTTAGTAACGGTCATTTCCTTTAGGGCCTTCAGGGATTCCTCGGCTTTTGCCTCCTGATAGAGTCCGAAAAACGCATTCAAAATTATGATGGCAATGATAAGAGCACCGTCAACCCCCTCACCCAAAAAAAACGAAAAAACCGACGCTCCCAAAAGCAGCATCGTCAAGAAGTTATTAAACTGTTCAAAAAATTTTGCTAGGAAGCTCTTTTTGGAAGGCTCTGAAATCATATTGTACCCGTATTGCTTTAGAGAATCCTCTGCTTGTTGGCTTGTTAGTCCTTTCATGATTTTTTTGGTTTTAATTTATCATAAGTCTCTTCCATCGTCTTAATGATTTCGTCAATTATTGCGGTCGCCTCGTCAAAACTTATCGCCTTCAGGTTGTGGGGAAAATAGTGAAAAATTTGATTGCGTCCCCTTTTCCACACATCCCAAACTTTTTCCGCCAGCTCGTTCCCCGCCTTAGTTTCAATTTTATAGTATAGCGACCTGTCGCCCAATTTGCCTATCAAATTCGGGGACATCAACTTACCCAATCTCAGATGATCAGATATGTAATCCAAGTGGGATATGAATTTGACATCCTTGAAAAGCTGCTTCAAGAATCCCTCATAGGCCTTGGCAAACGGGAACACTAAGAAAGAATAGTCCTTAAATTGGTAGGCGTTGTCCTTGACGATGTCTTCCATAAGGTATTGGCCTTCACGGATCAGGTCTTTTTGGTTTTGGGAGAGATATTGCCAAAATTCGCTTGTTCTTAGAACCAATCTACCCATTTTATCCATTATCTAATAATAGCAAAGATATGCTACTAAAGGGAAGATAAAACAATCAAACCAACGCACTATACATTTCAACGTGCATAATACGCCAAGATATCATATAATTTGGTCATGAAGAAGTTGTATCAGATGATACAAGACAATGTTCTTCCGTCAATCTTCCG
>CAZUBL010000040.1:0-8875 GCA_964618685.1 uncultured Gammaproteobacteria bacterium | reverse complement strand
CTCAAGACCGGTGACGTTGTTGTTGAGCATGCCTTCCATAAGCGAAACGTAAGGAGTTATGCCGCAAATCTTTTGACCGTTAAGGTAAGCGCAGTCTCCCTTGAGAAGATACTTATCGACTTTGCCTTTTTCGGTTATCGTCAAAGCTATATTCTTGTTTTTGACATATGCCTTAAGGTCAACCCCTCCGGTTTTATCTGTATATGCACATACATACGGACCTTTCAGGCTGAAATCCTGTTTCTTCGACTCAACGGCTGCCGTTGGAGTCAGGGAATTCCAGTTTAAAGTATCGGCAATGGGTGCAGTCTTTGAAGCTGAAGTTGCTTTAAACACAAGGGCAAGAAAAACTATAACTAAGGGGATAAAGATGAGTTTTTTTGACGCCGCGTAAAAAAACCCTTCAACTTTCTCAATGTTTATCTTTTTTTTCATATGGTCTCTTCCAACTTCTTGAGCTCCTCCATCTCGGGCATGGATTTGCCCATTATTCCCTGAAGGTCCCCGTGCATACCGATAAGGTTATTCTTCAAGAGTTCCAACGATTTCTTTTCGGCGGCCCATTTGTTGGTAAACCATTTCTGTTCTTTGGCGAGAAGCTCCTCCCTTAAGATGACCGCCTCATTGACGGCGTCAAGCCTTTGCTTGAACTCGATCCCGGTGAGATAATTCCACAGTATTTCCTTCTTATCCTGTTTGCCGACAACCGACTGTTTGACAGCGGCAACCTTCAAGAGACTATCCCTCAGTACTATCGCCAATCCCATCATCGACTGATAGTCAGAGACCCATACCTCATTACCATCGGATCTCGGCGCAAAATTAGCAACTCCGTCAGGCAATGCCTGAGTAACGATAACCGCCAGGTCGGCTTTAAGGGTTCGTTGGTCTTCCTTGAGTTTTGCAACCCAACCTTCGCTCCAAGCCTTGGTCCGCTTTAATTCCCAGACAATCGTCCCAACTTCCCTTCCATAAGAATTTTTGACTATCTGCAGGATATCGGCGCCTCGAACGCCCTTTGGCACTTCTTTTATCTCATCATACGGAAAACTTCTTTTCATGGTATTCTCGAGTTCAAGCTCAAGAACTTCCCCCTGTAGTTGTTGTGACCCTTGTTCGAGTTTCCGCTTATACTCCTCGACCATTTTCATGGCGTCATCCAACTTCTTGTCTTTTTCCAGAATCTTCAATTTGTACTCTTCGTCCATTTTCTTTTTCTCTTCGCCCCTAATCTTTTCTTCAGCTTCAAGCAACCTTTTCTCCATTTCGATCCGCTTGTTTTCGTTGTCGTTCTTTATCTGGCGCATCATCTTATTGATCTCTAAAAGTTGTTCCTGGAGTGCCTTGTTCTGCTTCCTCAATTCCTCAAGTTCGTTGGACTTATCTTTAAGCTGAAGATCCATCTCTTCTTTGGCTTTTTCCTTAAGGCGCGCCATCTGGCTCTCCCGCCAAACACGAGCTTCCTCATTGAGTTTTTTCTTTTGTTCTTCTAACTCTTTTCTTTGTTCAGCAATCATCTTTTCTTTCAGTTCATGGGAGATAGCCTGGTCCATTGGGAATGATTTATGACAATGGGGGCATTTGATGGTATCGTTCATGAGAAGATTATAGCAAAATACAATTTCCCCATCGACTTGATATTCGAACATTACTTACATATCATAGAACTAATAGTTATTGTTCATATGAGACGAAAGGACAAGGATAAGAAAAGAGCTGTTAAGTTAAGAATGAACGGTTTATCGTACTCAGAAATAAGAAAACATGTTAAAGTTTCTAAATCCTCACTTTCACTGTGGTTAAGGTCAGTCGGATTGACTAAACGTCAAAAGCAAAGGTTGACGGACAAGAAATGGGCATCAATTAGACGAGGGTGGGAAAAATGGAAAAACACTAGAATCAAGAAAGTAACCTATATCAATAACGAAGCATTGATGGAAGCAAGAAAAATAGATATTGATAAGGAGAGGTTATGGCTAATGGGACTTATGCTCTACTGGGCGGAAGGCTCAAAAACCAAAGAATATGATCCCGGACGCGGAGTCAGCTTTAGTAATTCTGATCCAAGAATGATAAGACTATTTCTTTCTTGGTTAAGAGAATCCTTAGATATAAACGATGATCGGATAAAATTAGACATCTATATTCACGAAAACAAAAAAAATGATTTAGAACATGTAAAAAGATTTTGGTCACAGGTTACAGGCTTTTCCAAACAAGAATTTGATAGAATATACTTCAAGAAACATAAGATATTATCTTTAAGAAAAAACGTAGGAGATGATTATCACGGATTACTCAGAGTTCAGGTAAGGAGTAGCGCTGACTTAAATAGGAGAATTACAGGTTGGATTGAAGGAATTTATCAGAAAATGGGAGATCGTCTAATGGTAGGACGCAGCTCTTTGGAAGCTGCTATCTAGGTTCAAATCCTAGTCTCCCAACACATTAGTACGGAAAGAAGGTTTAAGCAATACATCATACGGTTTTCGGAAAGTAAAGATAAGCTGTCTGTTTTTTAGCCGAAGGTTCGAGCCAAGGTCAATAATCATTTTCCGCTTTGCCTTAAAATCATTCGACGAAAGTACCTCTTTAACCTTAAAAGCATTATTAAGAAACTTATCCACATGCTGATAAGACACTGTCCGACCCTCTCAATGAATTAGATTGGTCGAGTCGCTGATGATACTATCTACCGATATAAAACAAGAATCCTACAAACAAAACTGAAGTCAGAAAAATTATCGGGATAATAGTTTTTGCATGTTTTCGGTTTATCAACTCGGCGACTCTTGCGAGGATGACGAACGAACCGAAAACAGCCGCGATAACGCTGGCCGGCGGTAGATACGGCCTAACCAAATCATCACCACCACCATCCTTAAACCACCTTACCCAACCGGGATATTTCAACACGACAAGATGCAGGAATACCAACACACCAGCGATTCGCGCACCCCAAACTTGGTGAGACCACCAAACCCTTGGATCCATTTTTTGGATTATCTTCTTTAAGGAAATCAAAAACAGATAACCAAGAATCACCAATCCCGTTAACCCAAGAATAAAAACAAGAAAATTAGCTAAGTAGTATTCAAGTGGAAAACGATTGGAAAGAAAAAATAAGGACAGCATTCCATGAACAAAAGCCAGGAAAAAAGACACTATTCCTAAATGCTTCCTGTAAGCCAATAGCGAGTCAAATAGATTATATAATCGACCAAGGGTGCCGATCAAAAGTACCACAGCCAGAACAATGAGCGAAGTCGCGGCGAACACTTTATTGGCGATACCTAAATCGAAATATCCGCGGCGAAGATACAGATAAAACGATAAGGCGGTAAAGATAGCCAATGAAGATAATATCGACCGACCGTATTTTCTTGCGTCTTCACTACTCATCTTACGAATAAGTATAATGAACAAAACCGAAAATGACAGGTGCTTCTTCGATCCAAATAGTTGCTACAGCCCAGGAACCCCAAATATTTTAGCGTCTTCTTGGAGGCAAGGGAATAAAAATACTAGTCCTTTTTTTATATTCCTCATAATCAGACCTGCCGGTATATTTTTTTTCAAGAAGCGGAATACCAGAGATAAAAAGGATCAATACTGTAATCGTTACCGGCCCGATGATTGTAAATAATGAACCAGGTATGGAAAGCGCAATAATAAATATCCCCCACCATTGCGTTACTTCTCCGAAATAATTAGGATGACGTGAATACTTCCATAGTCCTTTATCCATTAATCTACCTTTATTTGTCGGGTCGGAAATAAATTCCTTAAGCTGTTTGTCACCTACAACTTCAAAATAAAAGCCAAAACTCCAGACAAGTAATCCAACTATTTCTAATAGTCCGAAACTATTTGAAACCGAACTATTGGTGAATAGTACAGGCAGAGAAATCAAAAAAAGGAGGACTCCTTGAAGTATAAAAACTTGGAAATAGCTTCGAAGGTAGAAATTTTTCCATGCCTTCCTCCACTCCAAGTATCTCTGATCTTCCGGCTTGTTTTTGTTGCGATTATATATATGTATGGAAAGACGTATTCCCCAAATAGTCACCAGACTGTTGACCAAAAGCCCTTTGAAAGAAAAGCCAGAAATATAAAATGACAGCCATGCCATAAGCACGAATCCTAGTCCCCACGCAATATCTGCTACGTCATTTCGTCTTTTAACAAGAGAGACAAAAAACCACAAAGTCATATAACCAAATAGAGTTGCCGCAAGAATCAAATAATTGTTCATAGTCCAAACTTGAGAGCAACAAAGTACGCTGTCACAGATACGATCGCCGAAAGCACCATCCCCCAGATTAAGTCAACAATTGTAATAACAAGCGGCCAATCCCTTACGGTTGCAAGATTGGTGAGATCATAAGTCGCATAGGTTACAAGACCAAAAAAAGCTCCCGCCATAAGCGCTTGGCTCCATAGCTTTTTATCAAGTGCCGGAGCGATTACAAAAACAACCAACCCGGCTACGAAAATAAGGTAAAAGATTGAAGCTGCAAGAAGATTTGGATTTTTGGCCATCAAATACCCAATTTGTTTCGCGTAAAAATTCTTAGCGATTATAACTAACCAGACCATATCAATCGCTAAGAATATCGGTAGGGTTATAAAAAACAATTTTAAGAACATAGTATTATTTCAGGAGCTAATTAAACTACCGATAATTTATATACATCTAAATTATAGAGTATTTTATTACCAAATAAAAAAGAGCATGGAAAAGAATAAAAAAAACCTGACCGCCTAAATATTGAGGTTCAGTCACCACCTGTGATGGACTTCCGGTTTAATAAACTTTTTATAGACTTCTTCAACCCTGTCCATCGTCTTCTGGGTAAAGGGCGGCAAGTCACTGGCTTTGACGTTTTCAATAACCTGATTACTGGTTTTGCCTCCGGCAATGACGGTTGAGACTTCCTTGTGCATGAGAATCCACTTCAGGGCAAATTGCGGCATCGTGTAACCCTGAGGTATTATCTTTCTCAACTCTTCAACTGCCGTAAGACCTGTCTTAAAATCCACTCCTGAAAAAGTCTCACCGACATCAAACGCCTGACCTTTTCGGTTGTACTGCCGGTGATCGTTTTCGGCAAACTTTGAATCAAGATCAAACTTTCCGGTCAAGAGACCGCTCGCTAAGGGAACTCTCACAATAATTCCGATATCTTTCTTGGCGGCTTCCCGGAAAAACAGTTCCATAGGCCGTTGCCTGAAGATATTGAATATTATCTGGACGGTCGAGACGTTCGGGTATTCAATTGCCTTTAAGGCCTCCTCCACCTTCTCAACACTAACCCCGTAGTGACGGATCTTACCCGCCTTCACTAAATCATCAAGGGCCGAAAAAACCTCCGGGTTATAGTACACGGGAGTCGGCGGACAGTGGAGTTGGAGAAGGTCCAGACAATCGGCTTTAAGGTTTACAAGACTCCTATTCACAAATTCTGTCAGGTTCGCCTTCGTATATCCCTCAGCTATATGCGGATTCAGCCTCCTTCCCGCTTTTGTTGCGACATAAATGGATGATTTATTGGTCTGCCTGAATTTGGCAATTAACTTCTCGCTCCGGCCATCACCATACACGTCGGCCGTATCAATGAAAGTTATGCCGGCTTCAGGGAGTGACGAAAGAGTTAATAATGCCTGGCTATCTGTAACATCTCCCCAGTCGGCTCCCAGTGACCAGGCGCCATAACCAATTTCAGACACCTTGTAACCGGTTTTCCCAAGAGCTCTGTATTTCATATATATAAAGTATATACACCTGTACCAACTTCTTTGTCGATTACGTGGGTTAACTGAATAACTTTTCAAAATAAAACTCCAATAAAGGCTACTGCCAACAGATGCATCTTTTTGAATTATAATATCGCATGGATAACTTCTGGACAAAACTAGATAATCCCTTTACGGTGTTGGCTCCCATGGAGAACGTGACGGACTATGTTTTCCGGGAGATCGTTTGCGATCTTACTCAGCCTGACGTCATATTCACGGAATTCACAAGCGCCCATGGATTATCGTCCCCGGGACGCGAACGGGTCATGAAAAAACTCACATACTCAAAAAGACAAAAACCGATCGTTGCCCAGATCTGGGGAAGCCAACCTCAAAGCATGGAAAACGCGGCAACAATTGTTAAAGTCGAGGGTTTTGACGGCGTAGACATCAACCTGGGATGCCCTGACCGCAATGTCATGAAGAAGTCGGCCGGAGCCGGACTCATCGGTAACTATGAGGTAGTTGAAAAGATGATCGCTTCCGTCAAAAAAGGCGCCAAAGGAATCCCCGTCAGCGTCAAGACCAGACTGAGGCGCAAGGAAGTGACGACCAAGGACTGGATCGGATTTCTTCTTAAGCAGGATCTTTCTGCCCTAACAGTCCACGGCCGGACACCCGAGCAGCAATCGTTGGGAGAAGCCGACTGGGATGAAATCGGACGGATTGTCGAGATGCGAAACAAGACGTCTCCGAAAACCCTGATTATCGGCAACGGCGATGTAAAATCATATGCCGAAGTACTTGAAAAATACAACAAATATAAAATCGACGGGGTGATGATCGGACGAGGGATATTCTCAAACCCTTGGGTTTTTGAAAAGACACTCAATCCTGAAGTAAGACCACGCGAAGAATATATAACTATCCTTTTGAGGCACCTGGACCTTTTCGAAAAGACCTGGGGCAAAAAAAGAAATTACGCAGTACTGAAAAAGTTCTTCAAGATGTACGTCAGGTCATTTGACGGGGCGAACGAATTGAGAGATCGCCTGATGAAAACCGAGAATAGTAATGAAGTAAGGGAGATATTAAAAAACCTTGTATGACGGTACCGAAAAAAGACGAATACTACGTATATATCCTTAGGTGTTCCGACAACTCCCTATATTGTGGCCAAACCACCGATCTTGAGAGAAGAATCAATGAGCATAACACCAATAAAATCAAGTCCGCCAAATATCTCCGTGCCAAAAGACCGGTGAGACTTGTGTATTTCGAAAGGTATAAATCCCTGAGCGAGGCCCTTAAGCGGGAGTACGAAATAAAAAGAATGACCAAACCCAAGAAAGAGGCTCTTATAGCAGATAAGGAATTAGTTCTTAAGCAATTCTAAAGCGACCGGAAAAATAACGCTCTCCCATTTTTCGTATCCGAGTCGAGACGGATGAAGGCCGTCATCGATATAATCCTCGCGGTTGGTCATCGTCTGGGAAATCGAAAATATGTCGGCGACTTTAAGACCCTTTTTAATGGCCAATTTTTTTATCACCCGATTGTATTCCTCAATGTAGTTTGAAAGTTTGATATTATCTTCCTCATTGACGGATGGGGTTTTTGAATAATCGGGTATGGTTACGAGGACAATATTATTAGGCCTATCTAGAATTAATTGAAGTTTGTCCAGTAGTTCCGCCAACTCACTTTCATATTCCCAGACCGGCCTTTGGGCGAAGTTGTCGTTGGCGCCTATAAAAACGGTCACGAAATCCGGTTTGGTCTTTTCAACTATCGGCAACTCGTAGTCTATGGCATCCCGGACCGTATACCCTGAAATTGAGGGATTGTCGGCGATAATGACCGACATTCCCCTTTCGTTCAAATGCCTTGTCAAAATGTTGGGCCAACGCTCATCTTCCGCAACACCAAGTCCGATAGTATAGGAATCGCCTATCGGGATGTAACTTATTGTATTTGGCTGGCCGGAAGCATTGTATCTAATGTCTTCTGTATTTTTTTGAAAAATAGCGAACAGGACTACTTGAACTAGAATCATCAAAATTATGCCGGCATATAATAACTTCGCTTTCATGTCTTAATTATTATAGTCAAAAAAATACATAACAGGTCGAACTGTCGTTGTAGTTAATAGATTTTTATCTATTACTATTTACATATAAGTTTGTTATATACTTTTTTTATGGACTTCTTCAATGATGTCGAAACTTTCAAGCTCGCTCTCGAAAATGCCACCAACCACATCATCTTTACCGACATAGAAGGTGTAATCGTATATGCCAACCGGGGGGCGGAGATAGTGACCGGTTACAGCAAAGAGGAGATGATCGGCAAAACGCCAAGACTTTGGGGTGGCCAAATGGGTAAGGAATATTACAAAAAGCTTTGGACGATCATAAAAGACGAAAAAAGGCCTTTTAAGGGAGAAATCAGGAACGTAAGAAAAAACGGCGAGACTTACTACGCGCTCCTCAATATCTCCCCTATCATTAACAAGGAGCGCGAACTGGTTGGTTTCATAGCGGCCGAAGAGGATATAACGCGGATTAAGAATCTGACGACCGAACTGACAGAACAAAGATCGTTTCTTAGAATGGTAATAGATACGGAACCCCACCTATTATTTGCCAAAGATTGGGACGGTAAATTCACTTTAGCCAATAAAGCGGTGGCCGCAGTCTATGGAACTACCCCCGATAAGCTTCTGGGTAAGTCGGATGCCGACTTCAATCCCAATAAGGGTGAAGTTGAGCATTTCCTCAAGGACGACCGAGAGGTCATGACAAGCGAAAAACCTAAACTTATCGCCGAGGAACCTGTGACCAACGCCAAATCCGGGATAACCAGATGGTATCAAACGATTAAAATCCCCCTCATCCTTGCCAACAAACCCAAACAAATTCTCGGGGTAGCCACCGATATTACCGACCGGAAACGTTACGAGGAGATCATTGAAGTTGAAAAAAAGAAAGATGATGTCATTCTTGACAGTATCGGAGAAGGACTGATCGTCACCGATAAGGACGGAGCCATTACCCTGATGAACCAGATGGCCGAAAAAATGATAGGTTGGAAACTGGAAGAACTGAAGGGTAAGAAAATGGTCGATTACATTCAT
>CAZUBL010000039.1:0-9023 GCA_964618685.1 uncultured Gammaproteobacteria bacterium | reverse complement strand
ATTTCGATATTGTTAAGAAAAAGTTTCAATCGACTGACCCCATTCGGAGGATCTGTCTATAGTATAAACACACCAAATTGATTTGTCAAGGAACAAACTTGTTCTGTCTTTTTATGTAGATAAGTATGCCGGCGGCGGCGATTACAAGAACAACCAGGACAAAAGCCACAATGATTATGCCAATATTTTTTGGAGTTGTTCGGCCTGTTGGTACGGCGCCTTCATCATTTGGTGTTATCCCTGAATTGTCGAATTGATTCAGTTGTCCGGTTGCGGGATTGACAATCGGTTGATTATTCTTAACCGCCGTCATCAGATTAATGTCCTGTGAGCCAAGATAGTCCCCGTTATCCAGGATAAATTCTGAAGATGACTTGGTGATCATTTCACCCGTTTCCGGGTTTATGAATTCAAAATAGTATTCAAGATATGGAAGGTTTTTGGCATAGATCGTAAAAAATCCGCTGTCGTCGGCCTTAGTTTCATAAAAAAGACTTTTATTAATCTTTAACTTTACTTGTATTTTTGCATTAGGAATAATTTCTTCTCTCAAATTACGAGCATAGCCTTGAACTAAACTTAATATTGGTTCGTAATAATATTTATTATTAACTTTTGTGAAAGGTGATGAATAGATGTTCAAGGTTTCTATAGGTCTTTCTTTTTTATATAATTCTGGATTTGTAAGATCAACTTTCTCTGTGGCAATATACAATCTATTCGGAGGTAACGAGGACTTTTCTATACCGATAGTAAATCTACCAATATTATTTGCATTGACACAATCTCCTATTTGTTTTTTATTAACATCATCTATTAAGCACACTTTAGCCATGGGAAATGTTACTCTTCCTGTAAAGATGACTTTGTTGTTCATCTGTTCACTTTTGAGCGTTCCCGGCACGACTACAGACACCGCACCTTTGTAGGGTTTGCCTATAGACTGTAAGGGAATGTCGTGATGAGTGCCTTCTCCTAATTTTTCTAAAAATGTTTGATTGGGCAAATAAAGATCCGAATAGATTTTATTCCAATATGGATTGAGTTTAGGAGCTGAAATAAATTGATGTTCTGTAAGCGGATAAACGTCTAAGGAATATTTTCCTTCTTTCTCAACTTGAATATTATAAAGTCCATCATTGCCTGTAAAGTCATATGGAAGATTAAAAGACATCTCAATGGGTTCTTGAGTTTCTCCATCAAGTAACTCGACCTCTACTTCGGCTATCGGCTCAAGAGTCTCTGCATCAAAAATTCTTCCGTATGGATCCCAACTTATCGCCGTACAATTTGACGCAATATCTTCAACGTTTACATTTAATGCCGCTGCCATGAATTCAAATGTCCCCAGCTTCTGGCTATTCTCGTTTCCGTCAGCTATTTCTCCCCCCATTCCCAGGTCATTTGCTGTAACGTCGGGCGCTATTGCACCAACTGCCGAGAATTCAAGTGGAGAGTGTTTATAGGTCTCTTCTTGGACTACAATATCGACCGGACCGTAAGGAATTAACCCTGCCGTATCTCCGACACCTAAAACCTGTGTGTCTAAAACCTGCGTAGTATTTTTTGCTAAATTGTTTTTAACAATTCGACATGTGCTTGGCCCGACTGGAACAGACCCAAGCACTGGATCATTCGCTTCACGGATTGCCTTATGACATCTATTACCAAGATCGATAGCACGTTTCTCTGCGTCGGTCTTAGCCATGCTTTTTCTTGATATTTTTTCTGTAGGTTCGACTTTGGCCAACAGATCGGTAGCCCCAAGTACACTATCTAAACTCGACCCAGCATAAGCCGTTTCTTCGCAAAAATTAGCATCAAGATTGCCATCTTGATCAGCCGCAACTGCACCATTTGGGTGTTGATATTTAACGCAAGTACAACCCGAAGGAGACATACATTTGCCTTGAAGACGGACTGTTTGTGTTCTTTTGGAGCCCTTTTCTTCGGAAAGACTATTCCAGCTTGCCTTAAGGCACGTCCTTACCCTTCCCTGCTCCATAAGCTCTTTGCTGTTCTCCGGGTCGAATGCTGATTGTGAGAACGTCGACTGCGGCATACTGGCTACAAATCCCAAAAACACCAGTACCGCCAAAATTATTAGTGTTTTATTTTTTGTCATTTTATATTTGAGGTCGGTTTCTTTTTATATAGATAATGACTCCAGCGGTTGACGCTACCAATACGAGGAGGATAATAAATACCGAAACCACCTTAAGGTCGATCGTATTTTTGCCCGCACCCCCTGCAGCCTGAGTGGGTACCGGAGTAGTTTTAACTATTTGATTCAACTGACCGGTCGCCGGGTTAACAATCGGCTGGTCATTTTTTGTGGCGGCCATCAGATTGATCTTTTCGGAGTCGATATATGCTTGATTGTTTTCTATAAACAACGATGTCTGTTGGGTCAATACTTTGGAACCGGTTTGATCCGTCAGTTTCAAATAATATTCAAGAGGAGGTAGGTTGTTTTTGTATATAGTGAAAAACCCGCTGTCGTCGGCTGTGGCTGTATGGAATACTTTATTATTCATCGACAGAACCACCTGTACTTTGGCTTTCGGGATAGGCTGCCCTACTTCGTCATACGCATAACCCTCAACGTGTCTCAAGATCGGCTCGAATTTGATATCATCTTCGGCCATAACCGGTGCGACGACTTCCGGTACATCGATTCGGATGCTCTGCTGGGCATATACTTCTGGAGTGATCCAGGAAAACAATCTGGCGACAAAATCCCCGATAAGATTCTGTTCGTAAGTCAAATAATAATCCGGGTTTTTAACTTTTTTGATGTCAATTCCTTCTTGAGGCGCCTCCGAGGACTTGACCTGCAAAGTGCAGAAACCTTCCTTATCTGTTTGGTCGGCACCAGTTTGATTGCAGGTTATACCCTCGTCCAGATTGGTTTCGATTTTTGTCAACGGGTGGCTCACCCTGAATTCTATTTTTGTATACTCTTCTCCATCCCTCCAGACAATCGTCTGGTCTTTAAATATGGTTTCAATCGCCCTTTTGTAGGGTGCCCCCTTGGGCTTTACCGGGATGTCATATCTTTGGGGGTCGTTCTGTTTTTCTTCAAAGGCCGGATCGCCTAATCTGTATATTCTTTCGTAAAGATCGACATATCTGGGATCGGGGTTGACGCGAACGAATTCGTGTCTCGGCATATTAGTCGCCTTTAGCTTGTACATCCCGTCTTCAAGAATGTAAATGTTGTATTTGCCCAATGCGTCAATGGGAGAGTTGTTTGAAGGTACGTCAACATATTGGTCCTTACTGTCCAAAAGCGTTACCCTGGCTTCATTTACCCCCAAGGGTTCAAGAGATACGGCATCAAATACCCGGCCATAAGGATCCCAAAAAATTGATTTGCAGATTTCTTGTGCACCCTCGAATATGAACTTTGTCGTTCCTAGCTGTTGGGACGGATCTTCCCCTTCGTTCCCGCTACCGCCAAGATCGGGTTCTGAGACGGCATAGATATCGTAAACCACGTGGTCGCCTGGTTTGGTGATAGCTCCCTTAACCGAAAACTGGCCGGGAGGAAACATGTGGGGATTGCCGCCTTCTAATGTTATACCGGGCAAACCGGCGCCCGACTCACCAAAATATCTTTGATCCAAAGCAACGTCAAAAACCGTACATTTCTTGTCACCGTATTTATGGCACCTGACACCTCCGTTTTCATTGACTCCAGCATCCAGACATATGGGTCCGCAGATGCCAACATTACATCCATCCGGAGAGTTACAGGTTCCTATAAAAGTTACGTTATCTACGGGTGGAGGCCAACCGCCGTCGCGTCCGTCAACCTTGACGCATTCCATGATGTAAGGCACGCCAAGATCTGACATGATCAGTTCCGGGGCTTCGGGTTCCTGAGCATAGACCAACCGGGAAACAAAAAGCCCGATTGTCAAGGCTAAAACCAACAGACTCAACTTTATCTTCATTAACTTATTTATAGACGTTTTTTTGGCAATTATCAAGGCTATCTTTGTTATCACTGACCGAAGGGAAATAAAAGGACTGGAATATTACCTTAAAATATTTTTGGGCACAAATAACTGCCCAGAATGTCCTATACTTTAAGCATGAAAAGAAATCCTTACCTTTTGATCTTCATCCTGGTTACGATTCTCGTATATATCCTGGGTTTCAGGTACGGACAGAGAACCGAAAAAACCAATAAGGCGATCGACTACGTCCTTTCAATCACGCCGACTGCTCCGCCTCCGACTCCCACCCCCATAAAGTACGAGGAATTCCAAAGCAAAAAATGGGGCATAAAATTCACTTATCCGGCAAATTTGTCGGTCAAGGAATCAACCAATACCCCGGAAATTAAATTCGAACTGACAAATGAATAAATTAAAACTCGCTTTCTTCGGATCAGCCAATTTTTCGGCCTCTCTTCTTGAAAAAATAATTAAGGACCATGACCTCAACAAACTTCTCGATATCGAATTTGCAGTCACCCAACCGGATAAACCCAAAGGCAGAAAGCAGGTTTTAACCCCAACCCCGGTAAAACTAATATCGGAGAAACACGGCATTAAAACCTATGTTGAAATGGATGATGAAAGTTTAGGCAGGTTAAAAGAAGTCGACCTGGTTTTACTATATGCTTATGGCGCAATAATAAAAAATGAGATTCTCGATTTGCCAAGGTATGGTTTTTGGAATATCCATCCGTCTCTTCTACCCCAGTATCGGGGAACGGCACCGATGGCCAGCCCCTTAATAAACGGGGACAAGAATACCGGAGTAACCCTTATTAGAATGGACGAAAGAATAGACCATGGTCCAATTATCGCTCAAACAATGTATACGATAAAAAAAGAGAATAAAAGACCGGATCTGGAATCAAAACTGACCGATATGGGATTTGATTTATTCAAGTCAACAATAATAAAAGGTGCCGACAAGATTGAACTAAAAGAACAAGAACACGAAAAATCCACCTACACTAAGAAACTCAGAAAAGATGACGGATTTATAGAATTTGAAAGGTTGAAAAAGGAAATAGATGAATCTCCGGAAAAACTATTCAACCTTTATCGCGGTCTTTATCCCTGGCCCGGAATCTGGACAACGTTACCCAATAATAAGAGGTTAAAGCTGACTGAAATGGAATTAGCTGGAAATCAATTGTCCGTAATAAAAGTCCAACTTGAAGGAAAAAAAGAGGTAGATTTCAAAACCTTCTCAAATGCTTACGGGTTTTTTAAATAGCATCGGTAAAATCGGGAACATGAAGAATCTCACCGGTATTCTGATCGACTAACACTGGGACAACGACAAGATCGCCGTCCTTTATTCTAGAATTCAATACCGAATCCTCAACCATCCTTTGATAAAGACTCGAATCTAAGGCCAGATCCTGGTTGATTGTCTCACTCTCTGAATCTCTATACTTCTCGAAAGTCGCCTTTCTGACCGGATTGGAAACAAAAAGGATATAGGGTTTTTTGGCACTATGGCTGTCCATAAGTCCCAACTTCAACCTGACTTCGCTAATTGCCGTCTGCGTATCTGAGGAATTACTGGCAAATACCTGTTCCTTGGGATCAAATCTACCGACAGGTTTTCCTGCCAATGAAATCGACAGATAGTCTTCGTTATGGTGGGTGAAAGTATGCTCATCTTCAGGTTGCGTCATCGAAAGACCTGTCAAATATTGAAGGGCGGAGGTTCTGAATAATGTATACCTTAAAGCCTGTATTTGACTGGGAGAAAGATCGGAATAATTACTTGCGAGATAATAATCTATTTGCTCGGAAAATTTCTTGTTACCCATCATGAATTTTGTCAATTCAAGAAGCCTTGTTGACAAGCGGATGAATTGTTCCGGTTCAGTAAAATCCTTACTCATTTCTCCGAAAGTTCCAAGATGTTCGCCGACATAATATTCCAAAGCTTCGCGATTTTCGTTCACAAAGTCTGAGGTTGAGAATTGATTTTCTCCTTTGCCATAATTTAGGACTATTCCCATTCTGTCCGTTTCGTAGACGGCGCTTATTCCAACTCTCGAAAGGGGCTCCATTTTTTCCTTCACTCTTTTCCTGTTATAAAACTTGGTGACGGCGGGAATATACTCGTCTTCATATTGGCGTAAATTTTCAGCCGTCAAATCGGTCGTCCCATCGGGCAACTCACCGTCCTTAAGAAGCTTATTCATATATCCGCAAGTATTTTTGCCTTCGATTGTGCTTGTGTGGGCAAAGAATATTTCAAGAACGTCTCTCTTTTCCCTAGCTACCTCATGAAGAGCCTGCTGCAAAAGTGTTGATTTCGGTAGCTTACCCCCGTCTTCGGCATTTTTTAACGTTATTAATCCTGCTGGCTCTTCCCAAACATTGGCAAATCTGCCGGCAAGAAAAATAGTGGGAATACGTCCGTCAATGCAGTAAACAAACCCCAACTTTGCATCACCCTTCATCTTGATCTCTTCGGTGACGATTTGCTTATATCCGTCAGGCCCTTGGGATTCCAAAAGATCGGCGATCTTGTTATTGCGGTCAATTATCCTAACAACTCTATCCGCATACTGGTTTAAACGCTCTTGAGACATGTCCCTGATATTGAGCGCCTGGGAGAAATGGCTAAGGTAAGCACCTACGCTCTCCTTAAACGGTGAGGGGGTTGGTTTTTCTCTAATTACTTCGCTTAATGGCATCTTTTCCTCTGTTACTTTTAAAACCGTATTATACCAGAAAGTATCCTATAATTATGTAAGATTTAGGAATTTAGACTTTAAATAGGCTCCCGACTAGATACCCAACTGCGGCAGAAGCCATACCAATAAGCGTTAATTCTATTCCCTGCCTTAAAAACTGCCTACCTAGCGTTTGCTTGGCCTTGTAATAACCGACAACAAATAGAGTAATAGCTGACAAAAATAATGACATGTAAATTGCCGTAGTGACCGGTAAGAAAAAAAACGGAGTTAAGGGAATAAATGATCCGATAAGTGCCGAAACACCAACTATTAACGCATTAGGCATCGCTTGCTGCCTATCGACTTTTTCAAGTTTTAATTCCTGCTCCATCATTACCTTAAGCCATATTTTTTTATCAGAGGTTATTTTTGAGACAATCTCATCAAGAACCCTACCTTTGAATCCGTAGTTTTCATACAAAGCCCTTATCTCTTCCCTTTCGCCTTCCGGAACGTTTTCAATTTCCCATTTTTCCCTCTCAAGTTCAGACTGGTAATAATCAGCCTCCGTCAGTTTTGACGTATAAGCAACCGCTGCCATGGATATAGATTCAGCAAAGGTTGCCGCCAGTCCGGCGACAATGATTATCTTCGATGAAACCGTCGCCGCCGCTACTCCAAGGATAACCCCGAGTACATTAACAAGACCATCTTGACCTCCTAAAATAATCTCAGGAAGAGCAAATGAAGTCTGATGGTCTTCTTTATGGATTGAATTATGTATAACCCGTGGATCGTGCGCTTTTGCCATTTCGCTTGGGTTTTTATCGAGATAACCTTTTCTAGCCCTTTCGACTCGTCTCATATTTCATCTTCTCTAATCATTTGTCTAATCTTAGCAAAAAGTTTTTCCATGATGGTCAAGTTATGAATAGTCGCAAGAGTGTATCCTAAAATCTCCCTCTGCTTGAAAAGGTGATGGAGATATGATTTGGTGAAATTTTTACACGTATAGCATTCGCAGTTTTGGTCTACCGGACTTAGGTCTTTTTTGTAAATTGCTTTGTTTACGTCTATCTCCTTGCTTCCTTTTTGGTAAACGGTCCCCATCCGAGCCAATCGAGTCGGCTCGACGCAATCGAAGGTATCGATTCCATATTTGACCAAATCAACTATATCGTCAAGCTGTCCGACGCCCAACAAATGGACCGGCCGGTCTTTTGGTAGATAGTCGGAGACCCACTTGACCTGTTCCCTCATCTCCTTTTTGGTTTCCCCGACCGAAACTCCGCCAATTGCCACGCCGGGAGTATCTCTGGATACGACAAATTCCGCCGATTGTTTTCTTAAATCCTCAAAAGTAGCACCCTGGATTACCCCATAAAGAAATTGGTGGTCGGACGGATTGTCTTTTCGGTATTTTATGCATCGTTCAAGCCACTTATGGGTTCTGTCCATGGCTTTTCGGGCATATTCATGGGTGGCCGGGTAATAAGTACATTCGTCAAACGCCATGTTGATATCAGCGCCAATGTCGGTCTGGTATTCTATCGAATTTTCCGGCGTGAATTCAATCAACTGGCCGTCGTAAGTTGACCGGAATTTGACCCCGTCTTCCGAAATTTTGACAACCAGCGGTTCCTCATCGGCCCTGACACGTGCCTTCCTTGTGTTTTGCGCTAGAGAAAACACCTGGAAACCTCCTGAGTCAGACATTAAGGGAATGTCGAGTCTTGAATATTCATGGATTCCACCGGCCTCCCTTACAACATCAGCTCCCGGGTGAGTCACTAAATGGTAAGTGTTCACGAATGCTACTTGGGTACCGATATCTTCAAGAATGGATGGAGTCAAAGCCTTAACCGTCCCTTTGGTACCAACGGCGACAAAGGAAGGAGTGTTTATGACTCCGTGAGCCGTTGTGATCTTCCCTAACCTGGCCTTGGATTTTTTGGAATTGTGGGAGACGGAAAAGAATTTCGACATGAGCTTATTATATAAGAAAAAAAATTATTCTAAGGAGTCTTGTATTACTTTTTCCAGGGTTTGATGGCGATCATGACGTCAACCTTCCGATCAGCGAATTTTGGCTTCAAAACAACGTTGCCCGCTTCAACTAACACGTCCAGTCTTGTTGGGCGGCCGTGAACCAATTTACCTTCGGCCATACTGGCCCTCAAGACACCACCCTCCTTGAGCATTGCCATAAGTCTGGGAGTTGAGTCTTTATTGATCCTATCGCTCATTCCCTCGGCTATGACGCGGTCGTAGCTACCCTTTCCCTCAAAACCGGGGCTGTTGACATCGTTTGGATTGACCTGCTCAAAGTAACAATCCGGATAACGGATTCTTAACG
>CAZUBL010000038.1:0-9113 GCA_964618685.1 uncultured Gammaproteobacteria bacterium | reverse complement strand
TCAAAAGCTCATAATTATGGAAAAAACCAAAGAAAAAAAACAGTCAAAAACCTTAATAATGCCGGTTTATGATGTGACAGGTGCTGAAAAGAAATCAATGGAATTACCAGAAGCCATTTTCAACGCTCCTGTAAGTCAGGCTTTGATCGCCCAGTCGGTTAGGGTATATATGAGTAACCAAAGATCTGGAAATGCTTCAACCAAAACCAGGAGCGAGGTTAAGGGTTCGACAAGAAAAATATACAGACAAAAAGGTACGGGTAAAGCTCGCCACGGCGACATCAAAGCTCCGATTTTTGTCGGTGGAGGAGTCGTCGGAGGGCCAAGGCCGAAGGACCACTCATTGAGCATGGGCCACGCGATGAAGCAAAAGGCGTTTTTTGGAGCCCTGACCGATAAAGCCAAGGGTAAGGAAATCTATGGTTTGGAGGAATCGGGATTGGAAAAGACCAATAAAACGAAAGCGGTTTATCTGTTCTTGAAGAAGGTCGGGTTTGTCGGTCAGAGAGTTACCTTTGTTTTGCCGAAAATGGAAGTTACCTCATTTACAAAAGCCGTCAGAAACATTGAAAATATTCAGGTTATGGATGCGATGTCCCTCAATACCTACCAGGTTTTGAAAAGCAAAAGGCTTATTTTCCTGGAATCGGCAATTGAGACATTAAAAAAACACTATAAAATATGAAAATAAACGAAACGATCATTAGCCCGGTATTGACGGAAAAAGCGACATTTAATACCAAGGATAAGGTATATATGTTTGTCGTCAACCAAAAATCAACCAAATTCCAGGTCAAGTCTGCTTTGGAGAAAATCTTCTCGGTCAAGGTGGCTGACGTTAGGATCATGGTTAGGAAAGGTAAGGAAGTCAGGCGAGGTCGTAAAATGTTGCCCAAGAAATTGGCGGATCAGAAAATTGCCTATGTTAAGTTGAAGGACGGAAAGATAGATATCTTTCCCCAAGCATAATCTATGAAAAAGAAATTTTTGTCAACCAACGTCAAGCCGATAAAAAAACTGACCGTCATCCTGAAAAAACATTCAGGTCGCGACTCATCAGGTACAATATCGGTTCATCACCAGGGAGGCCGACAAAAAAGGTATTACAGAATGGTTGATTTCAAAAGGGATAAGAGAGATATTGAAGGAGAGGTTATAAGAATCGAAAAGGATCCGAACAGAAACGCCCACATTGCCCTTATCAAATATAAAGACGATGAGTTGAGATATATAATCCACCCGGACGGATTGAATGTTGGCGACAAGATCATCGCCGGGGAAACGGTTGACATAAAGGTCGGTAACGCCATGCCCCTTAAAAATATTCCGATTGGATTTCTTATTCACAATGTCGAGATGTATCCTGGTCACGGAGCGCAACTAGCCCGAGGAGCCGGATCGGCCGTAACGGTCATTGCTAAGGAAAGTGATTTTATCAATTTAAAATTGGCGTCAGGCGAAGTGAGGAGATTTTCGCCTCAATGTTATGCGACAATTGGTCGCGTTGGTAATATCGCCTTCAAAGATGAGGAAATCGGATCAGCCGGAAGGAAAATCCTTATGGGAATAAGGCCAACTGTCCGTGGTACTGCCCAAAATCCCCGCTCCCACCCACACGGTGGAGGAGAGGGAAGATCTGGAGAAGGAATGCACCCGAAAACCCCATGGGGTAAGGCTGCCCGCGGTAAAGTTACCAGAAACAGAAAAAAATGGAGTAATAAGTTTATAGTTGAAAAACGCAAATAATATGGAATCATTGACATATATAAAAAACCTGAGGATGCCGCCTAAGAAATTGAGGTTTTATTTGGACGAAGTCAAGAAAATGAGTCCAAACGATTCTCTCAAGAAGCTTTACTACGGAAAGCAAAGAGCAACCAGAATATTATACAAGGCTATAAAATCGGCAGTTGCCAATGCAACTACCACTTTAAAAACGAGCGTCGATTTGTTAAACTTTAAGGTTCTGACGGTTGAAGAAGGTCAGACTTTGAAAAGATATCTTCCTGGTTCAAGAGGTAATGCCAAGCCGATAAAGAAACACATGAGCCATATCAAGATAATTCTTGTTGCCAAAGGGGTATCGAGCGCCAAAAAGGAAGATAAAAAGGAAACAGAAAAGACCGTCGAAACCAAAAAAATTGAGGAACCGAAAAAGAAAGCAGAATTAAAAATTAAGAAACAGTCGGAAACTGTAAAGGCAAAAAAATAAATGGGACAGAAAGTTCATCCAAAAGGATTAAGACTCGGAATAATTTATAACTGGAATTCCAGGTGGTTTTTCTCTGATAAGAAAGCCTATCGGGAAGCTCTCACCTCCGATATCGCCATGAGAGAAGTGTTGATGAGAAAGTTGGCCTTTGCTTCAGTTACCCAAGTTGATATTGAACGCGCCATTAACAAGGTTACTCTTATAATCTATTCGGTCAAGCCGGGAATGATTATAGGGCGAGGTGGAAAAGGCCTAGAAGATGTCAAAAAGTACATTGCTCCCTTTATGAAGAAAGGGGACAAGAATAAGGAGTTCAAATTGGACATAAAAATAGAGCCCGTAAAGAAACCATATGTAAACGCATATTATGTTGCCCAGACAATTGCTGAAAAAATAGTCAAGGGCTTTCCTCACCGCTCGACAATTCATAACGCCATGAACCGCGTTATCGAGGCTGGTGGTCGCGGAGTCAAAATTCAGCTTGGCGGACGTATCAACGGAGCTGAAATTTCACGCCGTGAGAAGTATTTCCAAGGCACGATCCCAACATCGACAATAAGAGAAGAAGTGGATTTCGGAAAGTATCCGGCTCTAACAAGGTCGGGATACGTTGGAGTAAAAGTTTGGCTTTGTAGATAATTATGTTGGCACCAAAAAGACAGAAATTTAGAAAGACATTCAGGGGAACCTGGAGGAGATTAGCCGTCAAAGGCGATCGACTGAACTTCGGGTCGTATGGATTGAAAACCATTACCCACGGATGGATCAAAGATCGGGAAATAGAAGCGGTTAGGGTTATCTTTGCCCGTGCCACTCGAAAGACGGGAAAGTTTTGGACGAGAATATTTCCAGATAAGCCCTATACGAAAAAACCGCCGGAAGTTACCATGGGTGCCGGAAAAGGCGATGTTGCTCATTTTGTGGCATCGGTTGCTCCGGGACGGGTGCTTTTTGAAATAGATGGCTTAAGCGCCAGCGACAGCCGCGCCGTCATGAAAAATGTTGCCTCGAAACTGTCCGTTAAAACAAAATTTGTATCAAAAGCAGTATGAAAAAAATTACCAAAGAGTTCAAGGACAAATTGCCCAAGGAGTTGGAAGCGGAAATCGCCAAGTTGAGGAACGAAATTGCCAAGACAGTGCTTTCGATGAAAGCAAGTCCGGCAAAAGACACCAACACGGTAATGAAAATGAAAAAGAAATTAGCAGTTTTGCTGACCTTGCAATCGCAAAAAAAGTAACAATATGAAAAAGACCTTAACAGGAAAAATCGTGTCGGATAAGATGACAAAAACTGTCGTTGTCGAAGTCGTTCACAAATTCCGACATCCTAAATACCACAAAATCATCATAAGACACAAGAAGCATAAGGTTCATAACGAACAGGAAGGTCTGAAAGTTGGAGACGAAGTCGTTATAGAAGAAACAAGGCCGATATCAAAAGATAAACATTTTATAGTAGTTAAAAAAGTCTAACAAATATGTTGCAGTTAAGGACAATGCTGAATGTCGCTGATAATACCGGGGCCAAGAAGGTCTCAATGATTGGTATGTCCAAAAAAGGCAATCGTCATTTTGCCTACTTGGGAGAAATCATCAACGTTGCAGTAAAGGAAGCGATTCCTTATGGAGCCGTCAAGAAGAGTGAGATCCACCCGGCCGTCATTGTCAGGACTCGTAAGGAAAAAAGACGAAAAGACGGAAGCTATATTAGATTTGACGATAATGCCTGTGTTATATTAGCAGGACCCGATGTCAAGGATCCTAAAGGTACGAGGATTTTTGGTCCGATCGCCAAGGAGATAAAAGAAAATGGTTTTTCTAAAATTGCCAGTTTGGCTGAAGAGATATATTAATATGAAAATCAAAAAGGGAGACAAAATTAAGGTCATGGCCGGAAAAGACAAGGGACGTGACGGCAAGGTAGAGAAGGTATTTGAAAATGCCGGACGCGTTTTGGTTACGGGAATCAACCAGTACAAAAGACACGTCAAAAAAAACGACCAGATGCCCCAAGGGGGAATTGTCGATGTACCTCGTCCGATTGACGTTTCCAAAATAATGTTGGTTTGTCCCAAGTGCAGCAAAGCCGCCCGCGTCGGATATAAAATCGAAAAAAACAAGAAGGTTAGAATTTGCATGAAGTGCGAATCAAAAATATGAAATATAAGGAAGATTACAATAAGGAAATAAAGCCCAAGCTCATGACCGAGTTGAAGCTCAAAAACGTCATGGAGGCGCCCAGACCGGTAAAGATAGTCTTGAATGTCGGGGCTGGGGAAGCTGTTGATTCGAAAAACGTATTGGAAAAAGTTACGGAGCAATTGACTTTGATTGCTGGACAAAAACCAGTCATTACCAAGGCCCGGGTCTCAATCTCGGCTTTTAAAATAAGAAAGGGATTGCCCATAGGAGCCAAAGTTACCTTGAGGGGAAAAAACATGTGGACATTTTTGGAAAAATTGATTAAGATCGTGGTCCCCAGACTTAGGGATTTTAAGGGTCTTAATCCAACCAACGTCGACGGACATGGAAACTTGAATATTGGTTTTTACGAGCAGACGATTTTTCCCGAGATAGATTTCGATAAAATTGATAAAATAAGAGGCTTGGAAGTAACGGTCGTGACGACCGCCAAGAATTACGAGCAGGGTCGAAAACTGTTTGAATTAATGGGAGTTCCGTTTAAAAAATAAAACATGGCAAAAACATCAGATGAAGTAAAATTCAAAAAAGATCAGAAGTTCAAGGTTCGAAACCGAAACCGATGCGCTTCATGCGGTCGTGCACGTGGATATATGAGAAGGTTCGGGATGTGTAGAATCTGTTTCAGAGAAAAAGCGTTAAACGGTGAAATACCCGGAGTTAGAAAAGTTTCTTGGTAACCATATGTCAAGATCAGCAAAAAAAGGCCCGTATATAGACGAAAAACTTTTGAAGAAGGTTATGCGTCAGAAGGACGCCAAAATAAACGAGCCCATAAAAACCTGGGCACGGGGTAGTCAGATAAGTCCAGATTTCGTGGGACAGAAGATTGCCATCCATAATGGAAGAAAATTTATAGAAGTTTTAATTAGCGAAAATATGATTGGTCACAGGTTGGGAGAATTCGCCCCAACAAGAACATTTAGAAGTCACGGTAAGGTGACCAAGAAAGTTACCGAAGCAACCTAATAATATGCATAACTTTGTAGTCGACCTGATAATAAGAATAAAAAACGGTTATATGGCTAAGAAAGAAACCATAAACGCCCCGTATTCCAAGTTTTCGGAAGAGGTCCTTAAGAAACTGAAAACCTTAGGGTACGTCGGAGAATATTCCATAGACAAAGAAGCCATAAAAACAATAACGATCAATCTTGTTTACGATAAGGACGGGACGTCTTTCACGGATGTAACGGTCTTTTCAAAGCCGGGACGTCGATATTACGTTTCTTATCGCGACCTGAAACCGGTTGTTTCAGGATTCGGTTACTCGATCTTGTCAACTCCAGAAGGAATATTGACCGATCGCGAAGCCAAGGTCAAGAAAACAGGCGGAGAGTTGTTATTTAATATTTGGTAATCTATGTCAAAAATTGGACAAAAATCAATTACGGTTCCATTAACGGTAACCCTTGAAATCGCTGGCCAAATGGTCAAGGTTAAAGGTCCCGTCGATGAAATGAATTTCGAGTTACCCGATACTTTAGTCTTGGAAAAGACCCAGGACGGGGTCGTTCTTAAGAGAAAAAAGGAAGACAAGAAAACCAAATCGGCTCACGGTTTGTATCGCCAACTTCTATTCAATGCCGTCGTCGGCGTTGAGAAGTCATGGGAGAAGAGAATGGAAGTTGTTGGAACCGGTTTTAACGTCAAGATGCAGGGAGAAGACTTGGTTTTCAAAATCGGCTACTCTCACCCTGTTGTCTTCAAAAAGCAACCGGGAGTGAAATACAAAGTAGAAGGGAATAATAAGGTTGTTGTTTTAGGCTCCGATAGACAGTTGGTTGGGCAGGTCGCCTATCAGATCAAACTTATTAAAAAGCCCGATGCCTATAAGGGAAAAGGAGTCAAATACGAAGGAGAAAAATTAAGAATTAAGCCGGGTAAAAAAGCCAAGGCTGCCGGTGCCGCCGCCTAACATATATGAAAAAAGTTAATACCAATAGGACATTGAGGAGAAAAAAAAGAGTTAGCTCTAATATCATGGGACTCGGAGACGTGCCAAGAGTCGTGGTTTTCAGATCGAATCGCTACATATACGCCCAAGCGATAGACGACGTTAAAAGAGTTACTTTAGCTTCATCGTCCAGCAAGGGAGCCCAAGGCAAAAAAGGCGAACAGGCAAAAGCTGCCGGCTTGAAGTTGGCGGAGAAATTAAAAGAAAAGAAAATCGTTAGAGCCGTGTTTGATAGAAGTTCATATACTTATCTTGGAAGAGTCAAATCCCTTTGTGAGGGTTTGAGAGAAGGAGGAATAAAAATATGAGAGATCAACGCAGACAGAACGTGGATGGAATCGAAGAAAAGGTGCTCTTAATCAAGAGAGTATCAAAAAAGATTACCGGTGGTAACTACGTCACTTTTTCGGCCCTTGTTGCCGTCGGAGACAGGAAAGGACGGATTGGGATCGGAATTGGCCGAGGACAAGAAGTCCCGCCCGCTATCCAGAAAGCCATAAGCTACGCAAAGAAACATATGATAACGGTACCACGACGCGGTAAAACCATTACCCATGAAATCAGATTGAAATATAAGGCCGCTTACGTCCTTTTGAAACCGGCCCCCGAGGGAACCGGTCTTAAGGTCGGTTCGGTCACCCGTGTCCTTTTGGATTTAGCAGGAATAGAAAATGCCTCTGGAAAAATTATAAGGAGCCGAAACCAGGTTGTTAATACTTACGCGATAATAAAAGCTTTGAGCAAGTTAAAAAATTTCACCAATAATAAGTAATATGGACTTGTCAAAATTGCCCAAAACAACACAGAAGAAAAGCAAAAGAAGAGGTCGTGGTTTGGGTTCCGGCCGAGGATCAAAATCGGGTCGAGGTACCACACGTCACCAGAAAGCCCGGGAAAAAATCCCACTACATTTTGAAGGTGGTCAGGGAAGGCTTGTCAAAAGATATCCTCTTTTGAGAGGTAAAGGTAAAAACAAGTCAAGAAATATAAAACCCGCTATAATCAAATTATCGTCCCTAAATGTCTTTTCGGACGGTGATGTAGTTGGTTACGAGGAATTAGTTAAAAAAGGCCTTATTGACGGAAAAAACAGGAATGTTAAAATCCTTGCAGATTCAGGATTGAGTAAGAAGTTAACCATTAATCTGACTACATCAAAAGCGGCAAAAGCTGCCATCGAAAAAGCTGGTGGGAAGACTGAAGTTAAATAAATCGCAAAAATGCTAAAAAAAATCGGGGATAAAATACGCCTTCTTTTTAACGATCCCGTCATAAAAAGAAAGATAATTTTCACCCTGATGATCTTTCTTTTTTTCCGTTTTTTTGCATTTCTTCCGGTCCCTGCAATAGATATTGCCAAACTGAAAGCGCTTTTCGCACAAAGTCAGTTTTTGTCACTATTGGATATATTCTCTGGAGGTACCCTCATAAACTTTTCGGTTATGGCTCTTGGTCTTAATCCTTACATCAATGCCTCAATCGTAATTCAACTTTTGACGGCCATGGTTCCAACTCTTGAAAAACTTTCCAAAGAAGGAGAGTACGGACGCGCCAAAATAAATCAATATACGAGATATCTAACTCTTCCCTTGACCTTTGTCCAGGCGATCGGCATATTCATACTGCTCAAGAACCAGGGGATAGTCGGCGTTATGTCGCCACTGGAATTCTTTTCGTTCATATTGACCATGGTGGCAGGCACATTCATCCTCATTTGGTTTGGAGAGCTCATTTCGGAATTTGGACTTGGTAACGGGATATCTTTAATTATCTTCGCGGGAATCGTTGGTAGGTTGCCGATTGTCCTTTCCCAGACGGCAACCGTCGCGACGCCGGAAACGATCTTTGGCGTTGTAGTCTTTATCGCATTGTCGATCGCCGTTATTGCCTCGATAGTTTTCATTAACGAAGCCGTCAGGAAAATTCCGGTTTATTATGCCAAAAGAATAAAAGGCAATAGGTTATATTCCGGGGCGACAAATTTCCTGCCGTTAAAATTGAATCAGGCCGGAGTCATTCCGATAATCTTCGCCGTATCATTTGTCTTGATGCCGCAACTTGTCGGTAATTTTATAGTGTATTCTCCAAACTCGGCACTATCTTCAATCGGAAGATTTTTAGTGAGCTTCTTCTCACCGGAGGGTTTTTTCTACAATTTCTTCTATTTTATTCTGGTCATTGCCTTTACTTTCTTCTACACAGTAGTCGTTTTCAATCCACAAAAAATATCTGAAGAAATTCAAAAACACGGCGGTTTCATTCCGGGAATCAGGCCGGGAATTGCCACCAAAAATTTCCTTGAAAAAATCGTTTACAGGATCACAACTGTCGGAGCCGTATTCTTAGGGTTGGTTGCGGTCATGCCCGTTTTGGTTTCCAAAGTAACGGGACTTGCCAACCTTGTTATCGGGGGGACCGGAATTTTGATCGTCGTTTCGGTTGTTCTTGAAACATTCAAAAAAATTGAAGCCCAACTGGTGATGAAGAGTTATGATAGGTTCGTAAAATAATAATTAATAATTAATCTTTAAACTAATATGGCAAAAAAAGGATCTAGGATTCAGGTCGGACTAGTATGCGAAGTCTGCAAAAGCGTCAATTATGTTGTTCCAAAGAACAAGGTCAACACAACCGCTGCTTTGAAATTAAATAAATTTTGCTCGAAATGCAAAAAGCACACTTCCCACAAGGAAACGAAGAAATTGGACTGATTCAATATTATGAAAATTGTTTTAATCGG
>CAZUBL010000037.1:0-9854 GCA_964618685.1 uncultured Gammaproteobacteria bacterium | reverse complement strand
GCCGGATTTCTTGAGGACGTATCAAAGAAGAAGAAAATCCCGAAATCGGTATACGTGCGTTCTCTAATTGAAAAAGAAATCCGAACTTAATCCGTGATAATTTTCATTCGTTTCAAATCTTCAATCATATCGCTAAGTCTTTTTTCATCTCCCTCCTGGTAGGTTTGGGCTTTTGCGGTTTGCCCGTTGACCGATTGTCCACTCCCATATTCAAACAGCCTTATATTCATTCCCATCTCCGCCTCTTCCGAGATTATTTTTCTCCTTCTGTCGGCTTCCGCCAATTGCTCCTTTGCCTTTCGTTGAGCCTCTTTCTGTTCTTCGGTCATAGAGGCTAACGCAATTCCAGCCGATGGGTTAAACGGCAACATCGGCACCTCGGCGATTCCAGCCACAAATTCGGCAATGACGTGGGTATTCACGGTATTGAGTCTCAATTCCAAAGCCCGGCGAAGGTGTTTTCCGGAATCGGCCTCAAACCAAAAGGAAAGCGAAGAGTGGTCGATCTCGGTCAATGGCACATCCAGCGATTTCTGATCCGGATTAAGTACGTGCATCTGGCCGTTTATAGAGATTCCGTTTAAACCCCCCTTACCGGTCACCCTGGCAACAAGAATACCCTCTTCATTTCTGTATATAGATGCGTCAACCGGCGACGCCGGAACCGAACCCATACCCTCCCTTAGTGATTTAATTATCAGGGTATTGTTATTGGGTTTGAAAAGGCCGTTTTTTACGTCTTGCCTTTCAAACGCTTGCGTGATCTCCTCATCGCTGAAGCCTCCTGTCTTCAAGAATGTCCGAAGCCCGGGTTGTTCGCGGGGTTCTTTTATGTTTAAGGCGGCAACATTCCGGGTGGCTTCGGTTAAATCTATGGACCTGTCTTTAAACCATGGTATCACCCGTTCGGTTGTTTGCGCTTCAAAACCTTTTTCTGGCGTGAACTTAATCCTCGCTTCATCAGGAATCCGGTATTTTTCCTTCGTGGGATGGTCTACTTTTTTTACGATTATCGTATAGCCTTTTCTCATCCTCTCCCCGTCCATATCCACGGTTCCGTGCTTATTCAACGCCAGATATCTCCCCAAGTTTCCGTTTTTACGTTCGTACATTTTTAAGAAACGATAAAAAATTTCCGGAGTCACACTATCTGATCTTGAGGCTACATCATACAATCTGTCTAGGGACTGGTTATCAATAAGAAAAACCCTTATCCCTTGGTCTTCGTTGAAGGGCGGGCCCTCCCTCGTTAAGGTGAATCCGCCGTTACTGACTTTGATATCAAAAGGCAATCCCGTCCTGTATTCTTTTTTTGTCAGTTCATCCTTCTGGCGTGCGTGAAATGTCAGGTCGGTTAAGATTTTTGGCGCCTCTTGGGTTGCGGGGGTTTTTCTGAATCGCGAAGTTATTCTTTCAATTACGGTCATTTTATACTTGAATGTTACCGCCAAAGAGGTGAATACTCAATACATCACGGAGATGTATATTAGATTCCGTAGATCGACCTTACAAGATCCAAAACCAAATCTCCCCAGAATATCATCAAGACAGTCCCAAAAACTAGAAAGGGGCCGAATGGAATTCTGCTTTTGATCTTTTTTTTGTGGCTAACCATCAACACTATCCCAATAATTGCGCCCGTGACAAATGCGAAGTATAGAGCCAGGAATCCAGCCCCCCATCCCAGAAGAAACCCCATTATCGCCGTCAAATAAACGTCACCCAATCCCATGGCTTTCTCGTGCGAAAGAAAATATATGAGAAAAATCGGTAATGAAACTATTAGGGCAGATATGACCTGCTCTTTAAATATATACTGCAGTGTAAGCGAGTTTGCGAAATGGAAAACTAACGAAAAAATAGCTAATGACGCGAGTAAATAGTCGGAAATCAAGTGGTATTTGAGGTCTGACACGAAAATGACGATGAGGCTCGATACAATTCCCAACAAGGCAAACAGGCTAAAATACGAGGAACCTTTTCCGGACAGGAAAACCAAAAGGAATATTATTCCCGTTAAAATCTCAATTAAGGGATACTGAAACGATAATTTTTTTTTGCAATAACGGCACTTTCCGTTAAGTATAAAGTAAGAGAAAACCGGAAATAAATCGTACCAGGCTATTTTTTTCCCGCAATAGTCACATTTTGATCTGCCCTGTAGGCCTTGATCATTAGGTAACCGGTCAATCAATACATTTAAAAAGGAGCCTATTGAAGCCCCAAATACTAAAAAGAACGATGAAAGAAATATTGTCTCCATGATTAAATATTATGATATCAGATTTTATTATCTTAGTCCATTTAGCCTATAAACATGAAATCTAAAGGGCTTTGTAAGGCCCTGTTTAAAATAAACACAACAATAGAAGGTTGTTATTCCAGATCGGATACGTACCTATTCACGTCAATCTTGTTCCACATACCCTCAGGTACCCAAAGATTTCTGAAGTGTCTGAACTCATTCCAGCCGACGGCAAGAACTCTAGTGTCGATTCTTTTTCCAAGAAGAAATATGGCAACATCCTTGGGTGCCGGATCATAAGAATTTTCGCCGTAAACAATTACTTTCTTATTCCTCAAGCCCCTGTAATCCTTCATAATTGCGTCTATTGACATGTTGATTGAGCTTTTGATGTGACCTCTATTAAAATCATCTTCTGACCTTATATCTATAATCACCATATCTGAAGGATTTTTATCTATAACTCTTATCAAAGTCATTGGATCCAAATATGTTCCATTTGCGATTTCCAAAGATTCCCTTATTTTATCTTTGGATATGTTCGCCGAACTCAATAACAAATCTGCGCTGGCCTTACTCTTATTTAATTTCATAGCCTTCGAACCCGCCAAAAATATGGTTAACGTCAAACCAAACACCAGCAAAAACGGCAAAATCACGTTCGTGATCCGTTTATTACCAACCTCGACGGAAGTATTAGTTTTTTTAGGTTTTTCTTTTTTCATTATTCGTATCTTAAGGCATTTAAGGCCGAGGTCTTTTTGGCACGGTATGCCGGATAAAGACCGGTCAAAAGACCAACGATGAATGCCGAAACTATAATAAACAGGACAAAGGTCGGAGGCAGATAGTTGAGTTGAAGGAATCCCTGCCCTTGGGTTATGGCTATTATCGATACAAGAACGGACAATATGGTCCCTATAAATGACCCGAGAACCAACCCTCCAATGCCTCCCGACAATCCCATGATCATGGCCTCGGCCAAAAACAGGTCCTGGACTTCATCCGAAACCATTCCGATCGCCTTCATTCCCCCGGTCTCCCGAGTACGTTCAAGAAGCGACACCGTCAGGGTATTAAACATCCCCAACGAAGCTACCCCCAAAGCAACCATTCCGAGGACCGCCAATAATATCCTTAGATTGGCAAACAGGCTTTCTATCTGTTTGACCGTGTCAAAGGTAGAATTGGTCCTGAAACCCATAGTTTCGATGTCACTCCTCACCTTGGGAAGATCCTTCTGGTTTTTGAGAATCATCTTAAACTGGGAAAAATTCTTAATCCCAAGCTTGTAAAGGTCTTCGAAAGGCACGTAAAAATAGGTGTTATCTGTATCCTCAACCACTCCGACGATTTTATATTCTACTTCTGAGGTGAATACCTTTCCCTCTATATCTGGCATAAGGCTTTTGACGATTATGAAAGAGGTCTTGAATGTCGTTCCCACCGCACGATTTATATCAATCCCCAAAAGATTCAAGAACCCTGAGGAAACAACCGCGTCTCCGTCCGGATTTTTGTCGAATTTCAGAGTCTTTACTTCATTTATTTTGGCCGAGTCCGAAGCCTGAAGGGAAATTGTTTCGATCCCACTTTCATCAGACGCGATAACAACCGCATCATAAAGGGCTGATTCGGTCGCCGTTTCCGCCTCATCGCTTGCTGCTAATACCTCGTCATTCAAAATGAATTCCGCGCTACCGGTTGACTCTCCCAAGACGGTTCCGAAATCGAATTGGTTAAATATCTGAATGTCCCTAACCGGAACACATCCTTCTTCCCATTTTTGTCGCCCCATATCGTCAAATGCGGGCATAAGCAAGTCTTCTGCGTTCTTTTCGTAAAGCGGAAGCTTTCCTTTTACCCATTTCCCCAAAAAGAGGTTTCTTTTTCGGTCATATCCCACCCTTCCATTTTGGGAAAACGGATAGTAATCCCCTCCCCATATTTGAATGCCTTCAAATCCGCCCTCAATCCTTGTTGTATACCCCAGGATTTTCGAATTAATCGAACATTCCTCCCAGACCGTCGCCGAATTGCCGGGAAGGATATTGAAAACGGTATTGCCGCTTACGGTCTTTGCTCCCAGTTGCGCCTCAACAAGTGCCGTTGAAGTACCGGCGACCTCTCCCTCATTGTCAACTTGGCCTATTGTCCCACCGATTCCGCCGTTGTTGGCGAAAGGCTTCCCCTTCAAAAACTTGCTGTTTATTCCGCTTTTTAGATAGTCGTTTGAAACGGCATAAACCAAGACATCCGTCTGGGCCCGGTTATAATTAATTCTTCCGACAACCGATATCACCGGCAAAGCTTTTAAGTTTTCTTTGAAAGAATTTATTTTCCTGAAGGCTTCTTCGTTCAAGCGAAGCGCGGTATTTTCTCCGGCCGAGATATCAAGCATCTTGAGCTCGTCAAGTCCGGCAACTTTATTAATAATCAATCTCTCTATTCCATATCCTAAAGACAAAAGTAAAACAATGGCCCCGACCCCAACAGACATTCCAAAGATCGTAATCAACGACCTCGCCTTTTTGATCATCATGTTTCGATAGGCCAATTCAATTAGGTACATTCTTTTGACTTCCGACGACCTGGTGGTCTCAAGCTTGCCAACTATCTTCGTTACAAGAGAGCTTAAATGGCGTTCGAAAATATTTGATAAAAATTTGAACAAAACTCCCAACAACGGAATTCTTTTTAATATATCGACTACTTTCCCCATAAGAAAAAATAGAAGTAAAATGAAGAAAGTGGAAAAAAGATAGGTCGCCCGGACTATACCCGGAACGGCTTTAACAAACTTCCTAAAAATCTCTGCCCAGTTTTTCGGATCGATTATTTCTTTGATTCTCATAGTTTCAGTTTTTTCAAAAAGTCGCGATCGCGAACATTTGCATCTACGACTCCGTTTATCTCCTTCTTACTTCTAAATTTGTTGCCGTCGGTCTGTGCTGTTGGCTCAAATTCCTCAACGACTTCCCCATCCAACATGTGGTAAATTTTGGTTGCGTATTTGAGGTATTCGAGGTCGTGGGTAACCATGACGATAGTTTTCCCCAAGTCGACAAGCTTTAGGAAGGTTTCCAACAATTCGCGTCCGGAAACGGTATCCAAATTACCGGTTGGCTCGTCGGCGACAATCATCACGGGGTCAATAGATAGGGCCCGTGCCAGACTGACCTTTTGTTGCTGTCCCCCTGACAGTTCATTGGGCATATATGTCGCCCATTTGTCCATACCGACAAGTTCAAGGTTCTTGTGGGCTCGCGCCTCGATTTCCTTTTTATCAAGATCCAAAAGGTGCATTGGAAAACTCACGTTTTCAATAATATTCAAGGCCGAGATCCACAAGGGCTGTTGGTAAACCATTCCAACCCTATGCCGCCTGTACAATGCCCTTTCGTCTTCTGTCATCTTGTAGAAATCCTTGTTTTCAACCTTTACCTCACCAGTTGTCGGGGGCTCAAGACCGAGGATACAGTGAAGGAAGGTTGATTTACCGCATCCTGAGGGACCGAAGATTATTACAAATTCCCCCTCGCCCACCTTGACGTTAATACCCTTGAGGACGTTAATTTCGGTCGTTCTCATTATGAATGATTTTTTCAGATCAATCGTTTCTATAATCGTTTTTTTGTTGCTTTTCATAAACGGTCTACCTGCCAATTTTTAAATTATTCAGGAATCCAAACGTCGCCGAAAGATTGTCGATCACCAGATTCAACGCGTCTTTGGTCGATTTGGGAGTAATAATAACTGTATCAAAAGACTGACCGATATTCCCGACCTTATCTTTTGAGATTGCCCTTAGATGGTATATTTTGGCCGGAGTCAGGCCGGTGATCGTCACCGTGTGGTTTGTTGTCAAGGCGCTGTCTTCTTGGGTGGTCAGGCCGTATGCGGTGCCCGTCCCTTGGGCATACTCTACCTGCGTGGTTGCCGGTTCATCCGTATCCCAAGATACAACTATCTGAGCTTTGGCCGTTTCACCGACTCCGACTATAGTCGATTCTACATTCATATTCTGGATCTCAGGGGCACGAATATCTTGGGAAGTTTTGAGTTTCCGGGTTACCGACGTTGCCGCGTTTCCGGCGCTGTCCTTGCCTTTTATATCTATCGTATAGTCCGTCGAGTCGATTAGGTTTTTAAGGATTACTTCATGGTTTTTTTTAAGGGCCAGACTTATCTGGTCAACAGCCTTCTCAGGGCTTGAGGTCGGATAGTAAGTCACGATTGATGAAACCAAGGTATTTGACGTCCACAGAAGTCTCAATGTGGCTGTCGGCATTCCGGCTACCTGTTGCACTTTGAGTCCTATTATTTTCGGAGTCGGCAGGGTTTCAAAAGTATAGTCGTCGCTGTCGTAAGCGTTGCCTTCGGCATCCTCGCCGGTAATCTTCAAATGGTGAAGAGTACCTTCTGTTAGATTTGACAAAGCAATCGTATATGTCGATTCCGTGGTTGAGGTCGAGATGGATTCGCTTCCACCATAGTCGGTTGTCTTTCCGTAATGTAAAGTGGCTTTGACGGCATTGGCAATCGTAAAATTCACGTACAACGAGTTTATATTCACTCCCGAGAATTTGACCGAGGAAACATACGGCGCCGGACTTGTCGTGAACGAGAATTCGTCAGATGACCCGCTATTACCGTCCTCATCGGTCCACTGGGCAACATAATAATAGGTTGTACCCGGATCCAGACCCGTCAGACTGATCGTATGGGCGGCTACCTGGGTCGAGGAACCTACCTCTTCCCCGTAGTTGCCCGAGCTTTTGCCGAATTTGACAAACGAGTTTGACGTACGTGATGTTGACCAGGTGACAATGGCGCTTTTTGTTTTAACTGAAACCGTCGGATCCGACAGGAGTTCCGGTGCCACACGCCACCTACCGTCGGGATATAGACCAACCGTATCGGAAACTGCCGAACATTCGTTGGTTGAGTCGCAGGCTTTGACACAATAATATTTTTTGGTTTGCGTTAAACCGGTATCCACATATGAAGTTTGGGTGGTTGATGCCACATAATTGAAGTCGGCGTAGTTTGAATTACAACTCGAGTCCTCAACCGCCGATCTGTAAATTTTGTAATTGGCAACTCCCGACCCGGTGGCTTCTGGTTCGTCCCAAGACAATGCCAGTCTCCAACTTGATGTTTCCTTTATGGAAACATCGGAAATATCTATATTGCGGGCTATCCCAGGCGCCGACGTATCGGCGGTAAACGTCACCCGGGCGTAGTTGGTGTAATCTATATTTCCGGCCTCGTCTTTGGCGACTACATATAGTATATTATCGCCTCTTTGGGTGGCGAAGCCGCCGGTTGAGAGATAGGTATCGGCCAACCCTATCTCGTTGACGTTGTTTCCGTTTGGAAGGGCGTTAATAGAATAGTAATATCTAAGTCCTGTTTGGGCCCCTGAATATGATGCGGGAGGATCCCAGGCAAAGGCGAATTCATTAACGGTATTTGAATCCGACCCGTCTGAGGGATAGGTAACCCTCAAGTCCGTGGGTTTTGACGGTGCCTCTCCCGAATATTTATATGTTTGGGTCGCATAGGTTGAAGCATAGTTGCCAGCTCTGTCTTTCGAACGGACGTAGAAAGTATTATCTTCACCCGAGTCATAAGCCAGGATACCACTTGCCGTAGCCGTACCGTTTGAATCCATCTCCGTTATACAGGTCTCATCAGAATATGTAAACTCACCGTCATCCTCGCTAGTTTTGTATTTGTAGCAATATGAACCTATTAACGATGCGCTATCGGTCGCCCCTTTTAACGTAAAATCAAAGTCGTTGACAGATGTGTAACCTGGCGGGTTGACGCTAATTGTTATTGGATTTGACGGGGAAACGTTATCGAATTTGTAGATAAACGGTTGCCAGTTGGAGGTCGAAAAATTTCCGTCATCGTCGACAGCTTGGATTCTCAAATAATAAGTCTCACCAGACGTTAAACCTGATGCGGTATACGAAGAGCTTGTGGTAAGAGCCCCCGAAGTTGACGCATCAGCTGACGCGTTTGGACCAAAATATACGTAATATCCGGTAACTCCCGAACCGCCCGACCCGTCGGTAGCACCGCCAACTTCATCGGCATCCGGCCAATCAAAGTTTGGAGACGGATAGTTATACCAGGTGTTAGTTATAATCTCTGCGCTTTGGGTTGAGGTAGTATACGCTTCAAGGGCCGTTGGGTTGGTTGGTGAATCGATATCCTGGTAATAATAGATCGTATAATCGGAAATCGAACCAGAATAGATTCCATCAGATGACTCAAGAACAAACTTAATCTTGAGATAACGGTTGGCTGCCGAATTGATTTTGTATGTATAAGTCGTACCGACGCTTTTAACCTCAGACGCTTCCGACCAATCAGACCAACTACTATTGTCTGATGAGGCACTCGTATAAACGGCAAGACTTGCATTATTGGCTGACGTGTAAGTTACACTTATATTCGCATATCTGTATGCAGACGTCAGATCATGACTTGGCGAAATATAGTTTCCGGAATCCTCAAATGAAGAGTTTTCCGTTTGCATGACATATGTGTGAAGACCATTTTGGAAAGTATTGGTTCCAGAACCTCCCGGAATCATAAAGATCTTATCGGTGCCGTTTGATGCCGCACCGGCTCCGAGATATATATTGGCAGGTGCATTGGCAATCGCTTCCCATGAGTCGCCGGTTATGGAATACCGGTAACAGCCAACCTGATTACCTCCCCGACAAGCATATAGATAATCGCTTCCACCATCGACTAAAAAGCCTTCGTTGTAGACATTCGCCCCTGTTGGCAAATCGGCAACTGCCGGGTCGCTCCAAACAGGAGTATCTGACAACGGTCCGTAACGATAATACTTTATACTATTGTTTCCTCCTAATACGTATATATAGTCATTTTTAACAACCATGTCCGATCCCCAACCGAGAGTTCCCGGCGCATTTACCAGACTAGACCATTTAGCTCCTGTCGTACCCTGGGTATCAAAGCGCTGGAAGGTATTTGATCCACCACGGCTCCAGTATATGTAACGACTACCGTCGTAAACCATAGCTGAACCATTAAGATTATCATAAGGCGGAGGGTCACTTACTTCCTCACTCCACGCGTCGGTTGCAACGTCATAAACAAAAAGTTTACGATAATATACTCCGCCCGTCATATAGATCTTATTATTGGTACTGTCATATACAAGATCGCTTCCATAATAGGGACCAACCGGCGCATCGGCCATCGCGGTCGCCTCCCCGGTTGTACCGTTGTAACGTATAAAAAGGTTGTCGTAGCTGCCGCGTATTATATAATAATTGTCGCCGTCACCTTTCACCATATCCGCCCCGTAATGGAAAGTGCGATTATACGAACCCCTGAACCAGTCGCCAAAAAGATTGGTATTGGGGATCAACCATGAGTCTTTGGAAATATTATATTTATAGAAATTGTTTCCTCCCCCACCTCTCATCATATATAGCGTACCGTCAACGTTTCTCAATGTCGATCCGGCACTGATTGTAATTGGCGTCTCTGTCAATTCGGTCCATGATTGATGGGGAATCTCGTATTTTTACATGAACGGGTCATTGTTACCCGGCAC
>CAZUBL010000036.1:0-9868 GCA_964618685.1 uncultured Gammaproteobacteria bacterium | reverse complement strand
GAACTGTCATCTAATCCTTAGAAGGGATTTATTCTATCCGTTGAACTATGGACTCAGTTTTTTAAATATTTATCGACTCTCCATTTTCGCCCTCTTCCTTTATTCAAATTTTTATAATTTGAAGTTAAGGCGTGACAATTAGGACAAACTAACCTTAAATTTACTTCAAGGTTATTCTCAGAATTACCATCGACATGATCTATCTCCAAAGGAACATAACCTTTTGAATGCCTCATTTTCCAACCACACAATGAGCATTTCTCACCAAATTTACTAATAAGGAACCTTCGAATATGCGCCGAAATATTCTTAGTATTGATTCCTCTATTGCCGCTAACTTTTCCTTTCTTCCATGACTGAATATATAGACTATGCTGGTAGTCAACTTGGCACTTATTTGAACAAAACTTCCTTTGGTATTTTTTAAAGAGCTTAAGTTGACAAGATAAACATCGATTCATTATTTTTATTATACCATTTGTTAGCCAACAAAAGGTATAACTGATATGAGCCTCCTCGCAGAATCGAACTGCGGTCAACGGTTTACAAAACCGCCGCTTTACCCCTAAGCTAAGGAGGCACTAATCTGGTGCCGCGGGAGCGACTCGAACGCTCACGATCTTGCGACCACAGGATTTTAAGTCCTGCGTGTATACCATTCCACCACCGCGGCAACAAATTATTTTACCACAATAATACCTCTTTATCCTATAATCCTCTCAATCCAACCACAATTATTTGAGTCTGCTTCTAAGCTGCTCCAATAATTCCTTGGCCAAATCTCGGCCTCCGAGTCCGAAAGCCAAACCTCCGGCCAGTGCCAACATCGCTACTATCCCCGTAAAAAGAATCCTTATTAGATCTTGGGCGACTCCGAGCTGGTTCATCACGACCAAAACGGTAAAGAATGTGATGGCGCCTTTTGTAAATACTGCCAGGCTGTTAGCAGAGGTTGACCCTAAGCTCTTGACGGAATGGCGGACTAAGTCTGATACCAAATTGGCGGCCAAAAGACCGACAAATCCGATAACGACAGCCACTATTACGTTTGGCAGATAGAGCAGGAACTGGTTAAGGAACACGGTTGCCTGAGACAATCCCCAAACCTCGAGGGCGGGAATCAAGAACACTATCACAAGTGCCCATTTAAGGATCTCAATCAACACATCCTCCCAGATCTTAACTTCGGCTTTTTTGAAAAGCTTAGCCCTTTCAAATAGTGTTTCGACCTTAAGAAAACCGAATAGGGATACTAGAACGTGCTTGACTATACCTCCAATTAAAAGGCCGATAACCAATATGATAAGACCACCTAAAAGACTGGGTAGGAATGCTCCTAGTCCTTGGAAGAAATCTACCAATATGCTGTTTGTCAATTCAATCATTTATTTTTTCACCTCCTTTCTATAGTTTTGTTTCTTCATATAATCGATTTTACTTATAAGGTAAAAAAAATTCGTACAATTTCAGTTTATATTGTTTACGGCCATTTTTCAATAAAATTGCGAGATATTTTTGAATTAAAGTAAGACTGAAGCGATTAGCTTTATGAAGATTTTTCTTTTTCTTTAGTCTTGGCAGCTTTTTTTGAAGCTAGCCAGTCCTTTTTATTTTTAGCTGCGACTCTCTTTTTAACCTGGTAAAGCTTTGTTTTCAAAAGCTGGTCCGAAAGGTCACGCACGAAATAAAGTTTGGCTTTGTTATAGGTTGATTTTTTATCGAGCTTGAGGCTTTCAATAAATGGTGAAGACAGGGGGATTATTCTCTCAACGCCAACTCCTGACTTGGTCACTTTGCGTACCGTTATCATCCTTGCCGATTCGCTATCGCCTTTTATCTTGATTACAATGCCTTTGAATAGCTGAAGACGTTCCTTATCGCCTTCCTTGATTCGGTAGTTTATCGAAATCATATCTCCTACCTTGACCTGGGTTTCCTTATATTTAAATGAATTTGCCATATTGAATTTTATATTTTATCAGTTAATGTTATTTTTTACAAGCCTCGAGGAATGCGACGAAAATCGGGTGGGGGGAAAGAGGTCGGCTCTTATATTCCGGATGTCCCTGGGTTCCCATATAAAACGGGTGGACAGACTTGGGTAGTTCGATAATCTCGCACAAGTTTTCAACAACCGAGCGCGCCGAAATAACCAGACCCTTGCTTTCAAATTCCTTAACAAACTCGTCATTAAATTCGTAACGATGGCGGTGGCGTTCTGAGGTATCGGTCGTACCGTAGATGTCGTAAGCCATTGTCCCTTTCTTGACCTTAGCTTCCCAGCCGCCAAGCCTCATTGTGCCTCCATAGGCCCGATGCTCCATATATTTCTTTTGGGCAGGCATCAGATGAATAACCGGGTGTTTTGTTTTGGAATTATTCTCATTCGTGTCAGCATCCTTCCAACCCAAAACGTCACGGGCAAACGATATGACGGCCAACTGCATGCCGTAGCACAATCCAAGATATGGGATCTTGTTGTCGCGTGCGTAACCGGCCGCCGAGATCATCCCTTCAGCCCCACGCTCTCCCCAACCAATTGGAACGATAATCCCATCGGGTTTACCAATTATCTCAGTCCCCTGCTTTTCCACCTTTTCGGCATCTACCCAGTGGGTCTTGATTTCAACCCCAACCTTCCAGGCGGCATGGTCCAAAGCGTCAAATAATGCCGCGTAAGAATCCCTTAGCTGGTAATTGCCGGTACCGAAGTATTTGCCGACAATAGCAATCTCTACCGTTTTGTCTTTTTTGCTGTAGATCTTGTCGATTAGCTTCTTCCATGAAGAAATGTCAGGTTTTCTTACGGGTAGCTTGAGTTTTTTGAGAATATTCTCGGTCATCCCTTGCTCATTAAGAACTAATGGCACTTCATACGGCGATTTGACGTCCGGGTTTGAAACGATATTCTCAGGCTGGACATTGCAAAAAAGGGCAAACCTATCGCGCCTTCTTTTGTCGATATACTGTTCGCTTCTGGCAACAATGAAATCGGGTTGGATTCCCATAGAATTTAACGTCCTAACCGAAAGTTGGGTTGGCTTTGTCTTGGGTTCTCCTAGATGCTGTGGAGTTGGAACATAGGATACATGGATATGGATAACGTCGTCCGGATACTTCAAGGTCAGGAGTCTTGACGCCTCATAGTAGAAGATATTCTGGTACTCTCCGGCTGTTCCTCCAAGTTCAATGACCAGAATATCGGCTTTTTTGGCCTTGCCCAGTTCCACCATGCGTCTCGTGATTTCGTTTGTCACATGGGGAATAGCCTCAACATCCTCTCCCATATATTCAAATCTTCTTTCGCGTTCGATGACGGTTTTGTAGATCTGGCCGACCGTTACAAAGTTGATCTTTCCCATCTCCTCCTCAAGAAACTTTTCATAAGTTCCGATGTCCATATCGGCTTCGGTACCGTCTTCACAAAGATAGGGGTCGCCGTGTTCTATGGGGTTTATGGTTCCCGAGTCAATATTCAAGTAGTTTTCAAATTTTATCGGAGCAATCTTGTAGCCAGCCTTCTTAAGTAAGAGTCCAATAGACGCGGCCGTTATGCCTTTTCCGATACCGGAAATGACTCCTCCTGAAATGAAAATGTATTTCATAATATTTATTTTATATCTGACATCTTCCAAGCCGAAAAGTCACATTTTGGGTAATTGCTACACCCATAAAACCTTTTTTTATTCTTGCTATATCTTACCACAACATCGCCCTGGCATTTTGGGCATTTTTTGCCCTTGACGGTTTTTAATATAGATTTAGTAAAGCGGCAGTTCGGATAATTGCTGCAGGCAATAAACTTACCAAATTTCGAGAACCTCATAATAAGGTTGTGTCCGCACTGAGGGCAGACGCCTTCAGACTTGTCCTCAATTTTAAGGACCTCTGTATCCCCTTTTTTAACCTCAAGCTGGGTCTTAAATGGTGAATAGAAATCCCTTAAAGTTTCAATGTAATTCTTCTTATCTTCGGCAATTTCGTCCAACGAATTTTCCATACCGGCGGTAAAGTCTAGACTAAAAAGTTCCGGAAAACTTGACGACAGGTAATCGCAGATGCTTGTTCCAAGAGGTGTGGGGACAAAATACCGACCGTCCTTTTCAATGTAGTTTTTTTCCTGGATAAGGGAAATTATCGGAGCATAGGTTGACGGCCTTCCGATGCCTTTTTCCTCAAGTATCCTGATGAGTGATGCCTCGTTGAACCGGGGAGGAGACTTGGTCATAAGGGGTGTGGGCTCAAGCTTTGATAGTGTCAATTCCTGGTCCTTTACTATTGCCGGTTTTTTGTTATTAGCCTCGACAAACCTCGGATTTAAAAGCTTGAAAAACCCGTCAAAAACAACCTGTTCAACATCCCCTTGAAAAAGATAACCTTTGGATCCGCCGATAGTCACCTTTATCGAGTTTACTTCCGCCTCTTTCATCTGGGAAGCAACCGCTCGATTAAAGATAGAGGTGTAAATCCTTTTATGATTTATGGTCAGCTTTTCGGTTGCCTTAAGATTGGGATTCAATTTTGTCGGCCGGATTGCCTCGTGGGCCTCCTGGGCCATTTTAGATTTTGTCCTGAAACCTCTGGGCTTCTCGAGCGAATACTTTTCCCCATAGGTTTCGGCGATGTAGTCCTTGGCCTTAAAAACAAAGCCAGAAGAAAGATTGAAGGAATCGGTCCTGTGGTAAGTTATAAGACCGCGCTCGTAAAGGCCTTGAGCCAGCCTCATGGTCATTTTAGACGAAAAACCGTATTTATAAAATGCTTCCTGCTGCAGAAGCGAGGTTGTCAAGGGTGGAGGCGGATATTTTTTGATTATTTCTTCCTTAATGTCGACGACTTTGTACTTATCGGTCTCAAGTTCACTTTTTATTTCGTCTATATTGTCTTTATTGATTGAGGTTTTGGTAAAGGCATAGTCACCTGAAAAAAGCTTCAATGTTTCCTTTATTTCGTATTTGACACCGTCTTTGGAATCCAATCGCGCCTTGAAATCTTCGTTAAAGAAACCATATACTTGAAAATATTCCTCAGCCTTAAACTTCTGAATTTCCTTTTCCCTCTCAACGACAATCCTCAAAGCGACCGTCTGTACGCGTCCGGCCGAAAGCCAATTCTTACCGGTTTTTTTCCATAGCAACGGCGAAAGTTCATATCCAACCACACGATCGAGTATGCGCCTGGCTTGCTGCGCTTTGACGAGGTTGAGCCTTAAATCTGACGGATGTTCCAAAGCCTCTTTTAAGGCATTTGACGTAATTTCGTGGAAAACGATTCTTTTCAGTTTGACGTCTTTTACTTTTAGATCTGGCCAGTTTTCATCAATCCGGTCGAGCAGATAGGCAATGTGGTAAGCGATCGACTCCCCCTCACGGTCCAAATCGGTTGCCAGAATGATCTCCGGGTTTTTCTTGGCCAACTCCCTTATCTGTTCAACTACCTTTTCCTTTTTGCCAATGACCGCGTAGTCAGGCTTAAAATCATGATCATAATCTATAGATATTTTATTGGTCGGGAGGTCTCGAATATGACCCATGGTCGCGAAGACGAAAAAGTCCTGACCTTTAAGTATCCTGTTAAAAGTTCTGGCTTTTGTGGGCGATTCGACGATTATTAATGCCATATTTTGTAATAATACCACATGACTTCAAGATCAAGTAGGGATTAAACTGCCTTGGGTTTTTTCCGTTTAAGAAGCTTTGAGTCAACAACAGCCCGCCTCAAAGTCGCCATTGCTTCCATCTTTTCCTTTTCATCGACACTCGTTTTCAGGATCTTCTTGGCGTCTTCAACCGCTTTATTGATCATATTCTCGTCAATCTGGTCCTGACCATACGCCCGCGACACAAGAATGACCACCTTCTCCCCGTCGGTCTGGACATAACCGCCTCCAACGGACAAGAATTCCTCCCTTTCCTTTTTCTTGACCTTAACAATCCCTTCGACCATTAATGAGAATAGATTGGTGTGGTGAGGAAGGATGGTAATCTCCCCTGAAGCCGTCGGAACGCTTATTGATTCCGCTTCTTCCTCTTTTACCAATTTCTTGGGTGTTATGATTTTTAGCTTTAGGATTGACATGACGTTACTTTACCTCACTAATATCACCAATCATGTAAAAATTCATCTCGTTTTTGGTATCGTGTTTTCCATCAAGAATCTCCTTAAATCCTTGAACCGTATCCTTGATCTTGACGTACTTACCAGGTCTTCCGGTAAAAGGTTCCGCGACCGACATCGGTTGGGTCAGGAATCTCTGGATCTTTCTGGCACGACCGACTATAAGCTTGTCCTGATCGGATAATTCCTCCATTCCGAGGATCGCGATAATATCTTGAAGATCCTTGTATCTTTGCAAAGTTTTTAAGACGTCGCGGGCGACTTGATAATGTTCTTCGCCGACTATGTCCCCATCCAAGGCGCGTGACGTTGACGCCAACGGGTCTATTGCTGGATAAAGCCCTTGTTCAGCAAGCGACCTTTCAAGGGAAATTGAGGTATCAAGATGCGAGAAGGTCGTGACGGGAGCGGGATCGGTGTAATCGTCTGCCGGTACGTAAACCGCCTGCATTGACGTAATCGATCCGCGGTTTGTCGAAGTAATCCTTTCCTGTAACGAGGCCATCTCTGAAGCCAATGTCGGCTGGTAACCTACCGCTGATGGTATTCTTCCAAGTAAAGCCGATACCTCACTTCCTGCCTGTGCGAAGCGGAAGATATTATCAATAAACAACAGAACGTCCATATTTTTATCATCCCTGAAGTATTCGGCCATAGTAACCCCTGTTAGTGCGACTCTCAAACGGTTCCCTGGAGGTTCGTTCATTTGCCCGAATACGAGTGCCGTTTTATCCAATACCTTGGTCTCCTTCATCTCTAAATAAAGGTCGTTTCCTTCGCGGGTTCTCTCGCCGACTCCCGTGAAAACCGAGACTCCCGAATGTTCTTTGGCGACGTTATGGATCATTTCCTGAATAAGAACGGTTTTACCGACACCTGCCCCTCCGAAAATCGCTACCTTACCTCCCTTGATGAAGGGCGCAATCAAGTCAATAACCTTAATTCCTGTTTCAAAAAGTTCCAGCTTTACCGATTGATCAGCAAGCGACGGTGCCTCGGCATGAATGGGCGAGTACTTGGCGGCTTTTGCAGGCGCACCCTCATCGATAGTTTCCCCAAGGACGTTATATATTCGTCCAAGGGATTTTTCCCCAACGGGAACGGAAATGGGCTTGCCTGTGTTTTTGGCAATGGCGCCTCTTGTCAATCCGAATACGTTACCCATGGCGACCGCACGGACGCGGCCCTCCTCCAAGATAGCCTCAACTTCCAATGTCAATTTTCCTACTTTTTTGTTATCAACTACCAACGCATCGTAAATTTTGGGAGTCTCCTTGGCATCAAATTCAACATCGACAACGACTCCGCGAACTGCCACAATTTTACCTTGGGTCATATATATAAATTAAATAATAATTATTAACTTTCGACAGATTCCTTGGCTGTCACCATATCCAATAGTTCATTTGTAATTTTTTCCTGCCTGATCTTATTCCTCAAAAGGGTCAGGTTGTAAATTACATTTTCGGCATTTTCGGTGGCGTTTTTCATAGCGATCATTCGGGACGAATGTTCGCCGGCTTCTCCCTGAATAATACAGTTTCTGATCTTCTCCTCAACGTAACTTTTAAGCAAATGGTCCATGAGCTCCTGAGGAGAGGGTTCAATCATAAACTCTTCTCCCCGTTTCTCAACGACCTTTTCCTCTTTTGGTTGTTCGTATGTGATCGGAAGCAGCACTTCCTTAACCGGCGTATTGCTTAACGTCGAAATAAACTTGTTGTAAAAAATGTTTACTTGCTTATATTTATTGTCAAGAAACCCCCCGATTGCCAACTTAAATATGGCTGAAACGCTATTTAAGGGCAATCCCGTCGAAAAGTCGGCAATAATATTTCCGCCGATTTTGCTCAGAAACAACGCGCCTTTTTTGCCGATAACGATAAAATCATGATTCTCGGTGTTGACGTTTTTGTAAACAAACTTGAACAAATTAAAGTTATACGATCCGCAAAGACCTTTATTTGTCGAAATCATGATTGATAGCTCTTTATTAAGGTTCTGTTCGGCCTTCTTGAGAAGCGGTGAAACCACCTCCTCAGCTCTAGCGGTCGTTTCCTTGATTATTTCTTCTAGATTATCCTGATAAGGCTTGCTTTCTATGGCGGCCGTCTGGGCCTTCTTCATTTTGATGACCGAGACCATTTCCATGGCTCCGGTTATCTTTTTGACGCTGGAAACCGATTTGATCTTTTTCCTGACGGCCCTTATATTCATACAAAAAGTTTTAAGTTAAATTCGATCGCCTTCTTCAAATCATTTTCAGTTTTATCTGATATTGCCCCTTCTTTTTCAATCGTCGCCATAATTTTCTTGCCTCGGCTCTTTAAGTCATCCAGGAATTTATCCTCAAATTCGCTGATCTTGTCCAAAGGCAAACTATCCAAATAACCTTGTGTAGTTGCCCAAATGATCGCAATCTGCTCCGGCAACGAATACGGGCTATTTTTCTTCTGCCTCAACATCTGGGTCACCTTAGCACCTCTATTCAACAGTTTTCTCGTATCCTCATCGAGTTCCGACTCAAACTGGGAAAAGGCTGCCAGTTCCCGGTACTGCGCCAGATCCAACTTTAAAGTGCCCGAAACTTTTTTCATGAGTTTGGTCTGGGCATTTCCTCCGACGCGGGATACGGAAAGTCCGACATTGATCGCCGGCCTAATTCCCGAGTTGAAAAGGTCGGAATCCAAAATAATCTGTCCATCTGTTATCGAGATTACGTTCGTCGGAATGTAAGCGGAAACGTCGCCTTCAAGGGTTTCGATGATCGGAAGCGCTGTGATCGAACCGCCCCCGTATTTCTTGGAAATACGGCAAGCCCTTTCCAACAACCTGGAATGTAGATAAAAAACGTCTCCCGGATAAGCCTCGCGCCCGGCGGGACGTCGTAAGATAAGTGATATTTGGCGGTAGGCCCAGGCGTGTTTGGTCAAATCGTCATAAACAACCAACACGTCGCGGCCGCGATCCATAAAGTATTCGGCAATGGCAACAGCTGCATACGGTGCCAAGTACTGTAGAGCCACCGAGTCTGAAGCTGAAGCTGAAACTATTATCGTATATTTCATGGCGCCTTTCTTTTCAAGCAGAGAAACTGTCTGGGCGACCTTTGAATTTTTCTGCCCGATAGCGCAGTAAATGCAGATGACGTCCTGCCCTTTTTGATTAATGATAGTGTCAAGAGCGATTGTAGTTTTTCCGGTTCCTCGGTCCCCGATTATAAGCTCACGCTGTCCCCGTCCTACCGGAATGAGCGCGTCAACCGCCTTTATTCCCGTTTGCAAAGGTACGTTAACGGGCGTCCTTTGAACTACTCCCGCTGCTTGTCTTTCCAAAGCATATCTTTTATCGGTTTTGTATTTACCTTTCGTATCCAGGGTGACTCCAATTGGGTCAACCACCCGTCCGATGATTTCTTCAGAGACAGGAATTGATAAAGTAACTCCAAGCGCTTTTGCTTTAGAACCCGCTTCAATACCCAAATAATTTCCTAACACAATGACTCCTACAGAATCGTCGGTCATATCAACAACATAACCTATGGATTTGTTATCGAATTCGATTAGTTCGCCGAAGGCGATGTTATCCAAACCTTCAAGTATGACAACGCCGTCCTTAACTTCGGACACGGTACCGAATTCTTGGGTTTGGGTACCCTTTTTCTGCTTTTTGAGCTCTCGCTCTATATTTTGAAGATACTTATCAATCAAGTCCATAGATTAATTTTTTAAAATTTTGTAACTTTCCCCTT
>CAZUBL010000035.1:0-10086 GCA_964618685.1 uncultured Gammaproteobacteria bacterium | reverse complement strand
TAACAGTGCGAAGTTAGTTGCAGACTTGGGTTGTGGAAAAGGTGCGAGTACGATATTCGTGCATGCAATGACTCCAAACGCTGAAATTGTTACCGTTGATAATCAACAAACGCCCTACCCCGAAGTAGTTAAATTGTTAGACGGCAAACATCAGGCGCATCACCTAGAATCGATTCAGCAGTTTTTGAATAAAACTGATCAAACCTTTGATGTGGTTTATATAGTCAAAGCGTCGCACGCAATAAAAGGAACTGACGTAGAAAAACTTGCTAGGCATACGAGTGAAGATGGTTTTGTGCTTCAAATAGACGGTGATGTTGAACTTCCCCAGAATATGAATGAATATTATGACCCGGTCTGGCTTGATAAATATGAGTATCAAGGTGGTGATGCGATGATAGTTAATGCTTTATGGAAGCGCAAAAAAGTACCAGCCGCGACCTAAGAGGCCCGCTCATAACTTAACTTTAGACTATAATCTAATAATGCCTGATCTTCTAATCAAGAATGGTTTGGAATTAAATGGATCCGAACTAGGCCAGATGGGGGAGTCTTTAAGCCGGGAATTCAGGGTCCCGCTTCCAGGACAAAAGCAATTATCCGACACAACGTTCTTTCTTCTTGTTGATAACGGCAAAATACTTTCGATGGGTGGACTGCTTAAGACCGAGCCCGTGGTATTTGATGGGGAGACATTTAACCTGGTTGGTTTTGTGAACGTTATTGCCAATGTCAAAGGCAAAGGATATGGAAAAAGGGTAATGGTGGGCATGAAAGGATACCTTGTACACCATAACATAACCGGCATCGGGTTCTGCAAACCCGAGAACCAGGAATTCTACAGGAAGTGCGGGTTCCAGATAAATACAAATTCTACTCAAAGATTTGTATACCAAAACGGTGACAAGAGGATAACGAACCAGGACGGGCAGTACATTTTTTATCATGACTCATCGGACAATTTCATGAAAAAAGTGTTGGCCAAGCCGGACGCGGATGTTTCTATTCCGTCAGCCAATTTGTGGTGAAAGTTGCTAACAGGTTGATGATTTAGGTCAAAGCGTTCTTATATAATTGTTCTTTATTAATATTAGTAGTTCTTTACAATAAGAAAAATTACTCTTATAATGACTTGATGATAATAGGTCAAAACGAAAATGTCGGGTATTCGATACGGGAGACGCCCACATCCATTGCGAGCTTGAAGGGGGATCTTGTCAAAAGAGCTGTCGCGGCAGACTTCTTCAAAAGTGAAAGAAACCAACCACTGTTTACGTCGCCTCTTAACGAACATGCAACCCATTATAAAACGAAAAGAGCGATTGACGATTTTCCGTTCAACGATTTTCTGGGAACAAAACCGGGTGATAAAATAATCCTGACAAAAGATCAAAACGGCGAGGGTATGCCTAATTATGGCTTCTCAACGGAAGATTTCATGAGATCAGTTGAAATTCGATATAGGAACAGCGGTGGATATGATTTGATTTTGCATGAATCGGAAAAAGCTACGAACGGTGACGATTCTGAAAGGAGAACCTCAATTATATTTACCTCAGATCATAAAATTGGAAGAGTCTATGATTCAAAAAAGATCGTAAATAAGAACCTGGTTGGTAGATTTGAAACGCATGGAATCCACTACGCATATACGCGCAAAGGTGACAAGTATGAGGTTAGGATTGACCAAGTAATCGATGATGAAAGCGATCAAAGTGGTTCGGCTTCTTGGAAATATTCCGATAAAAATCCAAAAATCGACAGACAAGAACAATTGAAATTCCCGGACAATTATCTCATGCAAAATCTTCCTCCGGATCAATTAATATCTCAAATTCCCGTAGAGTTATTTAGGGATGCAACGGTATAGAGATGCCAACCGCGTCCCATGACGCCCGCAAAAATTTGTTAGAATTAGACAATGATTACAACTATTCTTTCTGACTTTTCCCGGGTAATATTAAACCCCAAAGATAAAAACTATAACGGTACTTTAAATGGACTTCATAAAGAGCTATCAGTGAAAGAAGAAAATTACCCTTTTTTTAATCACTTTGAGTTTAATGATGAAGTTCTTAATTTGTACAGACATTTAAAAACAAAATATTCTGTAAACGTCTTTACAACAGGAACTATACAAAATAGGCCAGAAGTGAGACTGGTAATCGACCCAATCTTTGAACACATATATACTGCAAAAGACTTTGGTTTAGACAAAAAACTACCTGAGGCATATTTGTTTATTGCCAATAAGCTTAATAAGAAGCCAGGTGAAATTCTTTTTATTGATGATCAAGAAAAAAACATTGAAGCAGCAAAGAAAGCGGTATTAAATACGATTCTTTATACTGATTTTCAAAAAACGGTCAATTTGTTAAAAGAAGAATATTCCGTGTAAATTTGCGTGTAAAAAGTTCCAATCGCGTCCCATGACGCCCGCTCCGGTTTGTATAATCACAGTATGACTCCAATAAATCATATTCCAACACCTGAGGAAAATAAACTCGCACATGAACTAATGAAAGTTGGTATTGAAGTCAAGCAGCAGTATCAATATGACGGCAAAACTGTTGATATATTCATACCGGACGCTAAATTAACTATCGAGATTGATGGAGAACAGCATTTAATTGACCCTAATCAAATACTATCCGATTTCCATAGAGAGTATTACGATGAACAAAAGGGAATTCACACTCTTCACATACCCAATAGCTTTATAAGAGACGATATCAAATTTTTAGAGGTAGTTAAAGCAATTAGAGGTGTGAGGGAGCTGTTAATTGAAGAAGCGAAAAAAATAGCTAGTAAGTACCTAGACTTATTTTTAGCAAAGAAAGAAATCTACATTAGTGAATTAAAAAGAATAGCAGATAATCTTTTTGACTCTGTTGAATTAATAGAAAAGCACGGAATGGAAAAGTGGAAATCAGTTTTTTTCGGAGGAGGTTTTTTAGCTTCCAGATCAGCTGAATGTTATTTGAAGTTATTGTTTTTATGTTATGAGCCGAATGCAGAAGGTTATAAAGCATCATTTAAATGTTCGCATGACTTAGAATCAATTTTTGACAAACTAAAAGCTTACGACTCAGAAATACAAACCTTAAAAGAAGCGATTTTAAGAATTAATAAATACAGTGGGACTAAAATTATTTACCCAGAACAAATGATTAAAGCTTTATTAGATAATAAAGGGGAAGTGTATGGGAACGACTATTTTGATGAATTAAAATTGATTAAAAGTTACGTTGAAAGAAAGCTAAAATAAGTTCCAATCGCGTTCCACGTGGCTCGCCCTAGTTTTTATTTGATATCATAAGCGTATGAACAAAAAAGATGATCTTCATTTTTCACTTAACCAAAATATAAACTATCAGGAGGGGTCGGTTGTCAGTAAGGAAATCTTTAAAAATCAATCGGGAACGGTTACTCTATTCGCCTTTGCTCAGGGACAAGGTTTAAGTGAGCATAAAACCCCGTTTGAGGCGCTGGTCTACATAATAGATGGAGAAGCCGAAATCACAATATCCGGGACTCAAAATCTGGTAAAAGCAGGGGAAATTATCCGCATGCCGGCCGGTAGTCCACACGCTCTTAAAGCAAATAAACAATTCAAGATGATGTTAATCATGATGAAGGATTAAATAGGTTCCAATCGTGTCTTATGGCGCCCGCTCTCGTTTAGTCTCCTGATATAATATTGTTATCGAGAGAATCCATTAAAATATGACATTCAACCATAATCTGATTGCCCCCTGCGGAATGAACTGCGGTCTTTGCGCCTATCATCTACGAGAAAAAAACAGCTGTCCTGGCTGCAATAGTGGAGAAAGAATTAGTAAAAGATGTATGAAATGTGCCATAAAACTTTGTAAAGAAAGAAAGGGAGACTATTGTTATGATTGTGATAAATTTCCCTGTGAGCAGCTCAAGCGCTTAGATAAAATATATCAAGAAAAATACGGAGTGAGTGAAATAGAGAACCTGAGGACCATTAAAGAAAAAGGGCTCAAAACATTACTTGAGCATGAAGAGACAAAATGGGTAGATTCAGATGGTATATTTTGTGTTCATGACAGAAAAAGATATCCAAGAAGAAATCCATAATTATTTATGGTTTAATTATAGCGCGTAAATTAAGTTCCAATCGCGTCTCGGACGCAGTAAATATGGACAAGAAGGTAAAGACGGCAATAGAAATAATCAGGAAGATAGAGTATATGAATATCGCATCAATTACTCCCGAGGGGATGCCGTGGAACACCCCGGTATATTTTGGTTATGATAATGGTTTCAATTTCTATTGGTTCTCCTGGAAGGAAAACCAGCATTCCGTAAACGTCCGTAACAATAAGAACGTGTTTGTGACGGTTTACGATTCAACTGCTCCGGCAAGTACCGGAGTCGGGGTTTATCTTGAGGGTGAAGCTAAAGAATTAACCAATCCGAAAGATATTATAATCGGTATGACTGTTGTCTATAAAAGAAGTAAACACAAGATGAGGGCAATTACGGAATTCCTGAAACACTTCCCAAGGAGAATATACAGATTCGTACCCAAAAAAGCCTGGATAAACGACGAATCCGACATTGGGGGGAATCCTATCGACATAAGGGAGGAACTTGATTTAAAGCAATTGAAAGAACAGCTAAACAATTCTCCGCCTGTTTAACTCTCTTAAGTTATTTTTATTAATTTCAATTAGTCATGATAAGTCCCTATCCGGTAAAACTATACAAATATCTAAGGCTTAGAAGGAATAGAATCCCAAGCCATATGGGTCGTCTTTTTTATATGTCTTATGAGGACGCTTTGTGGGATATTCTGAAGAAGAAAAGGATAAAAAAAGGCTCAAGGATTCTGGTTCCCGAGTTCTGGTGCGGTGACGTTGAGGAGAATATAAAGGCCCATGGGTATGAAATCGTACATTATCCTATATCGAAGCATCTTAAAGTAAACGTCCGTGATTTAATATCCATTTTAAGAAAAGATAAGCCAGAAATCGTCATTATTTTCCACGCGTTCGGGATCAGGTCCAATCTTTTTAAAGACACTTCGTGGGTTGAATCGCTTGGCAAGGACACAATCCTTATCGAAGATTGTGTCCACAGGATTGTTGATCCGAAACAAATAGTATTTTTGTCGGGAAAACATCTAGTAATAGATTCCTTGAGGAAAGTCATGCCCCTGCAAGGAAGCATTGTTTATGGAAAAAAGGAATTCCTGGATTTCAAGCCGGATATAATCAACGGGTCATGGTTTTATTCGATAAAGGTGGTTTATTACTGGGTCATGATGCAGGCATACCTTACTTTAGGTCAGGTTGAGATGGCCATAAAATATATGGATACGGGCTATTCCCTAATAGGGGACAGTAAGGACGGCGCTGGAGGTTGGATGGTGTTTGATTACCTTCACCGATTCGTCGACTTTAGCCGCGTAAAAAAAATAAAGGAAAAACAGGTTATGCTTTATGAGAAAACTCTTTTGAAAAAATATCGGATGATCCATAATCATGAAGATAGAGGGGAGTTGAGAAGCTTTCCGGTAATTCTGGATTTGTACAAGGCTAAGCGACTGGTTTTTAAGGCTAAAAGTAGAGGATTAGCATTGAAGTTTGAGCTGAACGATTCAATCTGGAGCAGGAGTTACAGGGCGGTGGGGTTGCCGTTGGGTCCGCATCTTGGCGATCGGGAGATAAGTGAAGTGGCGGTGATTATCAATGAGGCGATTCAATAATCAATAGACATTAAACATCTCCCATTTCTTGATGCAGTAGTTCGTTGACTGACCGGGTGCCGGACAGAGCATGAAGCCTTTGTTCAACTGTCCGTCTTTTAGGGGATAGTAATAGAAGGGTTGCCCCGTACTGGGGTTTATGGGCAATGCCCCCGGGAAGTACTTATACGCCAAAGGGTCAAGGGTCTCTGGATACTGGCCGGTTTCCATATAATAACGACTGAGCATATTATGGATCATGAAAAGCTCCTTATCAACGCTATCGCCCGAAGATATGGTCGGAGATTTGTCCGTCTTACGCTGGTAGATCTCCCTTGGAGCCGGAACTATCGCGGCGGGAGTCACGTCTGACATGGTGCCCGTTGAAGGTCTAAGACTACTAGCGGAGGATCCGGATATCATCTTCGCAATAACCGGTGACAGGAAGTTTAAAGTCGTATCGGATGAAGACACGAATTTCATGTAGTCAATAACCTCCTTAGGCTTTTCAAGTTTGTCGGACTTTGAATCGTAATCAAATTCTATAGTCATGAGAGGTTTATTATTCTTTTTATCCTTGTTGGTAAACAGTTGGCTTTCGATGTAGGGATATATTGGGTCAAAGTTCCTTGGCTTGGTATTATTGAATTCTTTGGAATATGATATTTTGTCGATCGTGATTTTTTTAATACGTCCTCTCATATCAATCAGTATAACGACATAGTCCTTGTCCAGGAAATCGGCGCGGTCGATCATGTTTAACACCGTTAAGCTCGTAAGGGAATCGCTTGAGCCCGTTAGTTTGTCCAATTCGATTAAATGTTCTTTTAAACGATCTTTATCGAATCCGGTGACTATTTTTGTGTAAAGCCGATTATCCTCAACAACAAATGGATAAAAGTGATTGATTTTTATGACCAAGAAAGATTTATCCAAAATCTTCTTCCTTTGTTCACTGTTGATTTCATCACCCTTGTATGTGGAAAGCTTATCAAAGTCTTTGATGATTTTTGTGAAGTCAATTTCAAACCACGCCTTATTGGTTAGGATATTTTTGATCTGCCCATATTCCTTGCTATCTACGACATTTTGAGGCGCTAGATTCTTGACGTCGGTTTCAAATTCGCTTATCTTTGAATATTTTAAGGAAACGTATAGCTTCGTTTCGTTGAAGCGAGTATAGATTTTGGCATTGTTACCTTTATCGTTGCCGATATTCCGCAAATCTAAAATAATTTCATTCAAAGCATTCTTTTCGCCGTCGAAAGTCGCCGACACGCCAAAGTCGTTGTTTGGGAAATCCACGCGGTATTTGTGCTCCTTCTGTTTGGACAACTTTTCAAAAGCACTTTTTAGAATAAGCTTTGGGACAAAATTATTAAAAAGCGCGTAAGATGCGTAAAGGGCTACGGCAATGGCATTAATCACCAAAGCAACGTACGCGATTCTTCCCCAGTTAATGCGATAAAACTTCTTTTTTCGTTTCATAAAACGAGTATAATTATATCACCATGCGAGAAAATAAATATTGCACCATATACTTTGTCCGTCATGGGCAGACAGATTGGAACGTAAAAAGCATTATCCAAGGACATTCGGATATACCCCTTAACGAAAACGGAGTGAGTCAGGCAAAAAAGATTGCCGAAAAAATGACAAACGTTAGATTTGATGCGGTATTTTCTTCGGATCTTTTGCGCGCCAAAAGAACCGCCGAAATAATCGTTCTTGAGAAAAAATTGGCTGTAAAGACAACCGAAGCCTTGCGCGAAAGGTTCTTTGGCAGGTTCGAAGGCAAGGATTGGCGACAGTATGATCGGGAAATCGTTACGCTTCTTAAGAAATATCGCAAGGTTGGGTACGACAGCAAGAAAGCCATAATGGAAACCGATTCTTCGATGATCTCAAGAGTCATAAACTTTTTAAGGGAAATTGCCGTTGCCTATCCTGGGAAAACCGTTCTCATGGTTAGCCATGGGGGATTGATGAGGACGCTGTTAATCCACCTGGGTTACGGCACCTACGAGACTCTGCCTCCTGGATCTATAACTAACCTCGGATATGCAAAACTGAGGTCGGACGGAGTTGACTTCTTTATTTCCGAGACTTCGGGGGTAACAAGGATCGAATAATCTTGTCGACTTCCTTAATGAACTTGTCTTCTGATTTGTATGAATTCTTGATGACAATCTTTTTATATGGAAACTTACGCAACCACTTATGCCACAAGGGATAAAGGTCAAATATCTTATTCTTATATTCGTTTAGTAATTGTTTTTGCCCGTCTTGGAGATTGTGCTTTCTTATCCTGGTGATATATGTCTGCTTCCTTCTTCTGAAGCTTATCTTGGGTTTGGTATCTATGAAGATGATAATTGGGTTTAAGGGTTTGACAATCTTTAGATATTTGTTGAAATATAGATTAGCTTTTTTTAGACCTTCGTATTTTTCGACATAAACTATCTGCATTGGGCCGGTTTCCATGATGTGGTTCTTTTTGCTTGTTATTTTCCCAAGACTGAATAATGTCATCTTGGTTAGCGTTTCTTGGATTCCGTGGGTCGACAGGTATTTAGGGTGGTCGGTCTTCTTAAATTCGTAGGGGTTAATCTCTTTTATGAATTTGATCCCGCGTTTACTGTATTTACTTTTAAGATACTTGAAAACCGTCGATTTGCCGGAAGATTGGGGACCTGATACGGTAATGAAAAGTGACATATCAGGAGAAAGTGTACCATATTTATTTCATGCGTCTTTTGATCTTTTTCACTTGTTCTACAATGCCTTCAAGATCTTCAACGACGTGCCCTCTATTGCTTTGATGGCGGGCGATATAATCGAGTTCGAAACCTTTAGTTCTTTTGGTTTTTAGCAAAATAGCATGAAGGCCGATTACCAAAGGAGGATAAAGGAATTCTGCAACGTCCTCTATGAAAACATCAGCTTTTTCCTTAATTAAGGTTTCAATAAATTGTCGGCGCCTTAATAGAGGCTTTCTTGTAGTGCCTTTCAACTCTAAGGTGACTGGAATTTCAATCCTATGTCCGTTAACTACGACGCTTGCAAAGCTGTTGTTGACCTTCTGTTTTTTTGCATCACCAATAACTCTTATGTTATCGGCAAAATCTGGGTCGTTTGCAAAGATCATTCTTAACCCACGGCGGACGTTATGGGTCTCGGAATTGGAAATGAGACCAAAATTCGACATACTCATAATTTCCTTTATGGCTTCGCGAGCTCCAGGCTTGGGAGGGGCAATAATGCTGCTGTGGGCATGTTGGAACGCATTATTGAGAAAGTCCGGTAATTCATTTTCTGTCGGTACGTGTCTCGCTGTTTTTATTCCTGATGCTCTTGTGATTCTGGTGGCCTCCGCCGCAAAAGCTTTATTTTCCTGGTATTGATCTGCCCACACAGGGGCAACGTTCTGTCCGTCAATTATCCAACCATGTTTTTCCGGTTCTGATCTCACTATCGCTTTTGCGTCTTCCAGCACTTTTGCCCAGGTTACCTTAGAAATACCGATTGCGCCAATAATGTAAGCATAGTAATTCCTGGCGAATTGTTTGGAGCCTACGTCAGGTCTGTTCCAAACACCGTCGAAGTCCGATCTAACAACCAGTTCGCGTCTTGAAGCCATAGTAGCGAATTATACTATAGGACCTAAGATTATTCAAGTAATTGTAAGAAGATGGGTTATTCAGAAGTTCTTATCGAATTGACAACCTTGTCAATTTCAGTCAGAAATTCCTGCTCCGAAATGTAAGAATTTTGTATTATTGTCTTCGGGTACCTTAATTTATTGTAGAATCTGAGCCAGTGGGGGTAAAGGCGGAATATTGTATCCTGGTATTTTTTAAGGGTCCGGTCAAACATCTTCTTGTCCCTGATGCCCCGGTTTCTGATCCTTTCGACATACGAATTTTTTCTTCTTTTAAAGCTAATTTCGGGCTTTGTGTCTATTAAAATAATGTGGGAATCGTAATCATCATAGGCTTGAATATAGGGATCGAAGTACTCGTCCGCAAGTTTCTTATGATAGAAATAATGGGCATACACCAATCTGAATATTCCCAGTTCCCCTATGAACATCGACTTGTTTTTCTTCTTCATGGCGCTGATCTTTATGAGTTCTATTTTCATCAGGTTTATCTGAAGGTCGCGGTCGGTGTAGGCAGCTCCCGAATGTTCCATGCCGCCGATTGTGTACGGGTCGATCGTTTCCAGGTAGTACCATTTCGGATACTTTTTTTTGAGATAGTTTATGGCTGTTGATTTGCCCGAAGACTGGGGACCGGCGATCGTTATAAAATGTGCCATTTGATAGAATTATACTATGTTTTACGAAAAGTCTGCAAAAATATGGG
>CAZUBL010000034.1:0-10161 GCA_964618685.1 uncultured Gammaproteobacteria bacterium | reverse complement strand
CAAATACTCCGATAAGTATCCCCAGTGAAGTCAGGAAAGTCCTTATCTTATTTCTTCCAAAGTCATCGATAGCCGATTTGAAAACAAAAAATAGGTTTTTCATATGACCTCTCCATCCTTAACTTTTATAACCCTTTTGGCGTACGAGGCGATATCTATTTCATGAGTAACCAGAACCACGGTGATCTTCTCTTTCTTATTAAGTTGCGCCAGGAGTTCCATAATTTCGTGTCCGGTCTTACTATCAAGATTACCTGTCGGTTCATCTGCCAGAATCAGCTTGGGTTTCATCATCAGGGCCCGGGATATGGCGACTCTTTGCTGCTGTCCTCCCGAAAGCTTGTTGGGATGAGAGTTAAGTTTTTGCCCGAGACCAAAATCGGTTAGAATTGAGACTGCCCTCTCCTTTGGGTCAAAGTCCAAATCTTTTCTTGAATATAGCGTCGGCAGCATGACATTCTCAAGGACCGTCAGCTTGCTGATGAGATTAAATTGCTGGAATACAAATCCGACAAATTCGTTGCGCAACCGTGAGAGTTCATCGTCCGTAATCTTGGATATTTCCTTGCCTTCTATATATACCTTACCTGCAGTCGGCTTATCCAACAACCCAATGATGTGCATTAGCGTAGATTTACCAGATCCTGACGGGCCCATAATCGAAACGAATTCTCTTTCCCTTATTTCAAGACTGGCTTTTTTCAAAGCGTGGAAGGTATATTCACTGTCGATGACATAGTCTTTGGAGACCGAGACCAGTTTAATCATAAACCACATCGCCGACCTGGAGGCCACTTTTAATCTCTACCATATCGTCCACTTCTCTTCCTTTTTTCACGTAGACTTTTTCCTGCTTACCTTTTCTTTCAATGTTTAAATAATCGCCTTTGGCATCGTTTTCCATATATTTAATTGGGACTCCAATAACGTTATCTATTTCCCTTATGACAAAGGTTATATCCGAAGTCATCGCCAACCGCAGTGACAATTTCTTGGCGCTCGGATCCAAAGTAACCTTAACCTTATAGACCGTTCCGCTCTCGCCAGTCATCGGGGCATACGAAATATAGTCAACCTCTCCCGTATAAGAATCCTCGGGAAAAGCATCGAAAACAACTTCGCCGGTCATGCCTTTTTTCAAATGAACAACGTCACTCTGCTCAGCTGTTACAGTCAGGTATACAGAATCGGGATTAACTACCTGGAATTCGCTTCCGGCAGGTGTAATATTAACCCCCGAATAAGGGGTATCTATGTGGGTGACGATACCGGCAATTGGCGTCCAAAGGTTTGCGTATTCCAAACTTAGACTCTGCAGTTCTACATCAAGGACCGAATTGTTTAAGTCGTACTGACTGTCTTCAAGAGTCCTTTCGGCCTTTTCCCTTACCGATTCTGAGAGATCAAACTGTTTGTTCCAATTGTCGTCTTTTGACTGTTCAAATGACAGTCTTTGCGATGAATACGTGTTGAGGTATTTTTGCATTCGGTTTTTAAGATCACGCTGGTCAAGAGATGCTATTACCTGAAACTTTTTGACTTCATCCCCTTCTTTGACGCCTACCCAAGCAAGTCGACCGGAAGTTTGGAATTTTAGGGAGACTTTCTCTTCGGCGTCGATTTCACCCGACAAGGTCAGAGTTTCCTTGAGGTTTTCTTTTTTGACTTTATAAGTGTCAACCTTCTTTTCGGCCGAATCGGCGGAATTTCGGTAGCGGAAGAATACGAAAACGGAAATCAGGACAATCGCAAGAACCAGATACCATCTTTTCTTTAAAAAATTAATCATTATCGATAATTGAAATTATATTACGATCATTTCGTCCGTCTTTGCTTTACGTCAAAGAAGTGAGGCGCAATGATAATCTCATTTTACAAGAAAGGCGACCAGTCGGCAATAGGCATGATGTTGTAGATGATGAAGTTCCACGCGTACATATATATCCCAAATGAAACAAGAATTAACACTCCCAAAAACTTCTTCGAGACAAAGAATTTTTCGAATGCGATCGCCGCCATTGGCCAAAGAGGCAACGAGTAGCGGGCGATATCACGGTGCTGGATAAATACGGTCGCCAGGAAAAAAACCAAAGAAAAATAGAAGAAGCTCCTGTATTTGGTTTTCCAAAGTGTAATGACCGTTAACGCGTAAAGTACAAAATAGAAAAAAACATCTTCCAACCAGGCGGTTCCAATCCAGGTTTTTTGAAAGTCAAAAACGGAAAACGGGAAAACCAGATGAATATTGTCTCCAGAATTGAAATAAGCGAAAAAGTCCCCCATCTGGCGCCAGTAAATAAGAAATACCCCCAAGAGCCCAAGAGGAATCAAAAGAATCCCCGACCATTTGTAGTCGATTTTTTTCGTCTTCATGAGTTTTTCGACGATAACCAAAGAATAAGCGCCGAACAATAGAATCCCGGGCGACTTGGTCATAACGGCCAATCCCCCGAACAAACCCGCCAAAAGATATTTTTCTCTTTCAAAAGAGTATAGAGACGCCAAGGTCAAGAACATAAAAATACTTTCGGGAGCGCCAACCGATCTGACAACCAGAAACCTCGGCAGGAATAATAGAACCGCCGTCAATAGCCACGGATGAGCCGTTAATTTGAATTTTTTTAGGATGAAGAAATATAAACAAGCCAAAGCAACCGTCGCCAATACATTGACTGAGATCATGGACTTAAGGTATCCGAGCCCGTCTCCATTTAGCCCGGTCACATTCATAAGCTCGCGCCCTCCCCTGATGAGCATCGGGTAAAACGGCAAATGAGCGGCAAAGTACTTTGGCGTGTTCGCATAAAAATCCTTGGCCGCCGTCACATACAACGGTCCGTCGTAATTCCGGTAAAGATAATCGAAGCCGCTTTTATCTATCTTGAGGCCGGCAAATTGGGTCGATTTCATAAGAAACGGCAACCAGACAACGAGAGTACTCAAAAAAACCAAGAGAGTTAAGGTAAAATATGGATATATGCGGCGCATATTCAATATTGTAACAAAAAACTGGTTGATACTCACAATTATCGCCGCCGCAATTTTCTTGAGATTTTATAAGATTGGGGAATTTGCCGTTTTCCTGGCCGATCAGGGACGCGACGCCATAATTGTCAAACGGATCGCCGCTTTGGAACATTTCCCGGCAATCGGGGCGCCGACGTCTGTCGGGCAGGTATTTTTAGGACCTTTCTACTACTACTTTATTGCCCCATGGCTCCTGTTTTTTAAATTCGACCCTGCGGGGCTGGCTGTTGGTATGGCCATCACCTCAATCGCATATCTTATAACAACCTACTTCATAGTCAAAAAATTCTTCGGTAAACAAGCGGCTATCATCAGCGTATTCATATCTTCATTCTCTTATGTTCTTATACAGTCATCCCGGTTCTCCTGGAATCCCAACCCCCTACCTCTTTTTTCCCTTTTGACCGCTTATTTCTTCATGATGGGTACAAAGACCAAGAATTTTAAATACTTTTTGCTGTTTGGGGCATTTCTGTCTTTTTCTATACAGCTTCACTATCTGGCCGCCGGCCTTATCCTACCTTTAGTACTACTTGCCGTTGTCGATCTTTTTTACAGCCGGAAGAGATTCTTGAAACAGGTCTTAAATTACATACTGTCTGCGTTGTCCTTTACCGTTTTCACTTCCCCGCTCATTATTTTTGACCTAAGACATAATTTCATTAACCTCAATAACCTTGTCAATCTCCTCAATAGCGGCGCCGGAGTGGCCGGAGGAAAACTAGCCGGATTAATGGAAACATTTTCTGAGGTCAACCGTTATCTTTTCAATATAGACATAAACTCCGTCACATCCGTTATACTGCTTGTCATTTTCCTTTTTCTCCTTGCTTTTAACCTTATAAAGAAAAAGTACGACCTTTCTATTTTCATGATAGTTTTCATCGGGACCCTCATAGTAACGTCTTTATACCCCGGAGCTAAGCATTCCCACTACCTTGGAATGCTTTATCCTTTTTACATTATCGCAATTTCAGCCATATTGGGAGAGATATTTAGATATGAATTTTTCGACAAATCGCTTGTAATATTTTTCCTGGTCGCATTCCTATATCTAAACTTCCAAAAATATGATTTTCTATGGAATGAACCCAATAATCAAATCCGCCATGCAAGACTGGTTGCCGAATTCATAGACCAGAAAATCACGTCGAACAAATTTAATTTTGCGGTTCAACCCGACGGCTGGCAGGAAGACTCGTATCTTTACTTCCTGGAGCTTAAAGGCAAGGTTCCCCAAGATAGAAGGAAGCTTGAGGTCGGCACTGAGATGTTTGTCGTCTGCGGCAACCCATGTGATATTAAGACAACCAAGAGTTGGAATATTACCATGTTCGGGGATTCCAAAATCACCAACCAGTGGGAGACTCAAGGTGTTAAAATTTATAGATTGGAGCACATAAAATGAAAATATCTCTTATTATTCCCTGCTATAACGAACAGTCGAATATTCAGAAGGGCGTACTGGACAAGATTGGGAATTATACCGAAAACGATTCTCGCTTTTCCGAAGTCATTATCGTCGATGATGGTTCAACCGATACGTCAAAACAAGTCATCAAGTCCAAATACTTGAAAACCTACCCCAAATTCAGACTTGTTGAAAACTCACATCAGGGAAAAGCGTTCGCGATCATAACCGGGGTTGAAAAGTCCAAAGGAGACTACGTTCTATTTTCGGATATTGATTTAGCGACGCCGATTGAGGAATCTGAGCGATTGATCGAAAGTGCTAATAAAGGCTACGAAATTGCCATCGGCTCAAGGTCCAAAACCAGGGAAGGTGCTCCTATCCTACGTAAAATCTTAGCATATTTTTCAATAGTGTTCAGAAGCTTTATCATCGGGATAAAGGGCATCAAAGATACCCAATGCGGATTCAAGCTATTTAAAAAGTCGGTAGCCAATAAAGTCATCGCAAGGCTATTAGTCTTCCACGAAAGACGAAAGGTTGAAGGGTCATCGGTTTCCGCCGGGTTTGATATGGAATTTCTTTTTTTGGCTTCCAAGATGGGTTATAAAATTAAGGAAATTCCGGTCCAATGGAGACACGTTGAAACAAAAAACGTCAATTTTGTCAAAGACGCCGTCGAAACAATGATTGATCTACTGACGATTAAGTATTATTTTCTAACCGGCCGATATGAAATTAATAAAAAATAAATGGTTGACACTTTTTATTTTTATCATAGTTTCAATTGCCGTAATTTTCTTTAAGTTCAATACCATTCCAGAAAATTTGACCTTTGATGAGGTTGAATTTGCCAAGCTGGCACTCTCCCTTGATAAGCTGCCTTATACCCCCTATTCGGAAATGGCGACCGGGCATTCAACCTTATATTTTTATATTCTCCTTCAATCTTTCAAAATATTTGGCGTTGGAAACTTTGCTCTCCGATTCCCGGCGGCTTTTTTCGGCATTGCCGGAGCTTTGATGTTTTATCTATTGATGACCCGCGTATTTAAGAAAAACCACCTGTTGGTTTTTGCGCTCGCGATTCTCTTCGTAACTTCAAGGTGGTACTTCAATTTTGCCAGGTTTTCGTTTGAGGCAACCTTCCTACTTTTTCTAGAACTAGCTTCAATGTCTATTCTTATTAATCCCAAAAGAACTGCCTTGTCCATTACCCTGAGCGGCCTTTTTGCAGGATTAGCCTTCAATTCATATACGCCGGGAAGATTTTTCTTTGTCGTTCCCTTGATATATATCTTCTTTGTTTATTTGAATAAACAGCGGGAACTCATCAAGAATATGCTGACATTTGTACTACCGTTCATTATCGTGATTTTACCGTTGACGATATATCTTGTTTCCCACCAGGACAGCAGAGTTGATAAGCTTTTTTTCTGGAAGAATCACGAAATGACCTTGACTGAAAAGGTTTCCGGTACCATACAGAATATCGGTTCGGTATCGTCAATGTTCGTCTATAAAGGCGACATGAGCGGCAAACACAACTACCCCGGCAAACCTGCCTTAAATCCGTTGATCGGACTTCTTTTTATTGTTGGGCTGGCAATCTCACTTAAGAATCTAAAAAATCTTAACAACAAAGTTTTCCTCACTTATTTTTTTATATCTCTACTTCCCTCACTCATGATCTATCCCTGGGAAAATCCCAACATGTTAAGAACTTTTACAGCTATTCCAAGCGTCATATATTTTTCGGGAGTCGCACTGACAACGATTTTTGAAAAAAAGAAATACCTGCCTTACTTTATGGCGACGATTATCTTGTTGACAGTCGGATCGGCGATATATGAACTCAGAACCTATTTCATTTATCAGGCAAGAGTTTTTCCCTCGGCCTTTGAGACCAAACCAACTCTTGAGGAGTCATTAAAGCATATCAATTTCAAATACAATGAAACTAATTAAAAAACATAAGATTCTGATTGTCGTTTTTGGTGTTTTTTTGCTGGCGCTGTTTCTTAGGGTTTACCGCTTGCCGGAATTCATTGCCTATCATCAGGATCAGGTACGCGATCTTCAATACGTAAAAGAACACGTTGAAACAGGCAAGTTCATTTACCTCGGACCTAAGGCTTCTGTCGGAAATTTTTTCCTGGCGCCCCTTTGGTATTACCTTATGCAGATAACATATTTCTTTTCCCATTCGCCCGTTGCGCCCGCTCTCATGGTAGCAGTTCTTAATTCGGCAGCCGTTGTCCTCTTGTACTTTTTCACCGCGACTTTTTTCAATTCGGGAGCGGCCGTCATCGCCTCCCTTCTTTACGCTGTTTCCCCCTTCTCGATTGAATATTCAAGGTTCGCCTGGAACCCCAACCCCATCCCCTTTTTTACAATCATCGCTATTTACTCTCTATATATATACATATATAAAAATCGAAAGAGCTTTATATATATTGCGGTTATGGCGTCAAATTTTGCTTTCCAGCTCCACTACCAGGGCTTCCTTCTGGTTGCCGCCGTATTCATTTTTCCCCTAATGAAAAAGGACTGGAAAAGACTTGTTTTATCGGGGATTTTATTCATCGGGTTGTTGATGCCGTTTATCATCTATGAAGTTTCAAACGGCTATCCCAACATGAGTCAGATCGCCTCTTTTTTGGGAAAGACAACCGAAGGTCGGTCGCTAGGGGTTGCCAATTCCCTTAAGGTTTTTACCCAGGATTATCCCGAGTTCATATCTCGGGTTTTGTTTTTTGGAAACAAAACTTTGGGCGTCATCTTTTCCCTGGTGACATATCTTATGGTCCTGAAAAGATTCCTGTTAAAAAAGCTTAGCGTTAAAAAAAATCCTCAAGATAATCTTCTCTTTATTTTTTCAATCCTATTGCTGACGCTTTTTGCCTACCGCCAATGGATCGTGCCCTATTATCTTTTGGTGACGCTTATTCCCTTGGTCATTATCGCCGTTCTGGCGTTTGGACGGTTCAAATGGCTTCTAATAATCTTGGTTTTAGGAAACTTAGCAACGAGTCCGGCGTTTTCTAAAACCGATTCTTCATTAAGTTTCTTTGAGAAGTCGGTAAATGAAATTAGAAAGTCCGGAGTTTCCGAAAATTGCATAGAATACGAAATCGAAGACCCCGATCTTAAGTTCACGCCAAATGCAGTCAAATACCTTGTGGATTATCAAGGTTACTCTTATCCCGAAAACAGTCATTGCGAAAAAAGGTTGGTTTTCTGCCAAAACACCCTCTGTGATAAAATAAAAGGAGTTAAAAAATTGAAAAGCAACTTTCTAGGCTTGAGTTTAATATTAAGATAATATGCTAGACGTTTTCAAAATCATGGCCTTCCTTAAAAAAACCTTCAAAAGAAAAGACGTCATAATAATCTCCTCTATTGTCTTGCTTTATTTTGCAACTAGGCTGACAAACCTGACTCTTCATCCGATTTTCTCCGACGAAGGAATATATATTCATTGGGCCAAAGTTGCTTGGCACGACGCTTCCTGGCGTTTCATTTCCTTAACAGACGGCAAGCAACCGCTACAGACCTGGGCAACCATACCCTTCCTGAAGTTTTTCCCAGACGATATGCTTTTGGCGGGCAGGCTTTTTGCGACTCTCGGCGGTTTCATAACGCTATCGGGAGTTTTTTCCCTGCTTTTCTATCTTTATAGTAAAAAAACCGCTTACTGGGGAAGCTTTCTATATATCCTAACGCCCTACTTCCTCTTTTATGAAAGACTCGCTCTTGTGGACTCCTATGTTTCGGCCGCTCTTATATGGATTTTCTTTTTGTCAATATTGATGGTGAGGGAAAGACGCCTTGAGACTTCACTCATATTCGGAGCCATGGGTGGGCTATTCCTACTTGCCAAATCTTCGGTCCAGATGTTTATTGGCCTATCGGCACTGGCACCCGTTCTGATATTTGACAAGAAAATCAAGAGCTTTATCAAAAACTCCTTCAACTATTTTCTTCTTCTTGGATTGGGAGCGCTTATCGCGAACCTTATCTACAACATCCAAAGACTCTCTCCGTTCATGCATTACGTTTCCGAGAAGAACCTTACTTTCATTATGAGTTTTCCCGACTTTTTACAAACGCCATTCAAATATTTCTTCCATAATTTGGGCCACATTCCTTTATATTTCGCCTGGGAGTCTGGTTTTGTTCTGACCTTGATCGCCCTTGTTGGTCTTGTCATTCTGGCTAAACGCGATTTTAGGCTTTTTACATATCTCCTGCTGTGGTTCGTTGCCCCGTATATCGTGGTTTCGTTTTTTATGAAAGTTCTTTTCCCCCGTTACATAATATTCTTTGCCGGGCTCTCTCTAATTGCAGCCGCGGCCGCTTTCCACTACCTGAATGACCGATGGAAAAGAATCCTTTTTATATTGTTTTTCGCATCGGTCGTGTACTTCGACTACACTATCCTGTTTGCTCCAGCAAAAATTCCTTTTCCGGAAGTCGACCGTGGACAATACATTGAAGGTTGGCCTGCCGGCTGGGGAATCAAGGAATTCATGGAGGAAGTAAGGTTAGAGTCAAAATCAAAACCGGTCGTAATTCTGGCCGAAGGGAACTTTGGCATGGCCTCGGATGTCCTCCAGGTATTTTTGAAAAGGGAAGACGAAGGCAAAATAACCGTCAAGGGGTACTGGCCACTGGGCGAAGAACAGTTAAGGGAGAATATCGCCTTGTTGGAAAACAATACGGTCTACGTCTTCTTTTCTCACGAAGACAAATTCCCGGACAATTGGCCGTTAACACCTCACAAGACTCTGACCAAGCCGGGAAACAAGTCCAACTTCAGAATATTCCGTCTGGAAGACAGATGACTATTTTAGGATTTCAAATATCTTACCCGGTTTTTTCCCTCCTTTGACGAGTTTTATTTTTTTTGATGCGACTTTAAAATATGAGGCCAGAATTTCTTTGACCTTCTGATTCGCCTGTCCTCTTTCAGCCTTTTCTTTGACGCTCACCAAATACGAATCATCGGACTTTTTTATTATCTGGTCTTTTTTAGATTCGACGCTGACCTTGACTTTAATTAGCATCGGATGATTATTTTCCGTATGTATAAACGTTTCCGGTAATAGGTTTTTTGGCCCTGTTTCTTTTTTCGTGAGCCATAAAAGGAGACGAAACAGCAAAACTTTTGTCCAGCTTATGCTTTTCATTTCCCCCCCTTGCCTTTATTGCCTTAGAAACAATATTTTTCTTTTTCTTTACGGAAGGATTTTCCAACAAAGTCTGGTTGTGGGTTGCCGAATGAAGAAGCAAATAGAGCTTGTCTATGTCTATACCCATTGCTAATAATCGTCTCTTCAACTCCTTATCTTTTCTTTCTCTGGCAATATCTTTTCTTGTCGTTGAGAATTTAAAACCTGTCTTCTTCTCTGGTCTATACGTACTGTTTCCGTCGCCTACATCCCGGGATACGGTTGTTGTTTTTTGGTGAAGGACCGTCTTATAAGAATGGATGCCTTGATCAAATAGCCTCTCGGCCCCGCGAATAAAATGTGGTATGAGTGCCGGATCGATATTGTCAAAGCGGTTACCGGGAAGAGGTATAAAAATGACGTCGCCGAATCGGTTTATTCCCATAATAACCCTTGATTTCTTAGGGACATATGCAACTTCGGGAACGCCGCCTTTACTTAACATGTGATGTGTGTTTCTTGGAGGGCCAACCACCTCGGCCTGAGGAG
>CAZUBL010000033.1:0-10578 GCA_964618685.1 uncultured Gammaproteobacteria bacterium | reverse complement strand
ATCGTAAGTTACTGAAGAAACACGACTGGATTTATGATGTTTTTCAGGGTTGACAAACTCGCTCGTTACCCTTTGAAATACATCGGCCAAGAAGGCCCTGAATATTTTATCGTCATACATTTGGGCAAACTTGCCTTCTACGTGGTAAGGGACGTTAGCAAACTTTGGACTCGGTATATTGTCAACTGTGAATATATCCCCTTCAAACCGGTATCTGGCACCCGTAAAATATGCCAAGGGAACAGCGTTGAGAGCCACCATTCCGCAAATATAGGCGTCTATTTCTTCGTTTTTACGATCTAGAAATAAGGGAACCATGCTTTCGCTTTTCAGATTGCCAAACACGTTACTAATCCTTTTCATAAGAATTCCCTCGGACAGGACGCCCATTTTTTTGGCATATTCTGTTACTTCCGACTCTCTCTTCCCTATTAACCTCAAAATATTGGCCCTTTTTTCAATAAAGGCGATTCTCTCGTTTATCATCTTCTGATTTACTTTGTATAAACGTACCTTTTCATATTGCTTCCTAAACTCTTCAAGACCGGCGAAAACCTGCTTGAAGTCGTTCATTTCATAAATGGCTTTCAGTTTATTTTCAAGGCTTCGTCTTGTCACTTCTTCCATTGAATCGACGATGGGTCTTAGTTCGATATATGTAGAATGAGCTATCATTACTGATGTTTTCCTTTTGCCTTCCTTGTTTGCCAACCTGTCAATAAAGGCCGCAACCGATTCGAAATCCCCCCATTGAACAACTAAGGCTAAGATCTCTTTAAGATTGTCTTTATTCATCATTCCATAAGCGGCTAATTCTCCGTTATTCATTTTGCCGTTTCTTATCGAATAGAGGATAACTGCTCCGTTCAGATTGTCGAACGCCTGCTTACTATTCTCTACCCTATCCCAAAGAAAAGCATAAACTCTGTTGTGACGAGTCATGGACAAAAAATCCAAAATCACTTTTATCTCCGGCTTCTCTAAGGACCTCCAGTTTCTGTCGGCGACCATTTTGTTGATTTTCGCTATGATTGTCGTCAGGATTTTGTCTTTTTCCCCTTCCAACAAGACATTACTCTTTTTATTAATCTCCTTTAGCTGTGCCAATGCTTCGACAAGCTTATTTTCAGAATAGAGTTGTCTAACGTTCATTAATTGATTAAATGTTTCCAATGTGCCCATATATTTCTTTCTGTCTTTTTTAGTTAACTTCTGGAAAGCGTTTATGACATTCTCTCTTTCATGGCTTGAAATAGATGCCACCAATTCTTCTCTTCTTTCACGTCTATGACGATCACTTCTGACCTTGGTATATAAACCTGAAGATGTTAAAAAACTTAATGCCAGGAAAGAATAATACATGGCGACGGCTTTATTCGATAGTGGCGGAATTTCTACCTCAAACGTCTGGTTATAAGTATGGCCAACCTTGTCCTTAAGTTGTATCGTGGCGATTGTTTTTCCGTCACTCCTAACTGGAGTGCACATAAAGGTAAAGTCAAAGCCGTTTATTCCCTTAATAGAACAGTCCAATTCCATTTTGTCTATGTCGCCCGGCAAGCTTGGCAAAGGAGTGACCGACTGTTTGGCGTTTACGTCAGTTGCCGTAAGGTCGATATTTGAGTTGGGATCAAAGATCGTCCCGTGGATAACGATTTTGTCGACGTTTGGATCGTATTTAGCGATACTCATCGATACCGCCTGGTTGAAGGGATCATAATTTCCCTCCAATGTTTGTTTTTGACATTTCCCAGCCAGATCACAAACATTAACGTCCGCTTTATTTTTTCCAATGGCAGGATTGTTTATAACCCTTTGGATTATCTCTTCTTCCGGTCCGGAAAGGTTATCGGTAACTCTGACGGTCAAAAATAATTTACCTCCCTGGGCAACTACCTGCTCCACCTCGGCTGTCGGTGGTATCGTGTCGTAAATGATTTTTATGGTTTCTATAGCGGCATCGGTATTGATCACCTCTTTACCGTACTGGGTGCAATTGACTCCCGAAAGCTGAATATCGTACCCTGTGTTTGGTGTGAAATTGCTGACCTTGAGTTTCTTTTTGGGACTAAACGGATTTAGCCAATCCACCCGCGTCCATTCCATATTAGGTCCTGTCGGCGCAATCGCTACACGTGGAGTCTCATTAAAACAGGTATTTTCCCAATCAATAATAGTTTCTATCGGATCCCCTTTTGTGTAGAAGATGTTTTCAGAGGTTAGGATCTTCGGTTGGGGCATTGATCTTTTTATTTCTTCAACCGACGGCGCATTAGTTGGTGAAGTCGAACAGGCGGCAAGCGCTAAAAGGCCCAAAGACGGAATCGCTATTCTGAGCCACTTTTTTGCTTCTGGATTCATATTTATTATATTTCGGTTCCATAAACCATATTTAAAACGACTGTTATATCATCTTCTTCGATCGTGATTTTTTCATCTGGTCATCTCTTATGGCTGAAGAAGCAGCCCTAGCCTTTTCGGCTAATACCTGGGCAATTGGAGAATGTCCACGATCCGTCAACTCCTTAATCATCCTTTGGACGACCGAGGACAGGATAGTATTGACCTTCCACATCCTCTCATCCCAGTCCTTGGATTGGAAAGAGTCGGTAGTGTATTCTGACGGTTGTCTTTCTATCGCCTCAATAATTGACATTAGGAAATTATTTACTTCAACCACATTGACATCGTTGGTAAAGTTAAGGGCAAATTCAAACAATGTGTAGTTGTCAGATAGATACTGATTGAGTTTTTTGGGATCAACACCGGCCGCGTGCATCGGATTCAAATTCACATTGAGAGTGTTTTTTAACAGGAAGAAAACGGTTTTGTCGGTTATTCCCTTCATTTTGACTAGGGCCAAATTCCTTGGGTCGTCAATCTCCCAACCTTCTTTTTCCTTTATATTTCCAAGAACGGTATAAACGTTATAGAAAACGTCGATGAATGCTCCTGAGAAAACATTTCCGGCACTATAGACCCCAGCCCTTTCGTAAAGATCAGGGTTCAATTTTGCCAAAACTTGTTTTCCGTCAGCGCTTTCAAAGAACTCAGGGGTTTCCCTTATGACCCACTCCATCAGGGCTGAAAGCTGCATATATACAGCGTCTGCCTTCTCTTGAGTCATGTCTTCAGGTTTTACATCTTGCGCATTTTTTTGAGCCGTCTCATTTATTTCTTTGGCAAATCCCGTAAGTAGGCCTTTGGGGTTTGCTAGATATTTGTCAAATAGGATCCTAATTGTCCTATTGACAACCCCCTCCATATGTTTGACAGATACGTCAAGAAACTTACGTCCGTTATCTATTGGAATGTTGTAGCCGAGCTTTTCCAGATATGGTTTAGCCAATTTGGCCGATTTACAGTAAGAGATAAAAGTTAGAAGATCCATCAAAGTCCTTGGACTCTTATCGATTTGGCCAACCAAACTCGTAATCATGGAGTCTATATGCTTAACACCTCCCCGCTCACTGGTTTGATGCTGTTCGGGCAGGGTAAAATCTAGATAAAAAGTGGTCAACGCATTCAAAGTCTCATAGAACGGAGGCGGCTGCAAAACCATGCTGAAGTTGTTCCTCATGCTATCGGCATTAGTATCGTTTAGGTTATCGGCAACGATATGATAAAAGTCCTGGAACTGGTTTGTAGCATCGATATTAGGCCAGTTTTGCTGCCAGAATTCGTAAGCGCTCATTAATTTTATTCCGGTTCCACCTGTATTTTCATACCTACCGGCAAAATTGACAGCGTCTTTAAGATTTTTTTCATTTTTCTGTGCTCGACTGGTCGGAATAAAATAGTCCATAAGGTTATATACCCAGATACTCGGAACAAGAATTCCCAACGCGAGAGTCGGATTACTTTCAGGAGCCTTGGTAAAATCTATACCATTTCTTATGGCAGCCCCGTGGGTGTAGACGTAATCTCTTAGGTTGGCCGGACTCAAAACAGGCATCAAATCATATTTCTGAGAACCTGTTCTATCATAATTTAACATCCTCATCGACTCCAGCATTGACGCCAAATACATTGTTCTTGCATACGAAGACGATACGATTTTAGGAAGTCCCTTACCGATAGCATCAGGATCACGATCATTAGCGATCTCGGCTTTCATAGCCTCATTAATTTCATCCTTTGTAAACCCTTGATCCATTAACTCTTGGTTGGTTATCCAATACATCTGTCTTTTCAAACCATTAACGCTATTTGAGTCTTTCGCACGATTGTACAGTTCAACTCGTCTTCGGCCTTGCTGATGAAATATGGAAGGCAAAAAAGGAACAACATCTTTTTGATGGTCTTTTAATGTCTGAATTCCGACTTCGAATGCGCCTCTTATCTTTTCTTTGGGCTCAAAGTAAAGGTTTTTGGCTAGAACATAGGTCCCAACACCGGTCAATGTGGCCTTAGCTAAACCTTGATTGATAAGCTTGAGGTCTTCTCCTGCAAGTTTATCAACTAAAAGACCGCCTCCGCCTCCAACCAGGCCTCCGACGATTGTTCCGACTATCCTATGTTTGACCTTATCAAAAGAATTATCGGCAAAGATCATGGATTCACGATCTTTAATTTCTCCTCTTTTGTATCCGATGGCGGCTCCAACGATCGCGTCAAGAAGAGGCAAGTTGTTTAGCCACATAGCAGCCTTTGAAGGTTCCGAATCAAGAATTTCCTTTAGAATTATCGGTGCGGCGGCTACAACTGAGGCTCCCGTCAAAGACAGAAACCTTCTTGAGGCAACCTCCCAGGTTTCCCTTCTCTGGGCATCGCCGACGATATCACGGTCAAGAAGATCCTCCATACCATTCATGAAAAGCGCCAATAGCCTTTGTCCGTTAAGAGATTGTTCAAACATCCTTGGGTCATCGTAATCAAAGACGTCCCTCATTGAAAGAACGGCTTGCACCGATAAACCGGCTCGATTAGATATTCTTTGTTTGTCGGTGACCATAAGTCCGTAGTCTACCGGCCTGGCTTTTGGTGTTTTTGGAGTATAAACAACGTCTGCTTCTATAAGTTCATATCCTGCTCTTGTTAATCCCTTATCCCCTTTCAAAACTCCCATCATCGACACCAAACCCGCAACGGAGGTCAAAAAAGAATATCTATCAGCTTGCTCTATCCTATGGGGAATCTCAACAAAAGCAGCCTCTCCTTTAGTGAAAAACGAAGTCCTACCTCTCTCACCCAGCACTGGCAAACCCACCTTTTTTCTTTCCTTTATAACCTTTAACGGATGAGTTGCCGCTCCTTCTAGATACCTTAATGTATTATTATTTCTTTTTTTCCTCTCGGCCATTTTTTCAACAGGTGTTGCCATATTTTCGGTATTATACCACTATATAAGTGTTTTTTCAAGCTTATAGTAAACTAAATAGTAATTAATTATTATTCTATGTAAGAATTCATTTAGTCAATTTTTGATATACAAAAAAACAACGGATAAATATAAACTCAAATTCTTTATGCTTAAGAGAACATACTCTACTAAATGAACCTAAATAAGCAATAAAGCTTATTATGTAAATACTGAAATACGCATTTTCTTGCACAATAAATAATTGTATGAAGATGAAATAGTCAATTGTGTCATGCTTAGGACACAGATATCCTATAACATATACTATTACTATAACGCGGCTCTAATATACAATCACATTAAAAAGCACCGAAGATGTTTTTGCTCTGACATCAAATGATGTTTCCATTAGTAAGAGGTTATGTAAAACTGTTTATAATAACTGTTATAATTTTTGTCTGTGCAATACAAACTGGCTCCCGAAATCAAAAGACAGATAAAAGTACTTGTGAAGGAGTTGAACTTCACCCATATCAAAGTCAACCAAATCCACTGCATAAGAAGTTTTGACGCCAAAACCCGGGCATATGCCCGAATCTGGGGAATGTCTAGGCTTTTCAAGGAGGTGGCCGGCCTTGAACCTAACTATATAATCGAGGTTATATCCAAACGCTTTGACAAATTACCAGAACGGGAAAAAATAAAGACACTCATTCACGAACTCATGCACATACCGAAGACTTTTTCCGGCGCTTTGTTGTCACACCGCGGCCCTCACCATGAAATAAACGACCGCGCCGTAGAGAAAATCCTTAAGAAAACTACTCTATCTGGCTGAGAATTTTTTGAAGCTTGCTCTGCAAAAGTATCCTGCCTTCGGTCAATCTGCCCAAGACTTTCATCAATTCATTGACCGTTTCGACTTCGTAAAGATTCAGGTCCTGGAAATTGTGCACCGATTCCCTCAACAACTCAGGAAGCCTGGCCGCAGCCCCTCCAGTATTTTTGAGACAGATTAGGGGCTTTTCGTAGTCGACCATTAACGCGGCTTTGATGAGACTGCCTATGCCTCCGTCGATACTTATTCCTATATCGGCAATGTAGCTTATGAGATAGCTTATGAATTCGTGGTCAAGGTTTGCACTCAATGAAACGTCGGCAAAATCGGTTTCATTGCTATTTTTAGACGTCGTCGAGAGAGTCCAGACCGTTGCCCCGTTTTTTGAGGCCGCTTTCGCTACCCATGAAGATATCCCCGATGAACCGGTTGTCAATATGTTGAATTTCTTTTTTCCCAATTTTTCCCCAATCGAAACGCATAAGGCCTTGAGAAGGTTCTTATTGATGCTTTTCGGGATATCCAAACTCCCTCCGAAGATGGCAATCGTCGGCTTTTTTATCGTACCGATTTCCTTTTTTATAACAACCTCGACATCGTTTATGGTCACATTCCGGCACTCTATCGATGCAACTTTTATTCTTTTCATATACCGACATCATACCCATATATTTCCATACTTACTTGATGGCCAATCTGACATATATTTGTCATTTAGACAAAAAAATAATATAATCAGGTCATATGACGGCTCCAATCGGTTTACCTGTGTCAACCCTTCGCAACATGTTTATTTCATGGGTTAACGTCATAAACATTAACGAATCGGCCTCAGTTCTCAATATTTCTAAATGGAGTCAGACATACAGGATCGAACAATTTCTGCAAGACAAGGAATTCCTTGCCAAAAATGTCAGGGACTACGTAGACATCGGATTCGTAAAGATCGATCCCAATTTCTTTCCCTTCGACAACTTCAAGGGATTCGATAGATACCTGAAAAGTATTATCGGCAAGGATAAAAAATCCCACGTTATTCTAGTTACCAATGCCGATTACCTGATCACAAAATACCATGACATTCTCGGATACATAAATTCCTACGCCATAAACAACATCAATACCTCCTTCATCTTCTTTTTTGAAAAAAATATCACCCTGCCCGAAATATTTAGGACCATAGACTCCTACCCGGTACTTCTTCAGAATATCATCACCAATCCCCCCTATGCCTCAACAGACATCGACACGTTCATCAGATACAAGGAAAAATCGTTCGGATCGGCCATACCCGAAGCGCTTGTGAAAAAGATCAAATTTTTGTGCGGTAATAGGCTTGGACTCATAACCCAGGCGATAAGATACTATTCCCTCACCCGTGACGAAAAAAGCGTATTCGATCACGATGAGATAAACCTCAAGGTCAAGCTCATCTGGGATGAATTCGAAGCTTCGGAAAAAAAACTACTGGAAAAGATCGTCAAAAAAGAATACGACTTCTCTGCCGAAGAAAATGACATGATCAACCATTTTCTTAAAACCCGATTACTCGAAAAGTCTAAGAAAAACATTTATAAGATAACTATCCCCCTTTTGGTCAGGTTTATGGAGAAAACCCTAGTCAAAAAAGCCGTAATCGCCGCTGATTCCGGGAAAAAAATAGTCATTAACGATGTCGTTGTCGACGAGTTCTTTTCCCGACGGGAAAGAAAGCTCATAAGGCGTCTCATAGCTGAGAAAAATAAAACCGTCAAACGGGAGCGCGTAGGAGAGATGTTATGGGGAGAAGAACCGTATACGGACTGGGCACTCGATCAGGCCATAAGAAGGCTTCGAAACAAATTCTTCAAGCTCGGTTTACCTAAGGATATAATAGCAACCAGAAAAAATTCAGGCTTCATTTTCAACGTTTGATGCTCGAACTATATACTATTATCTGTCATTGTAATTTTTATTACATTACCATTAATAACCTATAGTATAATATAGCAATATATGACACGGAAAGAAAGTCATCGAAGCCATCTTTCAAGAAGAGACGCATTGAAACTTATGGGAGCTGGTTTGGGGGGACTTTGGGTCGCGCTCAATCTCCCGGACTGGATGCATAAAGAAGGTCAACCTACTACCGATTGGTATAAAGAAATAATTTGGGGTTATGCATCAGCGGCTGTTCGGGCTGCGATCCCAGAGAAGGTTCTTCAGCTACGAGTAAATCCCACCTTCAATGTTACTCCATATAACGTAACCCTTTCGCATATTGTCGCACCTTATGAAAACGGCAACATAGCTTCATTGGGGGCCAATATTTATGAAGCCGCAATCCCCAACCAGACAATTTTTGAGGCGGCCAAATACCTAAGGGAGATGGCAAGCAATGAGATATATGCGCCGCCAAATTCAACCGGCGCTATGGGAATTGTTACGGCAGCCATGTATCCGGAAAAGGTCATCGCCAGAAAAATGGCATCCCTGGAAAGTTCAAGGGCTCTTGAAAATGTGGATCCGGCGCAGATGCCATCTGTTCAAGTATTGGGTGAAGGACAAATAAGCTGGCAGATTAACGAATCATATGGAGGCGAAGGTAAAATCATTCCTATTTCCGACAAGCAACCGATAATGTTTGTCCATAATAATCAAAGCGCTCAAGAAGGTGACGTTGTCGGTATGACGCCAAGACAGTGGCTATCAAGTACGACGGGCTTACATACCATTGAAGCAATTTACGCAAATCACCACGCCGGCATATCTCTCGAACATACCTGTCCATCGGCTTGGATAGCTGAGACTGATGGCAAATTCGTTGCGCTTGCCGGAAATTACGCCAATTTGGGTACATTTTCCTATGCACCACAGGTTCTCTCTGACGCTAAATTAAGGGCGGTTCAAAGAAACACCTTATTAACGCCATCCCCCTTCACATATTTTGGAGAAAATATCTATGAGCATGAGGCTCAAATTCTTTCCGGAATGCCTGAAATGGGATTTAATCAATGGAAAAATGATTATCCCCAACTTAAGTATGCTGTAAACGGATTCGGAGACACAATGGTTTATAATTCTGAAACTGGACTCTTCCGTTTTGTCAATAAAGATGAAAGAGAAGAAACGCTTCTTGGTTTATCTCCAAACGAAGTTTGGACAACGCCTGGTGAAACCTTCCCGACAGAAGGCAAAAACCAGTACGAAGGTGCGGTAATATTCGGAAACAAATGGGACTTAACCCTGAACGGAATGATGCTCGTACCAGAGAGGGATGGATACCGCCCGACTGCTTTTATCACGACCGACCAAAATAAAAGATTTTCATTATTTCAAGCTCAAGAAATGGTCAAACAGATAGGTAGGGAGATGGTCGTTCCTCCAAATTCAGCTTTCGTTAATTGGGACAGGCACGGAGCAGGCGGTCTTTTTTTGACAAAGTAGGCGTTTTATATTAATCTACTTAATTATTCAATCGCTCTAATATTTTATTTACTGACTCTTTGAATTCCCCTTTGACCGTTGCTCCTGCGGCATTCTTATGACCCCCTCCTCCAAATAATTTTGCATACGTAGATACATCGGCATCTTTCTTTGAGCGGAAACTTAGCGAAATCTGACCTTTTTCGTACTCCAACATGGCAACCCCGAAATCGGTCCCTTTTATTCCCCTGAAAAAGAGATCGGCGGCCATCTCTCTTACCCCCTCGGGTTTGCCGTATTTTTCGAATGTTTCGTAAGGAATCGCCGACCAGATGAATTTACCTTCTTTTTTCATGTTTTCCAGAAAAACTCCCAACAACTTGATCGTGTTGAATTCGTACTGTTCGTAAAAATTCTCGCTTATGAAATCCTTATCGGCGCCTTTTTCAACAAGGCTTGCCACGACCGAAAGAGTCTTCTTGCTGTCTTCGCTATATCTCAAAAACACCGTATCCCCCATTATGCCCGTCAGCAAATAGGTCGCTAGTTCTTTATCCACCTCCACTCCCCAATCCTCAAACAGGCGATAGAGCATTTCAGCGGTTGCCGATGCCCTTTCATCCAATACTTTGAGTCCAGAGTCAAAATTATTGGTCTTGTGGTGATCGATGATGACGCATTCCAGGCTCTCGGGCAAGGATATTCTTTTATCCCCGGTAACCCTGTCATAGCTACCCGTATCCGGGATAATAAACAAGTCGTAGCCTTTGAAATCAAAGGTGGAATAGTCTATTGTCTCTATATCCTTTGCCCCTCTAAGAAACAGGAAATGCTCGTTCACATTCTGGCAACCGACGATTTTGTTTCTCTTGCCGATCTTATTGAGAACATAAGATATGGACAGCGCCGAGGAAATCGAATCGTAATCGGGATGCTTATGAATATTTATGAGAATGTTGTTGGATTCCTTGATTTTATCCCATATTTTTGCAGACTTTTCGTAAAACATAGTATAATTCTATCAAATGGCACA
>CAZUBL010000032.1:2656-10910 GCA_964618685.1 uncultured Gammaproteobacteria bacterium | reverse complement strand
CCGCGATTTGCAGGATGAGAACCTGCCGTCCTAGGCCGCTAGACGAACGCGCCTGGAATTTGACTTTTATCCAAATTTGTAGTAACATTTTACCATCAAAACCCCGGATACGCCAGGGGCTTTTTGTTTATTAAGGCATAAGCCAAAAAATGAAAAAAACACAACTGACCCAAGAAGGTCACGACAATTTGAAGAAGGAGTACGAGGAACTCGTCAAGGTCAAGAAACCCTATGCGGTTGAGCGACTTCATAAAGCCCGTTCCATGGGAGATCTGTCCGAAAACAGCGAATATACCGCTGCTAAAGAAGAACTTGCCTTTGTCGAAGGCCGGATTCTTGAAATTGAGGAAATCCTTAAAGACGTCGAGATCGTTTCAAATCAAGCCAATGGAAGCCATATTGAACTCGGAACATCGGTAACTGTTGAAGTCAACGGAAAAAAAGAGCTCTTCCAGATTGTCGGGGAATTTGAAGCCGATCCGATGAGTCAGAAGCTTTCCCACACTTCCCCTATCGGTCAGGCATTACTTGGAAAAAAGCAGGGAGAGTGGGTTACGGTTGAAGTACCCGCCGGAAAAATAAAATACAAGATAGTTGAAATTAAGTAATTAGCTGTTATAATTTAAATTCAAGCCAATTGTGAGGACCCGTGGATTTATCCTCGGCAAGACCGCACAGTCCGATTCCTCGGAGGCTTCGAGAAGAAATCCCCTGCCCAGGGAAATTAGAACTCGACGGGAATTAGCCCGTTACAGCTTGAGTCCTGATAATCAGGAAAGAGTGGTAGAGACGAAATCAGCCGAAGAGGCGGAAAATAAGCTTTATCTAAATCAAGGTGGTACCGCGTTTTAACGAACGTCCTTGAAAGATTAGTAATTTACTAGTTTTTCGAGGACGTTTTTTTATGGCAATAAGTGAAAGACCAGGTAGCGATATTCCATCTGAGGCAATCCCAAGCAGCGTGGGTCCCTTATCGTGGCCGCCTACCATTGACATTGAGAATAACCGTAAAAGAGGGATGTTCAGACGGGTTATTGAAAATGGCCCGATGCTTGAAAAACTTGTGGGTCGTTTTTCCAAGTTTGAATTATCGGAAGATGTTAGCCGGATAAGCGCCCGCATTTTCGTAACTGATTCCGCGCTTAGGGAAACTTTAGGTAAAAACCCGGAACAGATCGATCCACTGGTTGAAGCGATAATTCCCCTTAAAGGTTCAGGAATTCCCGAACTTGATGATGTTCTGTTGATATATTTGGGAAAAAATTCTGACTCAAGAACGTTGCCGCAAGAGGAAGTGAATAATGAAATATCCAGAGCAAAAGAAATATTTTCCCTCGAGGAACCTCCAAGATATCATTCATATGAGGGAATAGATTTTACTGTTTTGGATCCTGGCTTGAGGCAAGATGCGGAAATACAAAACCAATTTGCCGATCTTTATTCCGCGTTTGGGTGGCAAGTCGACGATGTTGCAAAAATTCTAAATAATCAGGATAACCTTCTGGTTGCCGCCTTTAATCAAGGGTTACTCATCAGCACAGGAATGGCGGAAAAAGCCGTCGTTCCCCTGATTCGTGGTGATAAAAGATTTGATTTGATTATGTACGAAATAACCGAAGCAGCAACGCGTGAAAAATACAGGGGTAATGGATTATACTTGGCAGTTGCGTTGATAATTAATAGACTGCTAGCTGACGGAGATGCCAACTTGGTTTTCGGAGAATCAAACCTGTCGGCGCCTGGCGTTCTTAAAGCTGCTTACAGACAGGGACGACATTCAGCGCTAAGAAATCTCAATGAATATGGAATATCGGAGAAACCCCTGCGCCAACCTGTTAGAATATCTGGAGGCATAAATGATAATCGGCCTCAACACCTTAAAAACGATTTATTAGTTACCTACCTCGTAAGGGAGGATCTTATCAAAAGACATGGAAACCCAGGTCATCGCACTGCTTAAAAAACTTGTTTCAATCGATTCCGCCTATCCAAATGAAGGGATTATTATTGGATATCTGGAAAAGTTTTTTGAGGAGAATGGTTATAAAACTAAAAGACAAAAAGTCGAAGCAAAACGTTTTAATTTGTTGGTTGAAAAAGGGACAGGAAATAAAAGCATTCTTCTCTATTCCCATGTCGACACGGTGAGTCCGGCTTCCGGCTGGGTCGACAACCCTCTTGCTCTCAAAATTTCTGGTGACCGAATGGAAGGACTCGGCGCCTGGGACATGAAAGGGGGTATGGCAGTAAATATTCTGGCATTTCTACAACACAACCCGAAAAAATATAAGCTGAAAATGGCATTCTGCGTTGATGAGGAAAACATATCAAAAGGCGGGCATGTGCTTATCAACTCCGATTTCATGAAGGGCGTCGAATGTGTAATTTCCCCAGAACCAGCGTTCTTTCACGGAAATCAAGGTATTGTTGTAGGTCGCACAGGGAGGGCGGTCTTTGAACTTAAAATAATCGGACATCCCAGACATTACGCTCTTTATGATAAAAAATATGACATGAATTTTTTTGTAGCCGACCTTATCGGCCGACTAGGTAACATATACAAAAAACGCCAGGACCGAAAACAATTCGTATTTGTAAGAAAAATAGAATCACAAAGTCTTGGAATCTCGACTCCTCAGCAAATGAATCTAGAACTAGATTCCTCCGTAATCCCTCCGTATACAAATCAGGATATTATGAAAATGATTAAGAAACAAATTAACTTAAGTATATCCAAATACAATCACTATTTTAAAACCTCATTAAATTACGTTAAAAGGACAACCCCTTTCCTAGAAAGTTATGAAATCAAAAAAAATAATAGGTATTTGAAATTGCTTTCAGAGATTATCCTTAAAAGCACCGGGAAAAAAGCTGTAACATATTTCCGTTCTTCGGTTGCGGATGAAAATATTTTTGGTTCAAAGGGGATAACGGTTTTGGGTATTGGGCCAATCGGCGATAACGCCCACTCAGCGAACGAATGGGTTTCATTAAGATCACTCAAAAAACTGTATAATATATTGTCTAGCTTTTTAGAAATCACTTGCCGATAATATATGATTTGGGTCGATCGAGAAGCAAAACGGTTAAAGGAAAGAAATCTGCCTCAGGAATGGGCCGATGACATGAAAACTCCCTCAGGGCGTATTCATGTCGGATCTTTGAGAGGTGTAATCGTTCACGACTTGATTTACAAAGCCCTGAAAGAACAAGGCGTTAACGCCAAATTTTCCTACGTCTTCAACGATATGGACCCGATGGACGGGATGCCTACATATCTCGATTCTGAAAAATGGGGAAAATACATGGGTCAGCCTTTATACAAGATTCCGTCACCAGAAAAAGGATTTAGCTCATTCGCTTCATACTACGCTCAGGAGTTTATCGACGTTTTCAACTCCTTAAACTGCCACCCCCAAATCATCTGGTCCCACGAGCTTTATAAATCTGGAAAAATGGATTCGATTGTCAAACTTTTTCTTGATCAAGCGGATAAGGTTAAAGAGATTTATAAAAATGTCGCCAAAGCGGAGCGGGCTCCCGACTGGTACCCATACAATCCCATATGCGAAAAATGCGGCAAAATCGGAACAACCAAAGTCTACAAGTGGGACGGACAGTACGTCCATTATAGGTGCGAAGAGAAGATGGTCACCTGGGCGGCTGGTTGCGGTCACGAGGGGAAGGTTGAGCCCATTGGCGAAAACGGCAAGCTTCCCTGGAAACTCGACTGGCCTGCCCATTGGAAAGTGATCGGCGTCACAATAGAATCTTCCGGGAAAGATCATATGTCTTCCGGAGGCTCCTATGACATGGCCGTCCATTTCTGCCGAGAACTATTAGAAATTGAGGCTCCAGACGCCATGGGTGGATATGAATGGTTCACAATAGGAGGCAAAAAAATGTCCTCATCAAAGGGAATCGGGTCCTCAGCAAAAGAAGTCGCCTCTATCCTGCCTCCTGAAATATTCCGATTCATGCAGGTCAGGACCCCCATAAGGACCCATCTGGATTTTAATCCATATGGCGATACCATCCCCAACCTTTTTGATGACTATGACCGATGCCTGAGCGCATATTTCCTGAAAATGGAAAATGCCTTACCGGTTGGAAAGATAGGCGAAGTGAGTGCGGATTTTGCCCGGATAGTCGAACTTTCCGAAGTTAATCCGCTGCCCAAAAAAAGACTGTTTGTCCCAAGGTTTAGAACCATCGCCAACCTCATAAAATCCAAGAATGAAAATATCGAGTCTTTTTTTGAAAAACAAAAAAAAGAGACTTTAACTGATGAGGAAAAGAAACTTTTGAAGGAACGGATCATTTTTGCCAAAATTTATCTTGAACAGTATTCGGAAAAAAACCAACATGCGGATATGGAAGCAAAAGCTTTTACAGCAAACGATTTGCAAACCAAATTTCTCAATAGACTTAAGGAAAACCTTATGACAATGAATTCTTCAAACAAGCTTGCCGCACAAGAGGTGGTTTTCACCGCAATTAAACAGGCAGGGATAAAGCCACGGGAAGCTTTCACAGCTTTCTACCAGACTTTAACCGGAAAACCGTATGGGGCAAAAGCCGGTGACCTTATTGACGAGCTTGGGGTAGACAAAACCATCAAACTTCTAGACGAAAGTAAAACAGACAAGAAAGTAGAAAATACCACCCTGTTCCCGACCCTCGACAAACACGAGATATTCTCTATTGACCCGGAAATGGCCAGGAAATATCCATCAATCAATATCGGAATCGCCGTTATAAGAAATGTTAATATTAAAAAAAATGACAATGAGTTGAAAGCCCAACTCAAAGAATTCATCGAGTCGCAAGATAGCCTCACCAACGAAACAATTTCGTCATACCCCGAGGTTCTGACCTACCGAAAACTATACAAAGAGATGGGGCTGGACTGGCATTCCAAAAGACCGTCGCCTGAAGCTCTTTTGAGAAGGATCGCCCAGAAAAAAGAACTATATGAGATAAATACTTGTGTCGATGCCTATAACCTTGTCGTTATGAAGAATAGAGTTTCAATAGGAGCTTTCGATCTTGATGAACTAAAATTGCCGACAGTTCTCAGGTTTCCGAAAGTTGGGGAAGAAATATTGCTTCTTGGGGATAAGGAGCCAACCAAATACAAAACAACCGATTTAGCTTATTTTGATAAGACAGGAGGATACAATATTTATTTCAACTACCGCGACGCCCAAAGGACGGCGGTTACCGAAAATACGAAGAATATAATTCTGAATATCGACGGGATATATGGAATTACCCGACAACAAGTGGAACGATCGCTTAAAGAAAGTATCGACATCATCACCAAATACTGCGGAGGAAATGTGGAAACAGTCGGCGTAGTAACAGCTTGATGTTTATTTTAGAACTACTTGCAATCTCGAATTTATTCTTTTACACTCTTCGGCAACTAGTCTTCTATGGCAGTGCTCTGGCCCTTTTTCCCAGCAAAGTATGGTTATTTTTCTCTTGAGTGCCATATCGATTAGTAACTTGATGTGTTCTTTTTTTCCTTTAAGCACTTCCTTTGCAAATCTTTTCACGTAACCGTTCCAATCTATTTTTTTTGAGTGGGCGTCATCTAGGAGTTTGTGCGAGGGTGAAAGAACCGGCATCCAAATATCATAAACCGCCCACGAATCTGGACGTCTCATTATACAAATCCTAATTCCGTCATTTTTTGACGGTTTGGCCTGAATAGACTTTGTGTATAAAGCCATATTAGATTATAAAATTTTTAAACGACTTTTTCCATGTCTTTTGTCATCAGAAAAAAGACCGAAGGTTTGTCTTTAAATACTCCCCTTCCATTCTCAACTTGAGATTTTAACGTATATCCCTGTCTTATAAACCATTCATGAGAGGTACCGGTTGCATGGATTTCCATAACCTGACAACCCTGTTGTTTGGCAATCTGTTCGGACCTCTTAAGAAGAATCGTACCCAGACCCATTCCGTCTTTACCTAAGGCAACATGCATTCTTCTTCCATCAGCAATTATCAGTTGCTTCTCTTCGTCCACTCTTTTTCTAACAACCCTATATCCCACCACTTCGTCATTAATCTTGGCAACTAAATTACATAACTGTTGCGGTGTTTCACACAGCTGCTTTACATTACTTGGCGAATTAGCCTCGATAAACTTCGCCAGTTCTACTTCATTATCAGCTCCTTGAAGATAACTGTAGTTAGGGGCATTCCTAAAGTTATTCTCTGCAAGGCGACTTATTGGCTCAAAATCATCATCAGATGCCGATTCCAACGACATGATCTCGCCATTTGAAAGCGGAAATATCTCAGACCAATTTCCAACCATAACTTCGTCATTGCCAATAAGTGATTTTTCGGCCGAAGAATCCAAATATTTATGAAGATTGCCGTTGCTATTTAAAGGTTTCATAACGTTGACATTGTCAAGATATCTCAACAAGACGTCCAGGTTATCAGGGATATTGAGAAGAGAATTAAAAAGCGAGATCGTTTTCTGTTCAAATCCCTCCTCACCCCTCATAACGCCGTCTATCTCCTTTATGCGGGATATTATCAAAGGGTGAGGCCAGAGAATTCCTGCGGGAGCCCTTTGCAGTTGCTGTGGAGTAAGACTCAAAACATATTCGCTGATTTCATCTAACGTAAACCTGTCTACCTTAAATTGATGACTTTCGGTCAACATCGCCCCTCGGTTGGCACCCTTCAACAGACCAGCCATACTTGATCTGACGTTAAATACACTCTCACCTGTCGCTAACATTCCTGCAATGTCACGGGCGACATCCTCGGGAGAACTCCCTGGCTTGGCCTTGGATAAAAGAACGTCTCCGTGCCTTGTTTCTACGTCTCCAGATAGATGTAGCTCTCCATCAACCGTTTCCCCCGGCGAGTTTTTTAACTCTACGGCCGACTTTAGTGTTGCCCTCATCCCCGGTATCATATAAGCATCGCCATGGGAGTCCTCATTCCAAATTGGCTCCCTGACTTCATTCGGAATAGGTTCCCCTTCATGATTTCTGAATTTTCCAAGCCGCTGCTGGAAAAACTCAGCCTTTCTTGTTCCCGTTCTCAAGACTATTTTCTTTATGTTACTTAATTGCTCCACCTCCAGATTAGAGGGTGTTAAGGCAATAAACTCAGGCAGCCTACCCTTTTCTGTGAGTAATGAAAATATCCTTGGTTTAGCTTCCATAACAAAAAAACCCGCCAAAAAGGCGGGCGCGCTCTACGGGTGTGACACCCGTGGCGTTAATTTATACCTGTGCTTTCTCTTCATAAAACGCAAAAAACCGCTCGTTTCCGGGCGGTAATTTTATTGTAAGAACTTCTAAGTAGCTCCATATTGAATCTTAAAGCATTATAAATAAAAAATCAAGACCATTTTATTTAGGCAGCATCGCTTGGGCTATTTCGAGAACGGCCTTTTTGGTTTTATCCATATAGTCGGGACCCGACAGCTCGACAATATCGCCAAATACTTGTGCGTTTTCGTACTTAATGCCGAATTCTACTCCTAAAACCCGACATGTGTTTCGTATAGCTTCCAAACCATGAGTGAGATATGAAACGGACAGGCCCCTTCCTCCAAGAGTAATCGGATAGTCAATAATTGAACCATTAATTTCACCGGCAAATCCGGTATTTGTCAATAAACTATAAATCATTCCCGGAAGCTCTCTGTAAACCTGCAAATCTCTTTGACCCGCCAAATAAAGCAAGGCATGAAAAGCCGAGTACTCAAACCCCGTAAGTCCGAGGACGCCACTTTTTAGAACGTCAAGATCAACCGACAGCATAACGTTGGTAATCCCCGCCTTTTTCATCTTAAGAACTTCTTTGAATATGATGCCAGATAAGGCCTTTTTCGAGAATGACATATTATGGGAGTCTTCTCCAAACAATTCCTCTTCGGCAATAACATTTACTTTGCCATTAAATTTTTCAATTCCCCAAGCGCTTCCCCGATGGTCCAACTCGATTTTGTCCGGAACACCGATTACGGTTAATTTGTCAACAACTGGCGCCCTGCCATTTCTGTCTCTATCGACCAATAACCTTAAAGTATTAGATTTTCTTGGAACATCTCCTCCCGGTCCCGGATCGGTATCTAAGTGGGTATCAAAAACAAACATGCCGATTTTTGAGTTGGGATTGGCCTGTTTGAGAGTTCTCATTAGAGGAGTGGTCGTCGCATGAGTTTCAGACAAGACTACTGTTGGTCCATCCGACCCAGATAAATATT
>CAZUBL010000032.1:0-2556 GCA_964618685.1 uncultured Gammaproteobacteria bacterium | reverse complement strand
GTCGCATGAGTTTCAGACAAGACTACTGTTGGTCCATCCGACCCAGATAAATATTGTTTAAAAAAATCTTCCAGTTTTTCTATGCGAGCTCCATAGTGCAAAGAGCCTATTGACTCGGGAAAATATGAGACTCCCAAATTACTGAAATATCTACTGGAATCGTTGATTGCATCTTGCGAAGGCCATTCTACGTCTAAAGAGTTTTCATACCAATTCCACGCCCGATTAAGGAGGGATCTAATCTCAAACATCTTTCTTCTTTGTTTTTCCTCTAAACGACTGAAGTCGGCGGCGTTTACGATATCCAGGTGTCGGCGGGCCGTCTCCTTGAATCCTGACTTAACAAAACCTCTATATGACTTATAGTCCGTGTATTCATCTGTTTCCGGTACGATAAGGAGCTTTGGAGTGGGTTTAGCAACAATGCTTTCAAATTGTGGAGCTTCAGCATGCGACATGTTTAATTATACTATAAGATAGTCGCTTATTCAATTTTCGTTGTTCAATTAGGATATAATTAACAAACTATGAAAAGGCTACTCGTTGCCACCCACAACCCGGCAAAGATCAAGGAACTCAAATTGGGATTAAATGAAATTAAAGATAAAGGAATCGAAATAGTAACATTAAACGACGTTAGGGTGGAGGAGGAGCCGGAGGAAACCGGGACCACCTTCAGGGAAAATTCTTATTTAAAAGCTAAGTTTTACTCGGAAAAGACCGGCCTTCCGGCACTTTCTGACGATGGAGGACTGGTAATACCCTTTCTGAATAACGAGCCCGGCGTCAAATCATCCCGCTGGCTCGGACGCAAAGCAACGGATGAGGAATTGATTTCCTACACCCTAGAAAGACTTTCGGGAGTCCCTTACAATAAGCGGAAGGCTTACCTTGAACTATTCCTATGCTTTTACGACCCGTCTTCTCAAAAAAGCATATTTGAGAACGAAAGGATTGACGGTCACTTAGCAGACAAGCCCTTTCGTAATTATGAGAAGGGTTTCCCCTATCGGGCGCTCTTGGTCGTTGATAGGTTTAATAAATACTATGACGACCTGACGGTTAATGAACACGACATTGTTAACCACAGATTAATTGCCTTAAAGAGGCTAACAAAAAAAATTGCGGATCTGATAATATAAGTAAATAAACTATGCTGTCAGTAGACTATATAAGAAACAACAAGGATAAGGTCATAGCGGCCGCCAAAAACAAAAACCGCCAGGTAGACGTTGAGAGCATCATCAAACTTGACGACGAAAGGCGTGCCGCAATACAAAAGATCCAAGTCTTGCGTGAAGAAAGAAACAAGACCGGAAATACCAAACCAACTCCGGAGGTTATAGAACGCGGCAAAAAAATCAAAGAAGAACTAAAAATCCTTGAAGATCGGTTGGCAAATAACGAAGCCGAACTGGAAAAACTTTTGAGTTTTGTCCCCAACGTTCCGCTTGAAGAAGTCCCCGTCGGACCAGATGAAACCGGGAATGTTGAAACAAAAAAATGGGGAGAACCGAAAAAGTTCGACTTTGTTCCAAAGTCTCACCTGGAGCTCGGTTTATCGCTTGATATTATTGATATGGAGCGGGGCGCCAAGGTTTCGGGGTTTAGGGGATATTTTTTAAAGAACGAGCTTGCAAGACTACACTTTGCCTTACTCTTCTATGTATTTAATAAACTGGCGCAAAAGGGCTATACGCCCATAATTGCCCCTGCTGTCATAAAAGGATTCACTCTTTACGGGTCGGGACAATTTCCGTGGAGTGAGCAGGATGTTTACAAACTTAATTCGGATGATGCCTATCTGGCCGGAACCGCAGAACAGCCGGTAACCGCCTATTTCGCAAAAGAAATCCTGGTGGAAAAAGAATTACCCAAGAAATTCGTCGCTTTTTCCCCGTGTTTTAGGAAAGAGGCGGGAGCCTATGGCCGCGACACCAAGGGTCTTTACCGTCTTCACGAATTCTGGAAAGTAGAACAGGTTATAATCGGGAAAAACAGTGTTGAAGAGGCGCGATCCTTGCACGAAGAACTGCAAAGCAATTCCGAGGAGATATTGCAGGACCTTGAGCTTCCCTACCGGGTACTCTTAATGTGCACGGGAGATATGGGTGAACCACAAATAAAAAAATATGACACCGAAACCTGGATGCCTTCAAGAGGGACATATGGAGAAACCATGTCCAATTCAATCATGGGAGACTTCCAGACACGTAGGCTTAAAATCAAATACAGGAAGAAAAGCGGAGAAACCGAATACTGCTTCTCTCTTAATAACACCGCTTTGGCCTCGCCCCGTATTTTGATTGCGATACTTGAAAACTATCAAGAGAAAGACGGTAGCGTTCAAATCCCCAAAGTACTTCAACCGATGCTCGGGTTTGATAAGATAGTTCCGAAGAAATAATCCGATTAAGGAGCGGGTGTTGGTGATCCCGTCACCCCAAGCTTTTCTCCACAGTTTACTTTGTCCTCGGTTCCCTTGACAAAATATTCCTTCCTTCCAAAAAAACAGTTTTTTGACACGACGTTTTCCGGTTGCTCATACCATTTATT
>CAZUBL010000031.1:0-11272 GCA_964618685.1 uncultured Gammaproteobacteria bacterium | reverse complement strand
ACTTCGTGGCTGAGGACTCAACAATTAGTCGAAACTCTACTTTGGCCGTCTTAAGAAGCGTTAACTTAAGCCTTTGCCTGATGCTCGGGGATTTCAGCTGGCAGTTTACCGCACCTCTTGAGAAAGGATCGAGCTTCTATTACGGCAAAACCCAACTAATTAAATATGCGCATATGAAGGGAGTTGACCTGTCGTACTCCTGGAGCTGTATGTTTCGAGGTAAGAGACAGTGTGGCGAGTGTGCGACTTGCCTCATAAGAAGGGAAGCCTTCTCAAAAGCTCACGTTAAGGATAGAACCATATATATACCAAAAAGAAAACGAAAATCATTGGGTATTAGAAGCTACATAAGGAAAACATTTGCCAATCTTTTTGACAGTTTTGGCAAAAAAACCGCCGGAAGGACAGGCGCTGGAAGTATGAAGTTTGATGGGGGATCCGTTATCGTTCCATCGAAAGATGTAGCTTGGGAAGAGATCGACGGTAAAGTTAATCTGCTTCATAGCAAAACGGGGGAAATCGATATTTTGAATCAACCCGGGTCGTTGATTTGGAAATACCTGTCTCAAGGCAAGCATAATTTCGGTGAACTTCAGTCAATGCTTTCCAAAAAATATGGGACAAAAAATGTTCGGATTAAGAAAGACTTGGAGAAATTTCTAAACAAATACATAAATGAAGGTTACTTGACGACTTCATGACCTTCTTCAAGGGGATTATTTGTAGGCTTTAACCAGATAACCCATATCTAAATTGATTTTATCCCTGAAACCAATTAATCCTTCCTTTTTAAAGAAGTTTAAGAGGTTATTGCCGCCACCTGTGGCTAACCTGGGCTTTATTTCCCACTTCCTGAATCCCGCCTCCTCAAGTAATTTAATTACTCCGGCCTCGGTATATCTCAAATAGTCGTTTTTGTAGGGTTTGTGCCAGGGATAAAAAGTGTGAAACGAAATATATAAGACCCCATCCTTAGAAAGCGACTTATGGAAGAACTCCAAGACTCCAAAAGGTTTGTAAATATACTCCATCACCTCAAGGCAAAAGATGGTGGTCGGTCTATAGTCCATAATTTTCCTTATGACTTTTTGATCCTCCAAAATGTTCAGGTCGATAACAAAGTCCGGCTTAATTTCGTTTTCGGAGTTGTTATCAAGCGTTTTATAAAACTCAGGTTTAAAACTTCGTAAACGACTCTTAACCGGGCTGAAGCCAACACCAACATCCAAAACCCTTCCGCCTTTAACGTCGATTTTACTAAGCCACTCCTCCAATTGGTTCCGGGTTGAGTTATTTATCCCGAGAATCTTGTTCATCAAGTAATGAAGTTCGTGCTTGATATATAGGATATTCATATTATTGAATTATATAGTTTAATCAAAGAGCGGGAGTGGCTATCCGGCGAGAAGATTTTCGCGTAGTCGGTTTTTACTCTTACTCTCTTGTCAAAAGCAATGATCTTATTTTTCAGATCGTTGAAGTCATTCTTATCAAAGAAGACCGCATCTGTCGAACTCTTGATTATTTCACGGTACACAGAATTATCCGGTACGATCACACGAGTCTTTAAAGCCAGAGATTCGATAGCGCTTAAAGGCATTACTTCGTAACTTAGGGAGGGGGATATGAGCGCTGACGACTGGCTGATCTGTCTAAATAGTGTTTTCCTGTCAACCCAACCAACGACCTGAATATTGTTGAACTTTCTGTATCTCTCAACAGCTTCCTTTTGCGGGCCGGCACCAATTACCAATAATTTACGGTCGGGAAGTTTGGAGAAGATATCAAGCAAAGGAAGGATGCCCTTTTCTTTCGAAAACCTGCCGGCAAAAATGAAAGTATCCCGCTTTTTTGGTTTAGTAATGCTATTCGATAGTTTGACGAAGTGGGGAACTACGAAGCCCCGATTTATCTTAAACCGGGCGTATTTTAGGTAGATTTTTTTTGAAAACATCGTCGGAAACACGAAGCTATCGACAAGGTCAAAAACTCTTTTTTTTATTGCCAATTCGATTGAAGCCTGAAAAAGTTTCTTGTATATGAAGGACCTGTAATTGTCGTAACCGAAGGACTCTTCTTTGTCGGGCAACAGTCTGTAGTTATGGATGGTTTGGACGATCGGTAACCGGTTTCTGCGGCAGGCCTCATAGGCGGCCGGTCCAATCAGGGGGAAGATGTTGTTGAAATGGGCAACATCCGGCTTATTGGCCTCGATTATATTCGATATGTCCGTTTCTATCTGCTTATTCAAAAAAAACATAGGTTTTATGGAGCTAACAAGTCCGGAGAATGTTTTAACGGATCGGCTTTCTTTCGTATAAAGGATGACCTGGTGACCTTGGGCGCCAAGAAGTTTAATCAAACTGTCTACATAAGAGTCTTCACCACCTCTTTGTGAGTAGTAGTTATGGACGAGTAAAATCTTCATTCGATGTGTTAAAATTTTAGCATATTATGACTCTCAAAAATAGAAGACTAACTGTCACCGGGGCATCTTTCATAGGTTATCATCTGGTAAAAAAACTCCTTGACGAAAAACCCAGATCGATAAAAGTAGTCAACCTAACAGACAAGCACTTCAAGAAGCTAAAAGCCTGTTCGGGGTCGATAGAATTGGTCAAATGCGATCTCAGGGAAACGGAAAAAGCAAGAAAGGCCCTAAAAAACACGGATGTCCTCTTCCATCTGGCCGCCGCCCACGGCGGTCGTGGGTATGTTGAGTTGAACGACGCGGCGACATCGACAAACTTTCTTCTGGACGGTTCGGTATTCTCGGCGGCTTTGAAAAACAATACCGAAAAAGTTTTTTTCGCTTCATCTGGTTGTGTTTATCCGAATTACCTGCAAATGAATGTCAAAAAGAAGCTTTATCTGAAAGAGGAGATGGTTGGGCCATCCTATGATGCCGACAATATGTACGGTTGGGCGAAGCTTATGGGTGAAATGACTCTTAAGGCCTACAACAAGAAGTACGGGTTGAAGTCGGCGATCGGTCGTTTTTTTACCGTCTACGGTCCGGAAGCGACGGAATCACATGCGGTTATGGCGACGATCGCCAAAACATTTGTCAAAAGCGATCCTTTCAAGATTTGGGGTGACGGGACGCAGATCAGGAACTGGACTTATGTTTCAGATATAGTCAAGGGAACCCTCCTTATGACCAAAAAGGTTGACGATGCGTCATCGGTCAATTTGGGAACAATGGAAAAAACAAAGGTTATCGACATGGCGAAGATGGTGTGGAAGAGTATGGGCTTTTACCCTAAAAAAACAGAATTCATAAACGAGTTAGTCGGTCCCGTTAATAGGATATGCGATAACGGTTTGGCGAAAAAACTGTTGGGTTGGGAACCGGAATATCCATTCAAGGACGGTTTGAAGTTGACGGTCGATTGGTATTTGAAAAACAAAAACAGGGCTTTCATTAAAAGAAAACTGGACAAGTTACTCCTCAGTCAATGAAAAAATACCGGATTCTTAACGTTGACGTAACATATTCAAGCTACGACTATTTCGTAGAAAAAGTATTGGTGAAGGCCAAAAAAAACCGACCATTCAAAATGGCACCGGTTGCTTCGCACCCGATAACAAAATCCTATTTCAATAAAAACCTAAAAAGGGCTTTTGATGATTTTGACATGGTATTGCCCGACGGCCAATCTTTAGTTTGGGCCGCCAATCTGCTTTATAAGGCCAATATTAAGGAAAGGGTTTATGGCCCCGAGTTGTTCAATAGAATTGTCAGAAGGTGCCAAGAGGAAAATATAAGAGTTATCCTTTACGGAAACCACACCAATGTTTTGAAAAACAAAATCAAAAGAGAGTTTAAAAGGCTGAAGATTACGGCCTTTGAAGACCTTCGGGGGAGGAGAATCGATATATCCATGCGAAAACACCTTATCCTGGAATTAAAAAAATATAAACGATCCATTTTGTTTATCGGTATAGGAAGCCCCGCCCAACATATATTCTTAGCCGAACTTGATGGTATCAGGATTCCCGCCGTTGCCGTTGGTGCCGCTTTTGACTTTAGGGCCGGTTTCAAAAAGCAAGCCCCGGACTGGATTCAGAATTCGGGATTGGAGTGGCTTTTTAGATTGGCGACAGAGCCTAAGAGATTGTGGAAGAGATATCTTATTGACGCGCCTTTATTTGTTATCTTAGTCTGTCTTCGTAAATTATTTTTGATAAAAGGATAAAATATATCTGGTATGAATATGTTATCTCTAAGCATTGACGACGGCAATCCCTTAGATCTGAAATTGGCCGATGTTTTAGACAAGAATGGCCTCAAAGCTACCTTTTATATACCGATAAAAAAACCACGTGGCAAAGTCTTAACCAAAAAACAAATCAGAATGCTTGCCCAGGGATTCGAAATAGGCGCCCATACCTACAACCACGTCGACTTGACGACCGTTGACCATAAAGAGGCTTTAACGGAGCTTGTAGAGGGAAAAATAGCCCTTGAAGACATTCTTGGCAGAAGGGTTAAGGCATTCGCCTTTCCTTTCGGGCACTACACGGGAAAACTTGTGGAATTGGCAAAAAGGGCCGGATACGAAAACTGCCGATCTGGCAGAATAATCAATTTCATTCCTTTTGACGATAAAAAATTTATTCAACATCCCAATCTGCAGATATATCCGCATAAGTTGACGACCGATTTGCGTCATTGTCTGAAATACGGCGATATCTTTTCGTTTACAAAAAGGCTTTTTTTGGGAGGATATAAGCATATTGAGCTTTATAATCTTATGCCAAGAAACACTCCCATTCATTTCTGGTGCCATAGTCAGGATATACAGAAGTTTGACCTTTGGAACTTTTTCGATAAGTTAGGGTTAAGACATTGATTAAAATAGAAGTCTTTTTATGAACTTTTTATTTACTTATTCTTCTACGTTAGTGTGTTAATCAAGCATAAATAGCCTTAAGTCATCTGTCGGATTTAAAATCAGTCGGAGGGTATTTGGTTAAGTCATTTTTTATCAATTTGCCCTTATTAGTGGCTAATTTTGTTTTACGATCTATCAATGTCAATCCCATTTCGGGATCAATTGTATAAGCCGTGTAACTCAAGCGATTTTTATTGACTTCATCAATAACTTTTTGTATAAAAACCAAATCACCTTCGCCTCCGAAATCTTTCTCCCAGACACCACCAAACTCGCCTATGATTATGGGAAAGTTTTTATGATAATTGTTCCAACTAAACTTGAGGTCGTTTTCTATAGTTTTATCAATTAATTCTTTTTCATTTCGGGCGGGGTACTCGTGAAAGTCATAAATGATGTTTTTATAGGTTGGTATATCATCAAAGTCGATTTCTCTTCCGAAATTTATGCCTGTCATAGCAATAATAACGTCAGGGCTATCTTTTGTAATTGCCTCAATAGTTATATCCGCATAATTCCGCCAGTCATTCCAGGCCATATTGGGTTCGGCAGCGAGGCCATATATAATATTGTTTTTATTCCGATATCTCTTGGCCAGATAGCCCATGTATGCCGCGTATTGATTGGCACTCTCCAAGTAGCTATTGTCCCTATCAATAGGAGTGAGTAATACATAAATACCGTTGTTTTCTGCCCAATTGATCGCATAGTCTAATTTATTTGATCGATTTTTCATATTAAGTGGATCGATATAAATTCCAAGTAGGTTTATTCCCCAACCTTTGACAATTTCTAATACCTCCATCATTTCGTTGTTCGGCTCGTAGTAGGCAAACGACAAAGTAGAAACCCCTTTTAAAATAATTGCTTCACTCGTATCTTTTCTTCTTAAATATTTTCCGTCCACATACAATTTAGGGAGTTTATGCGGTTTTTCTGTGGTTCGTTCTTTCGGATAAATGATTGTGTATCCCAAATATAGCGTAAGGAATAGTAAGATTAGGGATACGAATTTGAGAATATTACTTTTCACGTTTTTTTATCAGGAATTCTGCCAAAATCGCCAACTTTATTAAGTAATAGGGAATAAACTCTAAAAGGCACAGTATCTTTTTTAAGATGCTAATATCGGCTTTGAATAGGTTCTTTATTTTGCATAATAAGTTTCCTTTAATGGGTACGTTTATTTGATTCAGCCTCAGATTAAAGTCTTCCTTCTGTTTGAGGTAATACTCAAAAAGGGTAAAGCTATGGGAGTGGAGAACATATGGCCGCTTGTCGTATACCTTGAAAAAGCCGTTTTCAATAATTTCCCTGCCGATCATCATGTCTTCCCCATAACTAACTTTGGGAAATGGGTGTTTTACTAAAAACGACCTTTTAAAGCATGAGGAGGTGTTTGAAAAAAAGTACCAGGATAAATAATTATCGGGAATAAAAGGCATAAAAGGTTTATCCAAGCGCTGAACGAGGACACCTTTTTTATTCGTATATCGATCGACTCGCTCCCAACGGCAGTCGTATTCCAATTTTTGCATAAGCGGGGTGTCGGGATAGGCGATGTTTTTTCCAAAAACGCCTACGACGCGATCGTCAATCTTGAAATCCTCAAGATAATATTTAAAAAACTTTTTGTCTTCCGGGATAGCGTCGTCTGAAATAAAGCAGACGAACTCGCCCCGGGCCATCTTAGCTCCAAGGTTGCGGGTTCCTCCATGGCTGAAATCGCTTTTTTTGATACGTTTAACTCTAAAGAAAGAATATTTCTTGCGGTAATTGTTGATTATTTCCATTGTCCGGTCGGTCGATCCTGAATCAATAATAATAATCTCTCGGGTATAATTAGCTAGAAACAAAATGAGCCTATCTAAAACCAGGGAGATGGTTTTTTCTCCATTGTAGATAGGGATGACTATTGAAAATTTGATTTTCATATGAGAATTATAACAAAGTTTCTGCAGAGACATTCACTGGTACTTTTTGGCTTTGTGATAATACTTATCCGTATACCGCCTTTCAATTTTTTTCTGGAAACACCTCTTCTTAACTCTTATAACATCGCCGGTTACGTCGCTTTTCTTATGTTCGCGTTTAGGATATGGGAGAGCTTTCAAAGTAACAAGAATATAATCATTCCGAAGACCATCTTATTGGTGGTCTTGCTTTTTTTTGTAAGCCAATCGGCCTCGGTATTGACGGCGGTCAATGTCAGGGAGTTTGTGGCCAGGTATAAAGATCTTGTGTTTGCTTTGGTGATTTTCTTTTTAACCTTCACGGAAGTCCGTTCCGAAAAAAAGTTCTATAAAGTACTTGCAGTCCTGTTTATTTCCGTAATCATCAATGTGGTTCTTCAAACGGTCATGTATTTTGAGGGGCCGATTTTTAACTTGATAAAAACTTTTTTTACAGAAGGATATTTGAAAGATTTTGAAATTAACGCCAATCGTAATCGATATTTCGTTGACTCTTATGATGCCGCCTTGCTGCCTATTTTGCTTATTTTTGTGGCAAGGTTCAAAAGTATTTCCGGTCGGTTGGCGATATTATTTGTCTCTCTATTGGTAAGTGTTTTCGTTTTTCTTTCAAACTTTAGGGCACAGTTGGTTGTTTTATTTTTGTCGGTATTTGCCGCTACCGGAATATATTCCAGAAGACTGGTTAATTTTTTGAAACTTATGCCGATTGTTCTAATAACCCTCTATCTGGTCAATATTGTCACCGTGACTACTATTGGGTATAACGCCCTTGATCGTTTGATCGCGCCGCAATCGGTCGACTATTTGACAATATCGGATAGATTCTATTATTGGGGTTTAGCGAGCGACATGGGTTTTTCTTCACCGGTGTTTGGTATAGGACTCGGAAACTTTTTTGACTATCTTCCCGGAAACAAATTGGTCAATCTATCGCTTTTCGACCCTCAGAACGACTTTTTTAAGATTACTTGGGTCCACCCGCACAATGTTTTTTTTGGTTTGTTTGCGGAGACAGGTTTTTTCGGGCTTATTAGCTTTCTAATCATGATTGGCTTTTTTGCGTGGTCGGATCTAGCCGTTTTATTTAGTAATAAAGACTTGACCATCAGGCTGATGATCGTTACTTTCTGGCTGATTTTTGCATTCTCATTAATTAACCCGCCAATATCTCTTTCTTACCTGGGTATTTATTGGCTTATCCGCGGTTTAATTTCAAGTGCATCTATTTACCAAGTCAAAAACGGAAGAGGGGAGTAGGTGGGAAGTCTTACTTAAGACATTTCTTAGGTTATTATATTTATCTCCAACTCAACAAGATGTCGGGAGTCGGTCGGTTCATAGAAGGGATCAATAATTCTTCTGAGTATGACGGTATTGCCGACTTTTATGTCCGAAATGTTTGCTGGTTTCTTTATGCCTCCCCCTGATTCGTCGATGTATATTTTGGCCTTTTTAAGAGTAGAGGGTAGAAAATATACCCAATCCTGGACACTGGCTTGAAATTCAAGCTTTAAGCCATATGTATAATCTCCACCCCTTATGGAAGTAGTCTCATTACTTATTTCAAGAACCCTGCCTCTGTGCTCTATAGAAGTGGTAATTTTGCTATTCGGATAACTGGGCTGTCTGGCTAGATAATTCAAAGTAACGATATTGAAAGCCGGAGGCAATTGGTTATTGTCCGTTACAGTTATAGTAGCGGGATCTATGTAGGGATCTGCGACGGGTTCATCGACAGTTGTCGACTCCTCTTCGCTTATGTTCTTGGGGAGCGAGAAATAATACGTGACCTCGGCGATGACGATTAACAACAATAAAACAAATATTATTTTTAGAATTTTATTGGACCCTAACATAATCTAATACTAACGCAGAAGTCTTGGTAATGTCAATATCAATGAATTATTCGATTTTTACCACTTTGTAGTTATTCAGAATGACGCTTGGCAATGCTAAAAAGATATCTTTTCCGGTCGATATTACCTGTTCTTCGGCAAAAACGTAGTAGCCGTCAATTTTTTGAACTTTTATTTTAGCCTTGACCGTAATCATTTTCCTGACCTGGGGATAATTTGCGGCCGATACGGCGCTATCGGTATAGACCGGGGCGAAATTGAGGATGGTTGAGTATTCGTCAACCGCCGACTTGTCCAATATCGTGAATACCGTCTCCTCGCCGTTGAAGTATTTGTCTCCAATCATAATATCGCTGTATTCCCAATCCAAGGCATAGCTTTTGGACAAATAGACGATTTTTTCTTCGTAGGTCTTTTTAATGGGCTTTTCACTCATATTTATAACCGTGCCTGAAATTGATAGCGTCGGGAATTCGAAATTCACCGCTGAGCCGACGGCAATTGGAGTACGGGCATATTGGTATCCATTTTTTCCTTCGGTGACCTTAAGTTTCAAGGTCATATAGGCATCATAAGAAGTTCCCTGCTGAAACCAAGGGTAGTGCTCGACACCCAATACTTCGGCAGTCGGGTTACCTAGAAGATCGGTCTCTTTCAAGCCTTTTTTGAGCGATTGGATCATCCATATCTGCGGACGAGCGGTATTGGCCCACCATAAGCCTTGGGAGACTTTTACCCGGGCGTAGATATAATGGGGTTTTGTAAAAGCTGCCTTGATCACAGAAATAAAACCGATAAAAATGATCGCAGCCAAAAACAGAATAATCAAATAGTTTCTCAAGAAGAATTTTTTCACCTTTTTCATTATGAGCAAATTATACACAATAAATGTTAAGATTGATTTATTCATTATGTCCTCATATCTTTTCCTATTAATCCTTTTCATAAGTGATATTTTTCCGTTTCCCTGGCTTTCGGAAATATTGTTCATATTCACGGTCTCGGTCCCTTTCATTCTACTGTTAGCAATCTTCATTAATAAAAAGCGAATAATGTTTCCCAGGGGATCAATCCATTTTGTATTTTTTTTGGTTTTTTCGATTATCTCCGTTTTTGGCGCCTTTCATAAACAAATGGCTTTGGAAACAATCATTATTTATTTTTCCGGATTCTTGCTTTTGGTTACTGCGTACAATCAACAGGAATCGCTTAATAACAAATACAGACAGTACATATTATTTACGTCGGTTGTTTATTTGTTAATATTTTTTTCTACCTTACTATTTCCTTCGGATCTGATAAGTAAGGGAACGAGTTTAATGCGGTATTTTGGCCATAACCAGTTGGGCAATTTGTTTATAGCCCCTTTTATTCTATATTCTTCGGGAATGATCGGCATTATTTCGCTTCTTTTTATTATTGTTTCCTATTCGCGGGCGACTTATTTGGCAGTATTGGCGATTGCTTGGTATATTTACCGAAAAAATGCCACAAAAAAAGCCTTGTTTGTTAAGACAATTTTGATAACCCTTACCGTTTTACTCGTTATCTCATCGGCGCTTAAGGTACTTTCGGAAGATGGAAGCTTCCTTGGGCTTAGGGACAGATATTTTGCCGACGCGGTTGAGGGGATAGTCGAAAAGCCGTTTTTCGGGGCCGGACCCGGGAACTATTATTATATATCCGCAGGCAAGCAGACAGGATACAACGAAGGGGCCGGTTCCTCTCACAATCTGGTTCTGGATATTTTCTCCCAAAACGGGATCCCCGCAGGCCTATTTTTTATCCTCTTTTTGGCTTACGTATTAAAAAATAGCAAAAGGAATGTCTGCTTCTATTCGTTTCTGGCTTTGTCCGTAGTCTTCCTTTTCGACTATACATTCGAATACAATTCCTTTTTGCTCTTTTGGTTCTTTTTGGCTGGCTTATCCTTAGACACCAAAGACTCTATTGAATTCAACCCGTTGGTCCTTTTTGGTGTATTTTTGTTATTGCAATCGGTTTTTATAGGCAAAATCCTATACGCAATGGGTAACCACACTCAAACCTTACTTGTCTATCCTCTCCAGGAAAAGTCATATGGCAATGTAATTGCCAATGAGATAAAAAGGGGAGACATCAACAAGGCAAAAAGATACTTGAGCGAATACGAGAAGCTATATGGACAGAATTTTGAGGCTACCTATAGATTAGCTCAATATTATGAAAAGATATATGAATGGAAGAAATCTCTTGAGTTATATAGGAAAAGCCTGGAGCTCAGGCCATTTCTGTCGGTGACAGACAGTATCATTTTGGAAAAGGTTCATATTCTGTCGCGTAAAACTCTTGGTGATTACCAAGGAGATAGAGAAACGGGAATCTTCTTTGGCAAAATCAAGCCAATATCCCAAAAAAAATCCTCCGAAGACAAAGCGATTACCATCCATATTGACGAATATTGTAACGCCGTTAAACTATTATGCTATAATGTCAAACACTAATTAAATGCTTATAGACTTCATAAAAAAAATCACGGCCGTTATTTTTATTATTCTTTTGT
>CAZUBL010000030.1:0-12385 GCA_964618685.1 uncultured Gammaproteobacteria bacterium | reverse complement strand
CCGGGTGTTTGGTGCGCATAAAGCGGACAAAACTGGCGCACGGGGAGGTGATGAAACGGGTATGGGGATTGTTTTTGAGGATCGAAACTGCCTGTTCGTTTGTCTTTTTGGCGCCGACAGCCACCTCAACCACATATTGGAAGCCGATAGACTTGAGTTGACCGACGAGTTTTTCAGCCTCAAACATTATCGGGAACGAGGGTGCGACCATCGCCACCAGTTTGGTCTTCTTGGTCAGGAACTCGACCAGTTTTTCCGTATCGCTCATTATTATTTGACCGCTTTCCTAACTAATAGAAAAAGCAACCCTCCCATAAGGGCGGTTGCCAGTTGGAATATGCCCATGGCGGTCAGAAAGATCTTCGGCACCAAGCCTAAGCTATAAAAAACATATGCGAATGCGAACAGAAATAACGTTTTAAATAAGGCTGGCAAGAGTATTTTCACTGTTTGGTTTTTGTTTTCCAAAGCCAGAAAAGATCTCATCAGAATCATGTTACCTATCCATATGACAGGTAGAAAATAAGCTAAGTACGGTGTGAAGCCACCAAATACCAATCCGTTAAATAGAGCACCAATACTTGGTCCGACGGCGACTATGGCCTGATTCTTGCGTTGAAAATAGTAAGACGAGGCAAAGAGTAAACAGTTGACGAGCGTCCCGGTCAGAAGCTGGGGTCCCGATACGAGGAAGGGGATAGTAAAGGCAAGGACTGGAAAAAGTAAGGAGTGAGATAGTAAACTCGATTTAGATAAAGCAATTTCTTTAGTCTCCATTATATTCCCATTATAGACGATTTCTTACAAATGAAACTTACCATTTTATTACTGGTTTTTTAACAAATCCTTAATCGGCTGATTTAAATTCTTTACCAATTAACAGTTCCTTTAAATTAAAAGTTAAAAGTAAAAAAGGATAAAAAAATTATGAAAGGCAAGTATTTTAGGATCGTAGTCAGACCAAAGTCGGAATTCAAAACACCTGATGTGAGAAAGGATTTGATTGGCGAGGGGGTTGTTCGGGTTGCCGGGAAGAGGCTAAGCGGATTATGGGACACCCAGGCATGGCTGATAAGTCAGAATGAGGCCCATATGGAAAATCGTAGGCTCATTCCTGATACCCAGTTTGCCAGGTACGCAGTCAAATCTCTGGCTACAGAACCCAGGTGGGTTGGGACGAACGTCTTTCGTGCCCGGGATCGGTTTAAAATTCCATAAACCCCAAAGCGTATCAAGGTATAAAAAAACGAGAGGTAGGGAACCTCCCGTTTTTTTTGGGCGAATTGTCTTAAATTTATTATCTTTTAGGGTTTCTTAAGCACCACCTCCTTTCATACTTTATTTATAGAAGGGTTATCTGAAGGGAAGCTTAAGGCAAGAGCCGTGTCATTGACTTTAAGCTACCAGGCTGTTAAGGTTAAGCAAGTTACCAGTTAAATACATATGGCAAAGGCAAAATCAAAAGTGAAACTGAAGGAGAAAATGCATTGGAGAGTTAAGAAGCTTCTCAAAAAAAGAAGAGCTAGTAGATGATATATTCTTCTGATTAAGTATTTTTAGGCTCATTACGTTACTTAAATGACCTCTAGTATTGACTATAGGATATTATAGTAATATAATGATATCCTATGTCACTTTTGGAAGGGAGGACGAATGCGGAGTTGAAAAAACACAACTATTCCAAAATAATAGCAGGAGGATTGCCGTTCGTAAGGAATCCTCAGTTTGGCTTCAATAGCGCAAGTATCGGACAACTTACATTAGCAAATGGTTCAATCATAAAGGATCCATTACTGACTTTTGACTTGGGACAAGATCTTGGAATAATTACCCTCAAAAATGAAGACAGTCCAATCTCTGAATTCAAATATTATGCCGAACCGGCCGAAAACGGAATTTTGCTGTTGAAAGTTCTCATAAACACCTATAAAGGAGAAGGGTCGGGATTTGGTAATGCGCTATTTTATTTAGGGGATACGATGGTCGGAAATATCGCTCCGCATTTTAGGGGTTATAGGGCGGTTTATGCTGAAGGCGAGGATAGCGCGAAAAGAAGATTTACATTAAATAAACGCGCCGGATGGACCACTTCCATGATGAAGGAATACGGATATACCGATAATTCCGATTTACTTAAACAATTAGGATTAAGTCCCCAATCTAAAAAAATGTTCCTGAAAAAATTAACCTGATAGGTTACTAACAGAAGCCTCACGGGTCAGGTATATTTATGTCTTTGTCCACCTTTGAAGTAACTAAAATATTTGGGGTGACTGACGGGATTTGAACCCGCAACATTCGCCTCCACAGGGCGACGCTCTACCAGTTGAGCTACAGTCACCAATGAAGCTAATTATAATCGAACGATAGTGAGATTAAAAGACTAAAATAATATTTTAAATATCTCGGCGAGATGTAATTCGCCGAGATGTCTTATATCATGATAAGATAGTTATTATGGCAATAAAACCGATAGAAAAGGCAAATCACCCGACCATGCTGATGAAAATCGGTGTTCTTGCGTTTCTTATAGGTATAGGCTATCTTTTGACCAAAGTCACGGTCAACAAAAAAGATATCGTTGATCGGGCCGAGGTCCTATCGGTAGAATCCGAAAAAGCAGTCAAGGAAAATACCCAAAATTTGACAGTTAGCATAATGGATAAATCAAAAGATGTGGTGGGTGACGTTTTAGGGCAGGCGACCGATTTGGTCGAAGAAGTGGCCTCTCGTTCGGCCGACACCGTCTCCGATTTCATATTCGATAAAGCGACAGAACCCCTTATCGATCAGATCAGGAAACTTCCTCCCGACAAGATGGAAGAAGTAAAAAAGAATATTTGTCAATGATTATATAAAGACTCTTCCAAGCAGATAAAACAAGGCTCCGGCCAATCCCCATAAAGGTATGGAAAGAATGCTTGTGTAACCGTTAAGACCCAACCTGTGATACGTCCATAACCTTTGGCCGACCACCATGTGATAGGAGAATCCGATAAGCCATTCAAGAAAGGTACCAACCAGGGCAAAAGCGACAAAAACTTTGACCAGCGTCATTCCGGTTTGGCCAAAAGTCACGAAAGCCGCAACCATTGGGAAAAGCAGGAGGAAAAAATATCTGGAGTAGGAAAAATGGTAATGCTTAATGTGCTTGTTTGTCATGTAGTAATGAAGTTGAGAAACTGCGATTTCGATAAACACGCCAATGACAACCATCGACAGAAAACTTATAAACAATGTAAGCATAAATCCAGTATAACATCGGTGACACTTTTTGTATAATTGTGAGAATGCCCTGATAGTTTAGTGGTAAAACAAACCCTTGGTAAGGGTTAGACTGTGAGTTCGATTCTCACTCAGGGCTCAAATGCTTCATCCCAATTTTGTAATCCTCGGCGCGATAATCTTTTTCCTCGGGAGTATCGGATATATATGGAATACCGTCAAAGGAAAGGTAAAACCCAACAAAGTCACTTGGTTCATCTGGTCGCTTGCCCCCTTGATAGCGTTTGCCGCTCAGATCAACCAGGGAATAGGTATGGAAGCCTTATTGACCTTCATGATAGGCTTCGTTCCCGTTATTGTATTTGTGGCCTCCTTCATTAACAAGAAATCGTATTGGAAGATTGAAAGACTTGACCTTATCTGCGGGAGCTTGTCCGTTACCGGACTCATACTCTGGCAGATCACAAAGGTAGGGAATATTGCTATCTTTTTTTCCCTGGTCGCCGACTTCTTGGCGCTGTTGCCGACGCTCGTCAAATCCTATCGGCAACCGGAAACGGAAAACTACCTCTTGTATTTCGGCAATTCCATTTTTGCCCTTCTGACCATTTTGACAATTAAGGATTGGAACTTTGCCAACTACGCGTTTCCGCTGTACATTTTTGTTGCGACTTTGCTTCTGACAGTCCTCATTAGATTTAAAATAGGTAGAAACTTTCGGGTGTTAAAGGGTTAACGCAAATATATGCTAGATTCCGTCAATATTGAAACCCAGGTTAAAAGAGTCGGCCGGATGATTGCGCCTTATGACGTTTCCAATCTGATCCGTCCGAACTTCAAGGCTGGCAATATTGAAGAAACAACCCGGGAGGATAGGGTATTGGAAAACACCCTTAAGATCATATCCAACTCGAAACTTCTGTATGATATTCCGGCTCTTCCATATTATTACCAAGCCCCGGGCAGCCCAGGCCGACTCTGGCCGAGACCGGAAGCCGACAAGGAAACCTTCAGACCGGCATGGAGCGAATTGGATAATCCTACCATGATTGACGACTGGGCCAAGAACTCTGGCTATGAAGATTTGAGTGATGTATACGCGGAAGTACCGCTAAAAACTGTTTTGAGTGTCCTGAATCCGGTACAGAAAGTAGAGCATTATATAAGAAACAGAACCCACGAAGGCAAGGTCAGGATAAATCAGATACTGGAAGTGATGAGGGGGTACCAAATAAGTCAAATGCTTGCGGAGGAGTCATATGAGACAGGCATGGAGCTTATTAAACGGCATCTGCCAGAATTCGTACCGACAGAACCATCGGTTGTCATCGGTGACCCGAGTTTTATTATGGCAAAGCGCGAAAACGGCGAATATTTCGGCAAGGTTGAAGGAGCTCATGTGTTAATCATAAGAACGCCTCCTAATCCCTTTTTGAAAATCGAGAATTACAAGATTACGGATAATGCCGGCAGTTTGGTACCGGTTATCGGTGCTCACGAATTGATACATCAGAAACATGCGGAAGTTACAAACGGCCAATTGGGCTTTAATCCAAGGTTGGGATCGCCCCTTACTGTTGAATACATGAGAACCCACACGATTGGGGAAATTAATTCGCTTCAGAAAGAAGAAGCCGTCAAGATGGGCTTGCCTGTAAAAAAAGCATTTGGGGAGGAATTTGGACTCAATGTGGCTTTGGCTGAAGGAATCGCGACGGCGGCTGAGCTGTTTATCGACTTTGCCGAAGCGCGAAGACTGATGAGATTGGGAATGAGAGACGAGGCAAAAACGTTTATTGATGCCGGTAAAACAAGACGCGGTTATCTTAGGGAAGCAAGAAATATCGCGGACGGACTGCACTATGCCGTTGGAACGGAAGAAATAGTAGAATCACTTTTTAACACGATGAAGATTTCCGAACTCGGGGAGTTTCTTGCCAAAGTAGACATGTCTAAAGCAGGTAATATTAGATACGGAACGCCCGCGTTCGATGAGATATTGAAAGACCCGAAAAAATTACCTATTAAAGAATAGGGTTATTGGTGATTGAATTTTTCGTTCGGGTTTGCTATTCTTTTTACACTTATGGAAATAAAATACCTGGGTCATGCTTCTTTCCTCATTAAAACTAAAAACGCCAAAGTTGTTACCGATCCTTTCGATCCCAAGATGACGGGTTTGAAGTACCCAAAGACGGAAGCGGATATCGTTACCGTTTCCCACGGCCATGACGACCACAATCAATCGCATTTGGTTGTTGCCCCGGAGGGCAAAAACCTTTTGGTATTTGACATGCCGGGGGAATTTGAAAGCTGTGGCGTCAGGATCTTCGGATTCAGAAGCTTCCACGACGACAAACGGGGTGCGGAACGAGGAGAGAACACCCTTTACAAGATCGAAGCCGAGGGGATTTCGGTTCTCCACTGCGGAGATTTGGGATTTGTTCCTGATGACGCATTTATCGACTCAATAGGGGATGTAGACATTCTCATGGTTCCAACGGGTGGATTCTATACGATCGATCCGGAGGCTGCTACACAGCTTATCAAGAAGGTTGAACCGTCTATCGTCATACCCATGCATTACAACCACAAAGACCTTGACCAGAAGAATTTCGGTCAACTGGCTGCGGTTACGGAATTCACCAAAAAGTTCGGAATTGAAAACGTCGCTCCGGTTCCAAAACTTATCGTCAAAAAGGACGAATTGGAAGAAGAAATGAAAATAGTAGTTCTGAGCATATAAGACATTTGGGCGAGTTATATTTCGCCCAAATATTTAAGGAGTTGTTTTAGTCTTTTAATCTTATCGATTACAATTATGAGCCCGTCAGATTCACCCCTTAAAGTACCGCCTCAAGACCTCGAGGCAGAAAGATCGGTAATAGGTGCCATTTTAATTGATTCCGGAGCCATGAACTTGGTTGCGGAATTCCTGAAGCCCGAATTTTTCTACGACCCGGCAAACAAGACTATCTACTCGGCGATGATTTCCCTTTACGAAAAACAGCAGCCCATAGACGTAGTTACTTTACAGGATGCACTCAATAAGGAGGACGCCTTGAAAAAGGTGGGAGGTAAGAGTTACCTGTCTGACCTCATCAATACCGTCCCGTCCTCGGCCTATGTCGAACACTACGGACAGATAGTCAAAAACCATTACGTCAAAAGGAAGCTTATAGAGATGTCGTCCCGAATGGTCGAGAAGGCTTTTGATGTCAAAGGCGACATCAAGAAACTGTTGGATGAGGCGGAAGTCCAGATATTTAGTCTGTCACAACAGCATGTGCATCGAGACTTCGTCCAACTCAAGGAAATTTTGGCCGAAAGTTTTGAGCGCCTGGATGAATTCATGAAAAAGGGTAGTCACTTGAGGGGAGTCTCAACCGGTTATCCGGATTTGGACAATAAGCTTGCCGGAATGCAGAACTCAAACCTTATCATTCTGGCCGCCCGCCCGGGAGTCGGTAAGACGACTTTAGCTTTGAATATGGCCTTAAATGCTGCCGTCAAAGACAAGGTCCCGGTCGGATTCTTCTCGCTTGAGATGAGTAAGGAAGAACTGGTTGACCGTCTTTTGGTCGGCCAGGCTGACATTGACGCCTGGAGGCTCAAGACCGGTAGGTTGTCCGACGACGACTACAAGCGGTTGACCGAGGCGATGGGGGAACTGTCTGATGCACCCATATATATTGACGATACTCCAGGTCTTTCGATTCTCGAAATGAGGACCAAGGCCAGGAAGCTGAAACTGGAAAAGGATATCAAGCTCGTGATTGTCGACTACCTACAACTAGCCGACCCGGGGAAGAAATTCGACTCCCGCAACAACGAAGTCTCGTTCGTTTCCCAGGGTTTAAAGAACCTTGCCCGTGAACTTAAGGTTCCGGTCTTGGCATTATCCCAGTTATCCCGTGCGGTTGAGCAGCGGGGTAGCAAGAAGCCCCAATTGGCTGACCTCAGGGAATCCGGCGCTATCGAACAGGACGCAGACGTAGTTATGTTTATTTACCAGGAAGATGAATCCGAGGATTTACTTGACCAAACTAAAAGGTTGGTCAAACTGTATATCGCCAAACACAGAAACGGTGCAACCGGAGAAATCGAGCTTATGTTTAGGGGAGACCGCGTCAAATTCTACGGAGTGGAGAAGTAACTTCAAACCCTCCCATACTTGAATTCGGAGCATAAAGAGAATATAATACGGGAGCAATGGACAAAGTAAGGTTCGGTAAATTTCTTAATAACATTCCCGTAATTGGAACTGTACGAAGTATAAATAGTGCCTTGAAAGGACCGCCCCCGTCATGGAAATATTTTAGTAGAGCAGATTTTAATAAAGCGGCAGGCGTTCTTTTGGGTTCAATGTTACTAGCGGCTTGTACTCCACCCTCAGCCGAATCCGGGGAACCCATATACGGGGTAGCCGAAGTTGAAAGCGAAAGAATACTGTCCGGTTCAGGCGGGGAATACAAGATACAAAAGATCAGGGTCGATTCCCTCCGTCCCATTGCGGGGTACGACGATCAGGTGGAGCGGGCTTTGGACGATATAGAGAGTGTTATAAAACTCCAAAAAAGAACTCCCGATGGGGGCTGGAAAGACGTCCTTATCCCCGGGTCCTTAGTCACAAAACCGATCATCAACGAGTTTAACTCCTTATTGGGTGAAAACCCAGATCCGAAAGAAAAAGCCGACTTCAACGCGATTCTTTTTGACCCCAGTATCCCCGCCAACCAAAAATGGTCAAACCTTACGTCTTATGCAAGGGTTCCAATGACGAATGAAGATGTGGAAAGAAAGCTGGATTGGTTGTATTCAATGGAAGGGTTGTTAGGCGATATACCCGATAATGCGCCTTGGGATCTTATTTTCGACGCCCGGTCCGCCGCTGATCCTGAAGTTCTTGCGGATTACGGATCAATACTCCATGCCGCCAGGTATACCGGAACCCAGATGGGAATATTCGTTCCGAAAGACAAAGAGACCAAAAACACAAAGGAAGAGTTCTCGCAAATGTTTTTGCCGGTTCCGAATCCGGAAACGGACAGGCCGCGCATGTATGTTTCAACGTTTGTTCTGCAAAAGCCGCCGGAAAAAGAAGGAGGGGAACCAACGATAATTAGAAGCAAAAGACTCCATGTTCTTTATGGACAAGATGATAAAAGAAATAAGACTTTCGATTCGGTCGGGGGAGATTTGGAGAAGCCTGAGAATCTTGTTCCTTCCGTTCTTCCGACTGACATTCTTGCCAAAACTGGCGACTTGGGTTCGGTTGTCGAAACACATGAGATAAACAGAGACATGATTGACTTCGCTTTTGTTCCAAGAGGAAGAAGCGATTATAAAGGAGATATTAAGCCGGCGATTTTTATTGACGATCCTAACGATGTATATAAATCAAAAGTCTATTTGCCGGAAGACAATAAGGCGATTGACAGGATTGATTCTGGCAATGGTAGTTGGATAACCAAAGTTACCCATACGGTAAACATGCTGCGCCAGCTGGGAGTTGATAGCGCTTTCAAATACGGGATGCTCCCTTCAAAGATGGCATTCGAAAGAATATTTAAGGGAGGTAAGTTGGATGAAGCTTCGGGTCAAATGCAGTTGCCAAGTCTGGCATTGTTCCCGGAGGACCAGTCATTGGTCAATGTGCTTGCCACTTTATATATGCAGGGAAATACTCTTAACCAGTGGGGGACGGTACTTTACCAAGGAGAATCAGAAAATAATCCCACAGTTCCCGTCATCAACTTTGAGGGGGAAGAAAATGCCTTAAACATGTTTGAAAATATGGCATGGGGAGGACCGGCAGGCGCTGTTGAGGCAGGAGGATTTTTTAACCTCTTGGAAATAATGAAGATGGGACAAGAAAATGTGGTCGCTTATTATAGCAATAAGGAAGGAAATGCCTTATCAAAGGATGTTCGGGGAATTGGGGGAAGGTTGGAAGACCTGATGGATAGGGTTATGGTTATGGGGTCAAAGGATGAATTGGCCGAAACTATGAAAACATTGGGAAAAATTGCTCCTTGGGCGCTTTCGGTAATTGCGCTTTTTACTCCGGCTGGTAAGGCGACTCAAGGCGTCTGGAAAGTCTTAACCTGGATCGCATCTAAGTTAATCTAAGGTAAAATTATAGCTTTTTTTTGAAGCTATCTACCTATTTGACGATTGACATTTTTTGTAAATCTCTTGACAATTTTATGTAATTCCTATATCCTGGGGGGGAGGATTAGAAATTATCTAAAAATATGCAGAACCCAAGAAAAGCAAATATGATTCACCGGATGAAAATCGCCAGGGGACACCTTGACAAGGTTATTGAGATGGTCGAGAATGGCGATTACTGTCTAGATATTCTTCAACAGTCACAAGCCGTTCAAAGCGCTCTCTCAAAGGTAGACGACATTATCCTTGAAAACCACCTTAAGACCTGCGTCAAAAGGGCGATGATGACCGAAAACGAAGTTGATGAGAAAGTATCCGAGATTATTGAAGTTTTTAAAAGGAAATCATGAACTGGAAGGCCACATTAGTGATGGTGTTGTTTCTAATAATAACCATAACCGGAAGTTATTTTTTGTTGGTATCCGGTCAGCAGCCGGATCCAGAAATTATCTCATATTCGTTATCTGATAAGGATAGGCCAAAGGCGGAAGTCAAATCCGCATACTCGGATATGGGTGAAATGAAAGTTTCGGAAGACAAGTCCGCCGATTTTGTTGTCAAAAATATCGGTAAAAAGCCGCTACAATTGAGCCGTATTTCCTCAAGCTGCAACTGCACTTTCGGCCAGTTGATACTTGACGGCAAGGAGTCCAAATATTACGGAATGCATTCCGTTTCAAGCTTTGCCGGTGAAATTCTTCCGGGAAAAGAGGCGGTTATTAGAGTCATATATAGACCTTCGATAATGCCGGTTTACGGAGTCGTCGAACGAGAAGTATTTGTCGATACCAACGATCCCCAAAATCCAAAGTTAGTATTTAAGGTTAAAGCGAATGTCAAATGATTTTCTTTTTGGCATATCGCTTACCGGGTCATTTTTGGCCGGTGCCTTGGCATTGTTTGCGCCATGTTGTATCACTTTTTTGTTTCCCTCGTATTTGGGAACCGTTTTCAAGGAAAGCAAAAAAGTCATATTTTATACGATAATTTTTGCTCTCGGCTTGGCCTTTATCTTGATTCCAGTTTCGTTAGGCTTCCGGGCATTTATTTTCTTTTTCGATAAATACCATTCGGGGATATACTATCTGGGGGGATTGTTCTTGATTTTCATGGGTATAATAACCTTGAGGCCGCTGTTCCAGATTCCCCAGTTTTTCCATGTAGCACCTAAATTTAACAAAAAAATCAATGTCGCCTCCGTATTTAGTCTGGGCTTGATGTCGGGTCTATCTTCAAGCTGCTGTGCTCCAGTGTTGTTTGCTGCGGTTACTTTGACGAGCCTGGCTCCAACAACTTTTCAGTCGGTAGTAGTTTCAATAGCCTATGTCATGGGGATAGTATTCCCGCTGTTTGTTATGTCGCTTTTTTACGAAAAATTGACAACCCGAATATCGGGGACAAACAGGCAGAAAATCTACAATGTATTTAAATACATTGGCGGGACGATATTCATCCTGAGCGGAATTGCCATTATCTACTTCAACTCCATGGGAAAAATTGAAATGTACCAGATGGAGACCTATGCTAAACCTTTGAGGTTAATGGTTTTTGAACTTTCAAAAAATTTCAAGAACCCGATTCTGGATATCGGAATATTTGGACTAATCATATTGGTATTTTATAAATTAATAAAAAGAAAATGAAAAAAAACATGAAGCTTAAAAGCAATGTTTTGTTTATGGTCTTGGTCCCGAGTCTCATACTTAATATTTTGGCTCTGGCGATAGTCCTCAAGCCGCAGTTTGTCAAGTTGGCCGAGTCGAAAAAGAGCGCCGAGCTGAAAGAACAGACGGCTGGGATTTTCGAGCAGACCAATCCGGAAAAAGGGTATGAAATAAACAGCCGTTATGGTGACTTGGGACCTAAAATGATAGAAGCGGGAGTTATAGATTATGACAAGTTTAAGGAAAACTACGAAAAAAGCGGTTCGCCGCTGACCCAGGAACAAATGGATATATTGACCAAAGGGTCAGACAAGAGAATAAAGATTACCAGGGATAACTCCTACTTCCTATTGAATTTCTTCTGGGCGGCCGGTCTCTTGAACAAGTCTGAAGTTTTGACGGAAGGTGATATGGTCGCTTACGGGGGTTTGGAAGGGGCTGGTAATTTTGCTTCAACCGGAGGTTGGACCTTGTCCAAATCTAACCCGATGGAATATTATGCCGCATCAAATCTCATTCCCATGACCGAAAGTCAGGAGGCACTCGCAACCAAGGTCTCATCCAATATATATAGGCCCTGCTGCGACAACTCGACAGCCTTCCCGGACTGTAATCATGGAATGGCCTTGCTATCGGTGATGCAGCTTATGGCGGGTAACGGGGCAAGCGAAGAGGAAATGTACGACGCCGCCAAATACTTTAATGCCTTCTGGTTTCCGGGAAATTACTATGATTTAGCCCTATACTTTATGAATAAGGAAGGGAAACAGTTTAAAGATTTGCCCGCCCAGCTCGTTTTAAGCAAAGATTATTCATCGGCGACGGGTTGGTCAAAAGCCAAGGAATGGCTCGCCAATAAAGGAATCATTCAAGAGCCACCCAAAGGCGGGGGAGGATGCGGTGTCTAACTATTAATAATTATAAATTTTTATAATAGATATATATGAAACTTACAAAACAAAGTCTTTCTAACGCTTTTGCCGCAACGGCAGGTTTCGTCTGGGTTATTTGCTCTCTAGGAGTCGCCTTATTCCCAGGCCCGTCTTACATGATGAATCGCTGGTTTATGCATGAAAGCTATGGGCTTACGATGGGTAACTGGAACGTAACTGTACAAGGGTTTTTCCTCGGAGGCTTCGTGTTGATCGCTTTTTCCTGGGTCACCGGTTATTTTTTCGCTTCCGCTTTAGAATATTTCAGCAAAAAATAATATGAGCATAGATAAAATAATAGTCTCGATATTTGGCATTATTGGAATTATAAGTACCTATTGGTTTTTCTTTATGAAAAAATCACAGACGGTTGAATCAACGGGCGATACG
>CAZUBL010000029.1:0-12631 GCA_964618685.1 uncultured Gammaproteobacteria bacterium | reverse complement strand
ATTACTGATGAAGCGGGAATAGCCATTGATCCGGAAAAAAGAGCCCTTGCTCGAGTTATGAAAACCGGCAAGACCATAAAAATCCAAAGTCATTATTATATCCGCAAAAATAAAACAAAATTCCCGATCGCTGCCGTCATCACTCCTATCGTCATTAATGGGAAGATAATTGGAACGATTGAGGTTTTCCGCGACATTACCCGCGATCTTGAGATTAATCGAGCCAAGACCGAATTTGTGTCAATTGCCGCCCACCAACTCCGCTCTCCGTTGACAAGCATTGGCTGGCACTCGGAACTGCTATTATCCGATAAGGGGCTTTCGCCGGAAAAAAAAGCAGCATACCTAGCCGAAATTAAACTGGCAAACCACCGGATGGTCCAACTTGTAGATGCGCTCCTTCATGTATCGCGGATCGAACTCGGAACCTTCACAGTCAAACCCGAAAAAACCGACTTCATTAAAATAATCTCTGAAGTCATTAAAGAAGTGAATTCCGATACGATAAAAAACAAATTGACTATAAAACGCGAGTTCCAAAAAAGTGAAATATTAGGAATGACAGACCCGAATCTTTTCAGGATAATCATCCAAAATCTTTTAACTAATGCCATCAAATATAGTTACCCCAAGATGACGCTAAGAATTGTTGTTAAAGAAGATGATAATAGTAACCTTACCGTTTCCGTTATCAATAGAGGAATCGGAATAGATAAAGGGGACAAGGATAAAATATTCACAAAGTTTTTCCGGTCGGAAAAAGCCAAACTCTTAGATATTCAGGGTAACGGTTTGGGACTCTACATAATCAAATCGATTCTGGATAGGATGAAGGGGAAAATATGGTTTCAATCCAAGGATAATTTAACCGAATTCAGGGTTACGTTGAAAATTAAAAGTTGATGCAATAATATGGAAAACGAAAAAAAAGTCTTGATGGTGGTCGAGGATGAAGCTGGGTTGAGAAATATTCTTAAGGACCGATTCCTTAAGGAAAATTTCACCGTTTTGGAAGCTGAAAATGGCGAAGAGGGGCTTGAACTTGCCTTAAGTAAATCGCCCGAGTTGATTCTTCTGGATTTACTAATGCCTAAACTCGACGGGATGATGATGCTCAAGAACTTGCGCAAGAGCGGTGAATACGGCAAGAACGTTCGTGTCATAATACTGACAAACCTTGACGCGAACGATAAGATCATCCACGAAGTCACAAACACCCAGCCGACCTATTATCTCATTAAATCCAATGTCAAGCTTGATGAAATAGTTGAAAAAGTCAAGGAATTAATGAATAATGGATAGATCATGATTAAAAATCTATTGATTGCTATTACGTTAGTCGGCTTATTAACAATTGGATATTTTGTTTACACAAACAGAACAAAAAGCACTATGAAAAAAGACAGCCCTTCAGCCAATAAGTTACCCTTCAAGCTTGTCGACAAAAACAAGAAATATCAGGCGGTTATGGAAACAACCGAAGGGACAATCGTGATTGAACTTTTTGCCGACAAAACGCCCGTCACCGTCAGCAACTTCGTCTCTTTGGCAAAGAGAGGATTTTATAACGACACCTCATTTCACCGCGTCATCAAGGACTTCATGGTCCAAGGAGGAGACCCCAAAGGAGATGGGACAGGAGGTCCAGGATACCGGTTTGCCGACGAACCGTTTGAAGGCGAATATACAAGAGGAACTGTCGCCATGGCTAACGCCGGACCCGATACAAACGGTAGTCAATTCTTTATCATGCACAAAGACTATCCCCTCCCCAAAAACTATATCATCTTCGGACGTGTCGTTGAGGGAATTGAAGTTGTTGATACCCTGGCCAATGCCGAGGTATCCGTCAATCCCAATACGGGAGAGAATTCGTCTCCCGTCAGTATCGAGCGGATCCTTAAGATTTCGGTAAAGGAACTTTAATTCATCCGTCCCTTGTTGAAGGCGATATATATCTCATCCGGATTCCACCAGGAAATATTTTTGTTTATCGACGGGATCTTTGTGGTATCGTAACCTAAAGTCCGAGCATACTCCCTAACCGCCACGTCATTTACTTTATATAACCTCTCCCGCTCGTTTTCCATCAGGAGCGTATAGTACTTGTGGAATTTCTCGGACCTACCCCACTTTCCGGACACCTTTTCGTTCTGGGCCGCCCACTTGTCCTGGCGCTCTTCATTTGGATTAAACATTACAACATATCGGGCAAAAAGCCAGGGATCATGAAGCGCCTGGTCAAAGTACTTATAATTGCTTTCGTGGATGTAGTTTTTTAGAGAAATTTTTGCCTCAACGGCGACAAAGTCATGGAGCGCACGAGTCATCAAGATTTTGCCAAAATCGTAATTTGTCTTTAAACTCCGTGCCAATTCTATCTGCTCATCCTCAGGGTATCCTTGGGCACTCTGTTTGATAATGGCATAGTCCTCGGCGAAGGCCGTTTGGTAAAGGTTGTGTCCCGAATAAAGAACCATTACCGTCATAAGACAGGCGGCGGCAGAAGTAGTTAACAACTTCAGGTACTTCCTATTATTGGTTGCCTTGACCATATTTCCTATCAGTAATACCGGGACGGCAAACACGAAGCCCGCCCAGTATAGCCCGTACCTTTCGTTGAAGAAAGTCCCGTAAGGAAGCAGTTCGGGAACATAGACGATGGCGTTTCCACGGTAAAGGGCGATGAAATCGAAAAGAAATGGAGAAAAAAGAATCATGGATAAGGCAAGAAGTACAAAACGAGACCGGAAAATCAACAATAGCGGAAAACCTATAAGAGATATGAGAACGAAGGGTTGGGATAAAATATGGTACGAAGCGTGGAGAAAATAACGGAGGGAATTGTAGATATTTTTTTCGGTTGGTAAAAAATAATCCCGCTGTTGGTTGAACGCCGACCAAGCGCTGTTCATAAAAGCCAGCGGGTTGTTGCCGAATACGTAACCATAGGCAAGAATTACAAAAAAACCGGAGAACGCCAGGAGGGAAAACAACAACATCAGGCTTTCAATCTCGGGATAGCTCTTTCGGTTTGCCAGCAATTTGACTATGATGATTATTCCGACAATCGGTATCAGGAATAATCCTTCAAAACGAGATATCGTCGATATGGCCACAAACACCGACGCTATAAGAATGTCTTTGAGTTGGTTAAACATTAACCACCGGGTGACATAGTAGCCGCATGCAAACAGATTGGCCATAAAAAGAATCTCCATCATTGGAGTAGCCGTGTAGTATAAAACATATGGATTCATCAAGAAAACCAAAGACCCAAAAAAAGCAATTGTCTTATTTCGAATTATAAGCTCGATCGTCTTATAAAGATAAACCGCCGCCATGGCCAGAAAAGGGGCTAGAGTAAAAATCCCAGCTAACCCCGATTGGTAGAGAAAGTCAACGGCAACAAAAGGCAACATCAAGATATGTAAAAGTGGCGGCCAAAATCCGAGTTGGCTCAATCCCGGCGTCATACTATCTATAACCTGGCGCGAAAGGTTGAGATGAGAGTTCTGATCGACCATTGTTTTGACGGCGCCGATTTCATAAACCTTAAAAGCAACAACTCCGCTCAACACAAGCGAAATGATTATCAAAAGCACTTCAGGAAACCGTTTTGATAGATAGGTTTGGATAACTGACATAATTATGGTGAACCGTCTTTTCCCAATGGTGGGGACGGGATACTATTTGGAAAACCGCCCGGACCGTGGCGTAAGCCAGCAAAATCCAGTAGACGGGAGATATGAGTGAATACTTGACCATCGCATACCTTTCCCTCTTGTAGCTCCCGACAAGGTTAAGAAACGTAAAGATGAAATTTCCCAATATAAAGGAAATAACGGAAATATATAGTATCGGCCCCGGGAAAAAGTACTTGATCGTGGATGAACCAGTTAGGGCCCACGCGATTAACAGAAACCAATAGAATAGATTGAAAAAATTCAGAAGGACAGTTCCGGGGACGGTCAGGAAGAAACCGAGGAAATTATGGACACCACCAATATCTTTAATGAATTTAAAAGGGTGCCTCAAGTGGACAATCGACGTTTGGATAAAACCCTTCATCCAACGTGTTCTCTGCCTGACCCAGGCGCCAACTTCTCCGGTTGCCTCTTCACGGCTTACCGAATCCAGGATATCGATCTTCCATCCTGCGCGCTTAATCATCATGCCCATATCGCAGTCCTCGGCAACGTTATACGGATCCCATGCGCCGATATCCTCAAGTACCTGCCTCCTAAAAATCGCGCTGTGTCCGGATAGTGGCACGGGAAACCCCAACTCCGTCAGACCCGGCAGAAACAGATCATAGTAGAAAGAAAATTCGGCATTAAAAAGTTTCGTCATGGCATTCTCATGGCTATTGTAGTGGTCCAGCCGCGTCTGCAAACATCCGATTTCGGGGTTATTTTTAAAGCCAAGGTAGGCTTTTTTTAATTGCTGCGGGTCGGGAATTATCTCGGCGTCGTAGATGACCAGGAACTTTCCTTTCGCTTCCCTGAAGGCGACGTTTAAAGCCTTTGGTTTGGTCTTTGGAGCAACGTCAGGAAGAGTAATTATCTTGAAGTTGTCGGGAGGATTCATAATCTCAATTGCCTGCCTTGTTTTCCAGTCATAGGACTCAACCGTGATCAGAAACTGGAGCTTTTCTTTTGGGTAATCTATCGCCGTCATCGCGTCCATTATCTGGGTTATGACATCCTCCTCCCGATAAAGGGGAATCAGGACGGTCATCTGCGGCAGGTCATCGGTATTTAAGGATTTCAACTCTTCCGGAGCGACGGTTATCAATTTTTTCTTGGTCGATTTATATACCACAAATAGTTTAAAAATCATCAGCGCCAGGTAAAAAAAGGAAATCATTGCCGACACCGATATCGCAATCGATATCCCGAAATTGGATCTAAATAAATAGAGTAAGCTTCCAAAAAAAGCGATTATAAAAAGAATAAGTAGAATCGTTTCGAAATGTAAATGCCGCCTGATACTATTGACTTCATCGCGAAACAGAAAATCCCGGTCATTACCGAAATCGAAAACATGTTTTTTCATCAAGATATAACTATTTATAAATAGTGTTAGAAATCACAATCCCCACCTGAACCAATCCATTTGGTATATTCAAGCCATAAATTTATCCCACCATTATTAACGGTCTGTTAAATTGAAGTAATAGAAATGTAAGGGGTTATTTGTTTTTTTTGTTTACCGGAAGTTCCATTGTAAAGGTCGTCCCAAAGTTAGGGATACTCTCGACCCTAACATCGCCGCCGTGCGATTTGGCGATCATTCTCGTAAGGTATAGTCCGACACCCAACCCTTTCTTGTATCCTTGGACCGCCTTTGGTCTTTCAAAGGGTCTGAAAAGAATCTTCTGGTCTTCGCGAGAGATACCTATACCGTGGTCCACTATTATGAACTTTACGGTCTTTCCGTTGCTTGTTATTTTGATGTTGATCGGTTTGTTTTTTCCATATTTTATCGCGTTTGAAATTAGATTGGTGACCGCCTGTTCGATCCTGGTTTTGTCCCAATTACCGATGACCTCATTCTCAGATTCAATCTTGACCGTGTATTTCTCTTTCTTCAGCCATTCGGAAAAACTCTCCTTGACGTTTTTGGTCGTTTTTACGAGATCCATTTTCTGATGATCTAGACTCATCTTGCCGGTTGTCATCAAGGACACGTTCAGGAGGTCGTTGATCATTGTCGACAGCCATCTTATTTGGTCCTGGGCGTTTTGGAGAACCCTCATCAGTTCGGGGACGGAAAAATGAGCCAACGAAACATTCCTAACGCTGTTGAGCATGTTGTTTAATTTGAGGAGCATCGAAGTCAGGGGCGTCTTGAGCTCATGAGAGGCTATCGTCAAAAACTGGTCGCGGGCCTTGATTTCATTTAACGCTTTGGTGTATTCACCGTATATCTCATGAAAACTACGCGCATAAATCCTTTCCTTTTCTTTCAAGTTAAGAGTCTCGTCCCGATTTCTAGCCCAGGAAAACATCAAACTCAGAAGAACGGTTGTTAAAAAAAGCATCCCCGAACGGAAAAGAAGCGCCACGTCTACTCCATCACCCACTACAAATTGACTTATGTACAGATTGCCGATAACGGTTACGGAAACGGTAATAACCCCTCCGGCAATACCTCCGAACCAGGCGCTTACCGAACCGTTTGTTATATAGGCCATATATAAAAGGTTTCGGTCAACGGAATTCCCAAGCCCAAGGCTTAATGCGAAGTTGATCGTTCCAAAGAAAAAGGGAACGATATAGGTAAAAACCATCAGTCTTAATTTTTCCAAATCAACGTCACCCAAACCGATCTTCCTGAAAAGCCAGAACGGTTCATATCTTTCGGAATATTCATAGAGTTCGTCAAGCTTTTTACCGGTCTTTGTTAGATTCTCTTCCATGACTATTTCTTACAATATTATTGTAATTCTCGACTACAATCTAACTATTGCTTAATGTATTATAATTAACTTGTACAAGTTTTGTACTAGAAATGCTTAAAACAATTCTCGTTGTCGAGGATGAAAAAGACATAAGGGAATCACTAAAAAAGTCATTAACAGAAAATAACTACGTGGTTGAAGTCGCAACAGATGGCGCCGAAGCCCTTGCCATAGTTGAGGAAAAGACTCCCGATCTGGTGATCCTTGATCTCGGGCTTCCGAAAATTTCCGGCGAGAGCGTCCTTCAGGAGATCAAAAAGAATTATCCGGCAATGCCGGTTATCATCCTTTCGGCCAAATCAACAAGTTCCGACATTATAACCGGTTTCAATCTCGGTGCCGACAACTATGTCCCCAAGCCCTTTGTTATCGAAGAGCTCTTGGCCCGAATCAAGGCCCGCTTCAACTCTATGGGCGAAGGTCGGTTCAAGCTTGAGGTTGCCGATCTTGAACTCAACAACGATACCAAAGAAGTTAAAAGGGGTGGTAAGCTCATAAGCCTTACTCCCAAGGAGTTTGAACTACTCCACTACCTTATGTCAAATACTGGTCGGGTTTTGTCGCGCGAATCAATACTTAATAAGGTTTGGCTGTATTCACCGGATATCGAGTCTCGGGTAGTTGACGTATATATCGGTTATTTGAGGCGCAAAATCGACTATCGACAAAAAAAGAAGCTTATCCATTCCATACGGGGATTCGGCTATTCCATTAAGGCTTAAAAAGCTTACCTTTTTCTTACTTATTCTTGATTATTTTCTAATAACTCATCTTTAGTATTAGACTCATATGAAGTACGTTGCGATTTCTGTGTTTACGCTATTAGTTTTGGCCAATACGGTGTCCGCCCAGCGGCCCAGCCCGGTATTGATCGGTCAAAAGATGGAAACGAGTAGTTCTTTTGAGATCCAAGGTACAATCACAACAGTCAACGACAGCAGCTTCATCGTTCGCGGAGAACTGGTTGCCGCAACCAGCGAAAACATGGATCGTTTCAAAAGCAACGGACTTGTTGATGTCGGCAACTTTGTTACCGTCAAGGGTGAAATAAAAAACAACATTATGATGGCAAAGAACATTGCCAAATTAGGGGAAAATCCGGAATCCGGGAGTGATGACATGAAAAAAACTCAGATTGAAACTATCACAAACCCTGACAACAAAAGCGTTATCGATGGCATAATCGATGCCATTAAAAACATCTTATTTATTTATTAACTTCCATGCCCTCTAACCATTTCTTACGGAATCATGCGAGGGCATCGTGTTTTAGAAATCGTTCCAGAGCATTTGATTATAGACTTCATGGTGGTAGAGGACCTCCCCGTTCTTGACCTTTGTTCCAAGCTCCTGGGGACTTCTTCCGGCGGCCCTTTGCTTCAATTCCAGATACCTCTTTTTCAAATCTTCACCGAATAGTCGACTATTGGATTCGCTATTCCTGAATTGGCTGATCGCCGACGCCATATTCCCGGGAAGATATCTCAACCTTGGCCTTTTATCCCTGTCTTCCTTTTTGACTATCCCTTCAAAACCAGTTTTGATTAGAGCATACATAACCAGGTACGGATTGGCGTCGGGCCCGACACTTCTGACCTCTATCCGGGCTGACTTCTCGTTGAAAAGCGGGATTCTGACCATAGCTCCCCGGTCGACTTCCGAGACCTTGATCTCGTTGGGGGCTTCAAAATTCGGGTCGAGTCGGCGGTAGCTGTTGACGCTTGAGTTTAAGATCAGACAGATGTCGTTGGCGTTTCCGAGTATTCGGGTTATGAAATCCCAACCCAACTTGGAAAGACTCGCCTGGCTTTTCTTATCATAGAAGAGGTTGCGGCCGTTTTTGGATACCGATATGTTTGTGTGCATCCCACTTCCGTTTATACCAACTATCGGTTTTGGCAAAAATGTGGCCGTCATTCCCATATTGCGGGCTATCTGTCTGGCGACCAGCTTATAGATCTGGATCTGGTCGGCGGCATTTAGGACTTCCGAATAGGAATAATTTAATTCAAACTGCGACGGCGCGACTTCGGGATGGTCTTTTTCGTTCTCAAACGCCATCGCCCTCTGGGCTTCAGCGGTTCTGTCTATAAATACCTTCAGTACGTCATTCGGGAGCGAGTGGTAATATCCGCCGTGGGAGGCGACTTTGAATCCGGTTCTCTCGTTGAAGTTCTTTTCGGCGTCCTCACCCTCAAGAAGAAATCCCTCAACTTCGTTGGCGGCCGCAACCGTATAGCCCTTATCCTTATAGAGCTTATTGGCATACAATTTGAGCAATCCCCTTGTATCCATCTCATAAGGCCTATCATCCCTATCATAGACCTCGCCCATCATTAATACTTTTCCCGGACCAAAGACATCAGAAGGCAACCACCAAAAAGATCCCCAGTCGACTTTGAGTCTGAGATCGGATTCGGCCTGACGAGCGAAACCTCTGATTGATGATCCATCAAACGTCAAGTTATCATACGATGAAAGGAAAAATTTCTTGTCGTAGTCGAGCATATGGAAGCGGCCTTCAAGATCCGAGAAACCGATTGTTACCGCTTTCAAAAGCTTTTCTTTTTTAAGATATGCCAGATAAAACTGCTTGAGTTCGGATTCGGGCGTGTGAGATAATCTTTTTCTTTTGGCTTCAAGGTTCAGGCGCTCGAGTTCGTCGTAGGGAATTTCCAGAAAGTTGCGAAGAGTTTTTGGATTATTATCCATATGTTTATATTAAATTTAATAATATTTAACCTAAAACAGGTTAGATTTAATATTAATATCAATATATTTATTATGCAACAGATAAACAATCCCCTCGGTTGCATTCCTATAAATACCGCGCTATAATCAATTTCTAATACTTATTTAGTATTAGTAAACATATGCTAACGACCGGCCTCATATCGTTCAGGGAGTTTTTGGAAGCGTTTTTGATTGTCGGAGTTTTTTTGGGGATTTCAAAGAAGCTTGCTCTTAAGAAGGAGTTTGAGATATCGATGGCGGCGATTGTCGGAATTATGCTTTCGCTATTTATGGCCATGGCCACTTACGCGTTCGGAGATCGGGCGCGCGGGGTCCTGACCGAAAAAAATGCCGAACTTCTTGAAAGCTACCTGATGATTTTTTCGGGGTTCTTCCTGGCTTATGTAATGTTCTCGCTCCATAGCATGATCCACCGCAGCCACGCCGGAACTCTCATTAGCGCCCATAAAAAACTTCAGGAAAATGTCTTTGACATATCGCTCTTCATGACAATCGTATTTCTTGTCGTGCGCGAGGGATTTGAGATCGCCCTTTTCACAGCATCAACCGCTTTGTTTTCGGCCTTTATGCAGAACTTCATCGGCCTTATGGCCGGTTTCGCGGTCGCTACGGTTTTTGGTATAGGGACCTTCATGGCGTACGTCAGGTTTCCGATAAGGAAGGTTTTCAAAGCTACGGAATACATGATAATTCTTTTGGGTGCCGCCCTTGTCCAGAACGGGACAACCGAACTCCTGGAACACGGATTCAACATCCACCTCGATAGAATTGTAGCGCTCCCCTTGAGCTTTCTACCAGCCAAAAGTACGTTTGTTGGCCACTTCATTGCCAGCTTTACCGGAATAGACCAGAAATTCAGCCTCGCCAGACTGGCGATAATGGCTTTATATATCGGAATGATCTACCTTCTTTTCCTTAAAAAGAAAAAGAGCCCGGTTAAATCTTAAGCCTTATTCCTCAACAACTAAAGTTCCGACCATTCCCATTTGCCTATGCTCTTCTACCGAGCAGTAGAATTCAAAAGTGCCAACCTTGTCGGCTGTAAATTCAACAACTTCTTCACCCTTGTCTCTGAAGATTTTCGTTTTAATACCAAGCTCATCAACCCTGAAATCGTGCATTCCCTCCAGGTTTTTGAATACCAACTTCATCTTCTCGCCCTTCTTGACGATAATTGTGTCGATATTAAACTTGAAATTACTCGCTTCAACAACAATCACCTTATCTTCCATCGATCCACTTTCTATTGAAGTTTCCGCAGTCATCGCATCGTCTTTAACGGTAGCTTCCTGATTGGTACTACCGGTCATCGTATCAACAGGAGCCTTTTTATTCATCGACATGTAAACCAACCCACCAACGACCGCCAAAACAACAAGACTTATGGCAAGTGTATTTTTCATACGCTATTTGAGAATTTATAACTAAATGTTAATTATCTTAATTCTATAACTCTTACAAAAATAATACTAGTTCAAGTTATTTTTATCTTGTATATTCTAAGTTATTACTGACCTAAAAAAATCATCTAGCCACTGATATGACAGCGAAAACTTCAGTGACTAAAATTAGGTTGTCATTATTTATCACCACTTCCTTTTACGTACTTATCAAAGAACTCGACCGACCTTTGCGCGGCGATGTTGAAATTGGCTTCGATATTATGGTCGTCGCCATCATAGACGTAAAGCTCGCTTTTCGTATTGCCGACCTTATCCAACTGCTCTTTAAGCGTTTGCGAAAACCTGACAGGAACAGAACTGTCGGCCGTTCCGTGGTGCAGCTGGATCGGTCCGCCCAAATCTTTAAGAAACGAATTAGCGGAAATGGAAGCCCAGAATTCCGGATTCTCCTCAGGAGTCCCGTATTTCTCCGTGAGTTGGTTTCTCCACCCCAGGGCACGGGTCGGAATTGATGTTGGTGGTGTAAAAGTTCCACGCCTCCAGTTATTTATTAGGTCCGGGTAGGATGCCACGACCCCGGCCCAAATAACTCCGGCCTTAATATCCTTATCAACGACCATATTCCTCAAGGTTATGTGCCCTCCCATCGAATGTCCCCACATACCGATTCTTTCTGGATCAATATCCTTGTATTTTTTCATAGACGCAACCGCATTGAGGACATCGATCGTATAGTTATTGGATCCGTAAGCTCCCGACGGCTGGCCTTCGGATGAACCGTGACCTCTGTAGTCGGGCCGCAAAAGTACATATCCATTTCTCGAAAAGGCGTCGGTATAGGCAATATACCGTTCGGTCGTCCGGTATTCGGCGGGAGGTATATATCCGTGGTTGAAGATGATGACCGGCCAACCGCTCTCAGGTTTTTCCCCATTTGGGACTGTTAGAAGCGCATAGATTTTGAGGCCTTCGGATTTATATGAAACAATGTACCTCTGGTAATTTGAACCGGGAGAAAGCGTCTGCTCGATAACGATGTCCGAACCCGGATAATCACCCTTCCTCAAGGCAGCAATCGTTAAAGCGTCCAATTCCGATTCCACTCCGCCCTGATTTTCGGCAAAGTCTGTCTGGTCGGTAAGGAAATCGTTTTTGGGATTATTGCTTTTTTGATTTAAAAACCGCGACCCGGCGAAGGATAAAATTATAACGGCGAAAATAAAAATTAAATACTTCATATAACCTTAAAATTAATAATTAATAAATATTTATCCATATTAAAAAGATAGATATTAACTGAATGAGGGTAGGGAAATTCTAACGGTGGTCCCCTTTTTAATTTCGCTTTCGATTTCAATTGTCCCGCTGTGGGCATCGACGATTTTTTTGGCAATCGATAATCCTAATCCGTAACCACCCGAGCCTTTGCGGCTTCTGGCGCTCTCGGCCCTGTAGAATCTGTCAAAAACATGGGGTAGATCATTTTTGGCAATTCCTACTCCTTGATCACTGATCTTCAAGGTCACCATCTTCTTGAACTTAACGGCATCGATTATCACTTTGCTTTTTTGAGGGCTGTACTTAACGGCGTTGTCCAAAAGGATAACCAGTAGGTCGGTCAGGCTGTACTCATTGCCTTCCACCTTATGATCTTTGACAAAACTCTCGATTGTTATTTTCTTTTCCCGGGCGATGACCGACATTTTCTTGACCGCTTCTTCAGCGACTTTTTTAAGGGATACTTTTTCAAACTTGATACTGCTGTTGCCGCTTTTGTACTGGGTGAGTTGGAGCAACCCTTCGGATAACGACTGAAGTTTATTGATCTCCGACAAGTTATCGGCAATTAAATCTTTTGCAGATTTCAGGTCCATTCTTTTATCCCTCATCCCGACTTCAATCGCCGTTTTTAAAGATGTTAGAGGAGTCCTTAATTCATGGGAAGCATCGGAGATAAACCGGTTTTGTTCGTCTAACATCTCGGCGATTGGTTCGAGGGTTTTGCCGG
>CAZUBL010000028.1:0-12667 GCA_964618685.1 uncultured Gammaproteobacteria bacterium | reverse complement strand
TGGTATAATTAGCCATTAATGAAAATAGACGGCGCCAAAATAGCCTCCTATCTCCAAAAAGTCCTCAAGAAGGAAGTTTCTAAAGTCAAAAAAAATAAACCCCATTTAGTAGTCTTTCTTGCCAAAGAGGACAGCGACCAGGTGTCTTTCGTAAAGATAAAGTCCAAACTTGCCCAAAAAATCGGAGTCGGGTTCGAACTCATCAAATACGAAAGACCACCCCAGTTTATCAAGTTCGCAACCGCCATAAGAGAAAGGTCACACGCCGAAAAAACAACCGGCGTCATCATCCAGCAACCCCTTCCCTCAAATCTAGCTACCGACAGCATCTACAACTACATTCCAGATCTCAAGGAGATTGAAGGCGTCAAGAAAAAGTCGCCTTTCTGTTCGCCTATCGGTCTGGCGGTCCTGACCGTCATGAAGTTTATATACGGCAAAGGCAAGCTTACTCCAGACTTATTTGTAGATATCGACCGCGACCGGGCATTCTTTAAAAAACTTTTCAAAAACAAAAGGGTCGTTCTGGTAGGGCGAGGCATTACCGGCGGCAGGCCTATCGGCAAGATGCTGACCGAAGCCAAAATCAACTACATAAGCATCAATTCCAAGACCCCAAGTCCCGAGTCATACTACCAAAACGCCGATCTTATCATTACCGCGGTCGGACACAAGGTGATTGAACCTTCGTTCCTTAAGCCAGGGGTTGTCCTCATAAACGTCGGGATGAGAACCGACGGCGGAAAGCTGAAAGGGGATTACGACGAGTCAGAGATCAAGAACATCGCCTCGTCCTATACCCCAACACCGGGCGGAGTCGGACCGATTGACGTCGTTTACCTCTACAAGAACCTGATTGACGCAACAAATCTCCAGTGCAAAAGGGTAAAATAACAGAATGAGTCTCATCGTCATTACCGGCCAAACGGCTACAGGCAAAACGTCATTGGCGGTCGAATTGGCCAAAAAATACGACGGCGAACTTGTCAACTTCGATTCGCGCCAGATATACAAGTATCTAGATATCATAACGGGAAAGGACCTGCCCGCCTCCGAAATCCATCTTTACGACGTTATCACACCGGACAAATATTTTTCGTCGTTTGACTACGTTGAAAAAGCCCGGCCCCTTATTGAAGACATACGGAAAAGGGGTAAAACTCCGATTCTTGTCGGTGGCACCTATCTGTATCTCAAACATCTTCTTTACGACTTTGACGTCAAAGCGCCGCCAGATTTTGCCTTGCGGGATGTTTTGAATGTAAAAACCGTCCCGGAACTACAAGCCCAACTTTTGAAGTTGAGCGCCGCAGATCTTGAGGACATGAACAACAGCGATAGACATAACCCAAGGCGACTTATAAGACGGATCGAGATCTTAAGCCAGTCAAAAAAAGAGGATAAACCAAAATCGTCGGCAAATAATGAGGGACACTTGAACAAGTTAGGAGTCACATCGTTCATAGGCATACATTATGCGAATCGGGACGACCTGGTTGAAGCGATCAAGGCCCGGGTCAAAAAAAGAATCGAGCAAGGGGCGGTAGATGAGGTTAAGCGACTTCTTGAAAGGGGATATAAGGCGAGTGATCCCGGAATGAAAACCATTGGCTACCAGGAGCTGATAAAATACATAAAAGGAGATATTAATTACGACCAGGCGATCGAAGAATGGACAAATCACGAGATCCAATACGCCAAAAGGCAGTATACTTTTATGAAGAAAGATAATAATATAAGTTGGAGAAAAATATGAACGCTACACCAACCGAATTAGCTATTGAAGTACCAATAAGCGTAAATAAGCTGACAAAAGCTGTAAAACCTAACGGTACCGAAGTTCATGTTGATGACAAAAGCCAGCTAAGAGGCGGCGATGTTTTCTTGCCTAAAGACACACCCGATAACTCCCGCATAGCGATCGTTATGGATGATACAAAGGGCCAGAGGGAATTGGCAGAATTCAAAGTATCTAATTCCGGAGGCAGGATTGTTTTAACCGACGAAACGCTACCAATCGTTGAAACCATATTGAATGAAAAAATGCCGGTAGGCCAGAAATTTGATAAATCCATTTTAAGTGCCGGGGACGAATTTGATTGGGGAAAGATAACGGACCAAACCTACGGGATAGCTCTTAACATACCTCCCGGTAAAAACATTGTCGGGGGAGTAACGGTTGTATTTACGCCACAAACGTTAAATAATTACAAGAAGACTTTAGGTTTCAGATAATTTTCTTATTTCTTCAACGTCCTTTTCTATTTGTCCGATCAATTCCCCGGTCGTATCGAATTTCATAACCCCGCGGATAAACCTCAATATGTCGATTTTGATTTCCTTACCATCAGTTACCGGTAGTTTTGTTCCGTCAACGTCAAGAAGATACACTTCGCAAGATTCAAGCGCATCCTTAAATGTCGGAGAAGGGCCATAATGCATCGCTCCCAAATATTTGTCATTGTCGACGTAAAGGTTAACGCCGTATATTCCGTAATCTAGTTTTAATCCTTTCGGGATTTCAAGGTTTATGGTCGGGAATCCCAATGTGGTTGCCCGACCGCGCCCCCTGATTTGGTGACTTTCAAATCTCACGTCTTGAAGGTATAGGCGAAAATTTTTGACGAATAGTAGAACAGGGCGATTACCGCTACCATCTGGGTCGGGGAGAAAACATAGCCGGTCAAAAACATTACAACAAAAATCGAAGCATAAAGGATTATTGCCGCCAGGTAAGCCGCGGATCTTTTTTCTGCTATGAGTCGATAGGCTCCCCAGGCAATGGACGCGAATATGGCGTATAAGGTTGATGCCAACTGGGGGCTGCCTCCGTCAAGGGCCAGGTTGCCGTTTTTTGATACGACAAAGTACAGCGTTATCATACCCAGAATGATCCAAATGAGATATTTAATTGTTTTCCTTTTCACAATAATATGTTACCATAATGTATATCTTTCGGGGTGTTTGCGTAATTCAAGATCGGAAGTATACTCTTCGACCCTGGTAAATTACCGGGGACGACCGGGTGGGATTCCCGGAGCGACCGTTAAAGTCGGGAGGAAAGAAAGATACAAAAGCCGTATTAACGTGGCTTATATTATTTATTACCCCGAAAGGGGTATTTTTTATGTCCAAGAATTCTTTTTCCGCCCGTGACATGGCGATAGCTGCGGGTTTAACCGCATTTTCGGCTGTTGTCCAGCTTATCCATATTGGTTACCAGTCGCCGCAGTTTGGCATGTGGATCGACATCGTTGCCGTTACATGGATCATGGCGTTTTTCCTTTTTGGATTGAGAATGTCGTTCCTTGTCTCTTTGGGAGGTGCTCTAGTTATCACTCTTTTTGCACCGGACACCTGGCTTGGCGCCAGCATGAAATGGGTCGCCAGTTTCCCAATGTGGTTTGTTTTGGCAACGTTTCTTCTAGTAATTAAAAAGCCGCTTTCGCATTATGCCCGCATGAGGAATCTTTTTCTCCCGGTTACGTTGGCTTTGGCTTTGCGCGTACTAATTGTCATACCCTTGAACTATTATTACGCCATACCCATCTGGACCGGGATGACGCCTGAGCAGGCGATAACGGCCATTCCTTGGTACATAATCGCGCTTTTCAACGTTGTCCAGGGCTTGCTTGATGTTTCAGTCGCTTGGGTGCTCGTCAATAAATTCAGGCTTAGCCGTTTCTCGCACTGGAAAAAGGGCGTATGAAAAAAGGCATAACTTTTGATAAGGTTTCACTGTCGTATTCCGAGGGGTCTTTTGAGTTGAAAGACATTGATCTTTTCATTCCTCAGGGATCTATTTTCGGGATTACCGGCGTCAACGGAAGCGGCAAGTCGACCCTGTCTCTTCTCACAAACGGCCTCATTCCGCATCAGATCAAGGCCGATATAAAAGGGAAGGTTTATATCGACGGGGTTTCAACGATAACAAAGCCCGTATCATTTTTTGCCCGCAAGGTCGGGATGGTTTTCCAGAATCCAGATTTCATGCTTTTCAACCTGACAGTCAGAGAGGAGATCGTATTCGGACTCAAAAATTTGGATATCGTCAATACGGAGGAGAGGGTAAAAAAAGCTCTGGATATGGTCGGGATGGAGGGGTTTGAAGAACGCGACCCCCAAACCCTTTCCTTGGGCCAAAAGCAAAAGATTTGCCTGGCGGCCGTCCTGGCCCAGGATCCGTCGTATATCGTTCTTGACGAGCCGGCGGCCATGCTCGACCACAAGAGCAGTCTAAAACTCTTCCGCATTTTGGGCGACCTCAACCGAAAAGGCAAAACCATCATAATCGTCGAGCACGATACCGAATACCTATTGAAATACGCCCACCAGATGATTGTCATAGACCGGGGGAGGATTATCGAAAAGGGGAGTCCAAACCAGGTATTTTCCAAAAGGGACAAGTTAAAGAAAATCGGGATAAGGATACCGGGGACAAAAATATGAAAGAATTACCGGCGCTAATAAAAATAGTAATACTCATCGGGTCAAGCACTCTCGTGCTGGCGTCTTTTAATACAACTCTTTTGTCGGTCACTCTTTTACTTTTGCTGGTTGTGATGTCCTTTACAAAAAGCCGTAAAAAAATCTATCCCCGACTGAAAGCTCTTTTTCCGGTCGGAATTTTAATCTTTATTCTCCAACTTGTATTCAGTCCGGGAGTGCCTTTGAATGATAAGCTATTGTTCTCCTATACGGTTTTTTCAAAGCTTGTCGTTGTCAGCATGATGGTTTTGTATTTTGTTTCAACGACTTCCCCGGCAAGGATAGTTTCGGCGTTTTTCTTTCTAAGCGAGGACATGAGGTTGATGCTGACGATGACCTTTTACTTCATTCCCTTAATTTTTGACGAAGCTTCCCAAATAATGGCCGTCCAGAAGTCGCGCGGTTTAAAGAGTTTTTCGTGGAATATCATGCCCCTGATCGTGCCCTTACTCCACCGGGTATTTATGCGGGCCCAAAGTTTGTCTTTGGCGATTGTCTCGAGGGGATATCGTCATTAACCTTTTTTGTTGAAAAGGTTGAAAAAGGCTTCTTTCGGGATCTCGACGCGTCCGATCATCTTCATTTTTTTCTTACCCTCTTTTTGCTTCTCGAGAAGTTTCTTTTTCCGTCCCACGTCCCCGGCACCGATAACCTTGCCGCTTTTTATAAGGACGTCCTTCCGGAAAGGCGATAGCCTTTCTGAGGCAATTATCTTCCCGTGGTATGAGGCCTGGATCTTGACTTCGTACTGTTGGCGGGGGATAAGCTCCCTCAGCCTTTGGGTTATAAACCTAGCTTTCTCAAAAGACTTTTCCTTGACGACAATTTCCGAGAACTCCTCAACCGGATCGCCGTTTAGAAGGATTTGGAGCTTGGCAGCCTGAACCTTCTCGTACTTAAAAAACTCCCAGTCCAGGGAAGCGAACCCCGAGGAAACGCTTTTGAGGTTGTCAAAAAAGTCGGACATGAGTTCCGACATCGGCATCTCGTAACTCAACATTATCTTGTTTTTGTTATCCATTGTCAGAAACTTTCCTCGGTAGTTCTGGGCCAGTTGCATGACGGCCCCGACGTATTGGTTGGGGGTGATGATCATGATCTTAACGTAAGGCTCAAAAAACACTCCGTCCTCAACCTTATATTCAACCTGGGGAGGGGTCAGGACAAGGCTCAAGTTGAATTCGCGCTCGAGTCTTTCCCTAACAACATCGGCGTGAAGAAGTCCCAAAAATCCCACCCTGAATCCGGCCCCCAGGGCTTGGGAATAGACGCTTGCGAATTGGAGGGCGGAATCGTTTAAATATAGTTTGTCCAAGGCCTTTTTCAAGTTGAGGTAGTCAGCAGTCAGGGTCGGGAAGACCGACGCGAATACCATCGGCTGGACTTTCTTGTATCCGGGAAGGGGCGGGGACATGTCTTTGAAGTTGAGGATCGTGTCTCCGACGTCTACCTGATGAATGTCCTTGAGGTTGGTGACAAGATACCCGATATTCCCGTCGGTCAGGCTTGGTTCGGGAATAAGGTCTGGGGAGAAGAATCCAACTTCCGACGTTTCAAATATGGCTCCTGTTGCCGCCAGCCTCATCTTTTGCCCAGCCTTTAAAGTCCCCTCAAATACTCGGACAAAGGTGATGACCCCGCGGTGGGAGTCGTAATATGAATCGAAGATCAAGGCCTTAGTGTCATCTGTATTTAAGTTCTTGGGAGGGGGAATCTTTTCAACAACCGCGTTAAGGAGCGTCTCGACCCCGTGACCGGTTTTAGCCGAGATTTCAAAGATCTGGTCGTTTGAAATGCCTAAGAAGTCGACAAGCTGCTTTTTGGTCGCCTCAACTTCGGCCGAAGGCAAATCTATCTTGTTGACGGCAGCAATTATCTCCAGGTTTTTCTCGATAGCCTTGTAGGCGTTGGCAATCGTTTGCGCCTGTATCCCTTGGGTGGCATCGACCAATAGGATGACGCCTTCAACCGACGACAAGGTGCGGTCCACTTCGTAGGAAAAGTCGACATGTCCGGGAGTGTCTATGAGGTTAAGGACATAACCGTTATATTTCATGCGGACGGGGGCTAGCTTTATGGTGATGCCGCGTTCGCGGGAAATGGGATTGCGGTCAAGCATCTGTTCGTCGTGGTGACCGGGGTCAACCACGTGGGTCATTTCCAAAAGCCTGTCGGCGAGGGTTGACTTTCCGTGGTCAACATGGGCAATTATCGCAAAGTTTCTAATTTTATCCATAATGTCAGACTGAGAATATCTTAAGAGTTGAAGTGCCTCCCTTGACGGCCCAGTAATCTCCGTGGAGAACCAGTAACGTTTCGTCTTTTTTGATGAGGTTTTTTTTGGTGAGCATTTCAATTGCCGTCCTTATATCTTTTTTGGTGACTTCATTCTTCAATACCGGTTTATGAATGAAGGTCTGGACGCCAAAGTCAATACTTAATGAATCGGCGACGCTTTTTGAAGATACGAAAGTATATATGGGAAGAAGCGGCCTGTAACGAGAAATGAATCTGGCGGTGGCACCGGTTTGGGTAAAGACCAGGAAGCCGGCAAGATTCTTTTTATTTTTGAGATAGGACAGATAAAGATTGTAGGCCGACTCGCAAATAAGGTCGGCGTTCGTCTTGATTTCAAAATAAAAGGGTTTTTTGTCTGAAAGGTAGTTTTGGCTTTCGTTGAAGTGGAGGATATCGTTCATCATCGTCACCGCTTTTTTGGGATACTTGCCGCTTGCCGTCTCGGCCGAAAGCATGACGGCGTCCGTCAGATCGTAGAAAGCGTTGGCGACGTCTGAGACCTCGGCGCGCGTCGGGTATGGATTATCGACCATCGACTGGAGCATCTGGGTCGCCGTTATGACCGGGATTCCTTTTTTGAAGGCTTCCTTGATTATGAGCTTCTGGAAATACGGAACCTTCTCAAGGGAGATCTCAACTCCAAGGTCCCCTCGGGCGACCATCAGGCCGTCAACCTCGTTGGTGATCTCCTCAAGGTTGTGGAGAGCCTTCTGGGTCTCGATCTTGGCAATCACTTTGGCTGCGACCTTGTGTTTGGCCATTTCAGACCTCAAGTCCTTGACGTCCTTTCCGGACCTCACAAAAGACAGGGCGATGAAATCCACGCCCGCAAGGGCCGCCATTTTTATGGCTTCTATGTCCCGGGCAATAAGTGAAGGTACGGGAATATCGCAACCCGGGATATTGAAATTCTTGCGGTTTTTTATGTACCCCGTGGAATACGAACGGAGCATCCGTTTGTCATCATGGATTTCGACCTTGAAACTCAAACTACCGTCGTCAATAAGAACCCGTTGGTCAACCGGCAGGTTGGGGATAATCTCAGGGTGGGAGACAAAAACAGCCCCTTCCTCAAGAGGAATAAGCTGACCCTCCTCGACCTTGATCTCCGGTATCTTGATATTCACCCTGATCTCAGGTCCTTGAAGGTCGATCATTATGCCAACGTTTTTTCCCAGTTTTTCGGCCACTTTCTTAACCTCGCCGATTTTTTCTTTGTGCCAATCGAGGGAGTTATGTTTCAGGTTGAACCTGAATACATCAACGCCAAGATCGACCAGCTTCTCAATTTCCGGAACCGTCTCGCAGCTTGGGCCGATTGTTGCCACGATTTTCGTCAGTCTTTTTTTCATATGTTATTTGTCAAGTAGTAAATTATATTGATTTAACAATCTATCTACTTGTTCTTAATTGACCTATATGGTATGATTATATTGGTCGCGAGGTAATCGCGCCCATCGAAAGTAGGCCTCAAGCAAAAAAGCGGAGGCCTTTTTTCGTTTTATCAGGGAAAAATTTTAATCCAACACCATCAACTATAGCACCATTTTTAGATAATTTTTTCGAACTTATTTCCTTATATCTCCAATATTCGTCAGTTTTTTTGTTATATTCAAAAATATTAAATATGGGATAGCAATACAAATCGGACAATTGAATTCCTACGGTCTTGTCGGAAGTTGAAAAGAGCAGTCTTTCAACAATGTTGGGACATTTTATCCAGAAATCCCCATCGGTCCATCTTAATTTACTGTGTATCCTATCCAACTCCTCTCCGATAAACGTTTTTTCAACTTGGCCTTCTCTTGGATCTATTATAGCAATCCCTAGGCCTTTTTTACCAACAAGAAACTTTTGAAATCTTTCTACTAAAAAAACATATGCGACATCGTATGGATTTTGAGACGGGTATTGTTCCCAGTATGACTGCTTGTCAATTACAACTGAATATAACACAATCGGTATTTTAATAAGAAGCTTGGTTATTTCCTGTTCCAATTCATCATATTTTTTTTTGCTGTTAAGTTTTAAGGGAGATGACTGTTTAAGATCCGGATTCGCATACCTAAGGAAATTAGATTTGATTTCTATTTCCGGATTTTGAAAATACTTTTCTTTAATGTTTCTGAAGTCTACTTCTATTTTATAGATATCGTTCTCTTTAATGATACAACCCGACAAAACAAGAAATCTTGAACCTTTCTGGGATATTGGAACAGTATCGCCGGATTCATCGATATACATTATGTACATAATGATTTATTACAAAACCTTGGCGTAAAATTTTTCCGTTTCCCTGCCTATTTTATTCCAATCGTACTTTTTGATTTCCTCTACCTCCCATTCTACTATCTTTTGCCTCAACTTATCGCTGACAATCAAGGATTCGATGGCCTTAGCCATTTCCTTGACGCTTTTTTCCTTGACGATAAGACTTTTTGCCGGGTAGTCCTTGAGGACTTCTGAGAAGGCGTTATTCTTTAAAGCAACTATCGGGGTACCTGATGCCATCGCCTCAAGTAGGGTAATCCCAAATCCCTCGTTCACATAAGGGGCGCAGAATATATCGGCGATTTGGTAAAGCTTGGCCTTCTCTTCCTTCTTGACATAACCGTGGAACTTGACGTAATCCTCAAGTTTGTTATTCTTCACGTAGTCCATCATCCTTTTCTTGTCCGGCCCCTCGCCGACAACTGAGAGGGTGATATTCTTACGGTTGACGACGATTTTCTTTAAGGCCTTCAACAGAAGATGGAGGCCTTTTTTGGGGACGATCCTCGCCAGGAACAACAGCTTGATCTTTCCGTCGGGTTTCTTTTTTTTGAATCGGAAGAGATCCCGGTCGATGCCGTTGGCGATTATGGTTTTCCGGGTCTTTGGGTTGAATACCTCTTCCCAGCAGTTTTTGGTCCTGTTGGAAACGAAGATCGAACCTTTGACTTTTTTTGACAAACTGTCCTTTAGAAGCGGAATGAATCCCCGGAATATATCCAGGAACGAGTCCTTCTCCCAGGTAGCATGATAGGTCGTCACAATCGGCGTTTCAAGAACATTAAGAAGTTCGTACGACAGAAACGGCATGAAGGGATCGTGGATATGGATAAGGTCAAAATCTCCCGAGTTTATTATCTTGCGGTAGTCTTCTTTATCCGTTTTGCTGACATAACTGACGTCATAGCCTATGGGAAGGGAGAATTCCGTAAATTCACCGACCATTCTGGCATTCGGATAGGGGAGAAGTGTACGGGGACGACGGGGCATAAAAACCGTCACCTGGTGACCTAATTTCTTTAAGGCAACAGACAGATAATATACATGCTCCTGAACCCCCCCGGTTGAGGCGGGATCGGAAGAGAAAAACATGGCTATCTTTAGTTTTCTACCGGTTATTGTCTTCATTTTTATTATTATTTTGTAAATCCGACGGCAAATAGTATAGAATTAATGGAAATGGCGTATTACTTCGTTGTTTTGGTAAGAATAGTCCTGGCTCCATTAATACTGGTTTGGCCGACACCCGCCATAATTTTATCACTTTTGTTGGATATATTCGACGCCGATTTCGCCCACCATGTAATAAGTAAAAAACAGTACCAAATGGCCGACAAAATCCTTGACTCCTGGGTGCTGGTATTTGAACTTATCCTGGCCTGGCAGGTACTGCCGGAATTCAAACTACTGTTGTCGATTCTTTTTGTCTGGCGGATGATCGGGCTTACCGTATTTCTCAAGTCCAGTGATCGCCACGTCCTTTTGGTATTCGGAAACTTCTTCGAGAACGTTTTCTTTGTTCTATATTTCGCGACGGCATTTACGTCTTTGAACTTTATCCTCGGGAACCAAACGATATTTAATGCCGTAGTAGCGCTCGCATTCTTGAGCAAAATTTTCCATGAATGGTTTATCCATGTCGCCGAATTGTCTATCCGAGAGCACCTATTCAGGAGCAAAAGGAAGTGGAAAAATGATAAAATTGACCTATGAAGACGATTTCCAAACTTAAACTGAACTTCCGCCTCATGTGGGAATACCGGGAGCTTCTGTGGAACTTGGCTTACCGTGAGATCAACCAGAGATACAAACAGTCCATTTTGGGATACGCCTGGGTCATCTTGAATCCGCTTTTCCAATTGATTGTTCTCAATTTCGTGTTTTCAGTGGTCTTGAAGATACCGTCCCAGGGAGTTCCTTTCATTATCTTTTTGGCGGTTGCCCTTCTGCCCTGGAATCTATTTGCGGCAAGCTTATCTTCGTCAGTCAACGCCCTAGTCTCAAACAGCTCATTAATCACGAAAATATATTTCCCAAGGGAAATTCTTGTCTATTCGACAATCATCGCCAAGATCGTAGACTTTCTGTTTTCCTGCATCGTCCTTATTATTTTCTTCATCTTCTTCAAAACTATAATAGGCCCGACAATCCTATGGGTTCCCTTAATATTTTTGATCCAGATGATCTTCACCGCCGGCCTGTCCTTGATACTGGCTTCCTTCAACCTTTTCTACCGTGATATCCAATATTTATTGGGATTGGTAATCATGCTCTGGATGTATCTGACTCCCGTCATGTACCCGGTCGAGATTATTCCGGACCGCTACCGCTTTATCTTTTCCCTTAACCCGATGTCTGTCATCATAAACGCCTACAGGCAGACCATATTGGGAGGGGGACAGCCGAGCTATTCGTCGTTGATGATTGCTTTTGCCATGTCCATAACTGTGTTTATTATCGGTTTTTATATATTCAAAAAATCCGAAGGGGAATTCGCCGATTATGTCTAATATCATCAAAGCTGAAAATTTAAGCAAAAAATATAATTTACAGAAACACAAAACTTTTAAGGAGTTTATTCCGGCGCTTTTTTCCGGCCAGGAAGTCAGGACTTCGTTTTCGGCCCTGTCTCAGATCAATTTCGGAATCGATCGGGGAGAGTCATTGGGAATTTTGGGCAAGAACGGCTCCGGTAAATCGACCCTGCTTAAAATCATCGCCGGAGTCACCAAGCCCTCTGACGGACGGATTACGGTTGACGGTCGGGTTGCCCCACTGATTGAACTCGGGGCCGGATTTCACCCGGAATTAACAGGCCGCGAAAACGTATACCTTAACGGCTCAATCTTAGGTATTAAGCGCAAACATATGGAAAGTCTGTATAAAGGCATCGTCGAGTTTTCTGAACTTGAGGCCTTCATGGACCAACCGGTTAAACACTACTCTTCAGGAATGTATATGAGGTTGGCCTTTTCCGTGGCTGTTGCCGAAAAGCCCGATATCCTTCTGGTTGACGAGATTTTGTCGGTTGGCGACGTCAAGTTCAAGGAGAAATGCCTCAACCGAATCAAAGAGTTTCAGGACAAAGGATCAACTTTAATTTTAGTTAGCCATGCGCCGGATCAAACCAAACAATACTGCAAAAAAGTTCTGGTTCTTGATCACGGCAAACAAATATTTTTCGGAGATGCCGAAGAAGGAACAGAAAAATACCAGGAGATTTTGAATCGTTAACTTACCCCCAACTCGCCCGCAAGACTCTCTAGTTTCTTAAGCGTATCCTGAATATTTCCGCTCAGTTTCTTGAGTTTTGACATCTGGTAGATCGCAAACAAAGTTGTGAAGTTAGCTGATATCGCCCCTTCGACCGTATTCATTGGTTTGGAGATATCGCTTTTTCTGGCGTTTTCGCCCGGCCTCTTAGCGCCTTTGGAGTCGGAAACGTCCGAGATGTAAAATCCGGCAACGATACGGGTGTTTGAGCCCGAAAATTTCTCGGCCATTGATCCCTGTTCCATATCGACCGTCAAATGGCCGTCTGGATTACCCACTGCCTTATAATCACCGTCTTCCTGGACAGTAACGGCCGCAACCGTCATCAATTCATCGA